>NZ_BLPF01000004.1:0-300000 GCF_011764425.1 Phytohabitans houttuyneae
GCGCGCGCCGCGGCGCTGGACCACGTCTCCCGCCGCCTCGCCGAGCGGGCCGACGAGGTGGCACAGCTGATTACTGCGGAAAACGGCAAACCGCTCAAGTGGGCACGGGCCGAGGTGGGCCGCGGCGTCTCCACGTTTCGGTGGGCCGCCGAGGAGGCGCGCCGGTTCGCCGGTGAACTGCAGCGCCTGGACACGGACCCGGCGGCCGCGGGCCGGGTCGCGGTGGTGCGCCGCTTCGCGCGGGGACCGGTGCTCGGCATCAGCCCGTTCAACTTCCCGCTCAACCTCGTCGCCCACAAGGTCGCACCGGCCCTCGCCGTCGGCGCGCCGATCATCCTCAAGCCGGCCCCGGCCACCCCGCTGACCGCGCTGCTGCTGGGTTCGCTCCTGGCTGAGACGGACCTGCCGGCGGGCATGTTCTCGGTGCTGCCCGTGCCCAACGACCGGGCCGGCGCGCTGGTCGAGGACCCGCGGCTGCCGGTCGTGTCGTTCACCGGCTCGGGCCCGGTGGGGTACGCCATCCGCGACCGCGTGCCGTACAAGCACGTGACGCTGGAACTGGGCGGCAACGCGGCGGCCCTTGTCTGCGGCGATTGGTCATCGATCGAGGACCTGGACTGGGCCGCGCAGCGGGTCGCGCTCTTCTCCAACTACCAGGCCGGGCAGAGCTGCATCGCGGTACAGCGCGTCTTCGTGCACGAGTACCTCGAGGACGCCTTCGTCCCCCGCCTTGTAGCGGCCGTGGAGGCCCTGAAGACCGGCGACCCCTCCGACGAGTCCGTCGACGTCGGCCCGATGATCAACGAAGACGCCGCCAAGCGGGTGGAAGCCTGGGTCGACGAGGCCGTGGCCGCGGGCGCCACCCTCGCCGCCGGCGGCCGGCGCGACGGCGCCACCTTCCCGCCCACCGTGCTGACCGGCGTACCGGCCGGCGCCAAGGTGGTCACCGAGGAGGTCTTCGGCCCGGTGCTCGCCGTGGCCCGGGTGACCGACGACGCCGCCGGCTTCGCCGCGATCAACGACTCCGCGTTCGGCCTGCAGGCCGGCATCTTCACGCACAACCTGCAGACGGCCTTCACCGCCCACCGCACGCTCGAGGTGGGCGGCGTCATCATCGGCGACGTGCCGTCGTTCCGCGCCGACCAGATGCCCTACGGCGGCCTCAAGGGCAGCGGCGTCGGCCGCGAAGGGCTCCGCAGCGCCATGGACGACTACACCGAACCGCGCGTCATGGTCCTCACCGGCGTCGACCTCTAAAGATCAAGATCAAGAAAGGGGGCCACCGCGGTAGCTCGGAAAATGAAATGGATCAGCTCTTCAGGGCGGACGAGACGAGCGCCTGGCCCTCCTCCTGGAGCTGGGCCAGGTGGTCGTCGCCCTTGAAGGACTCGGCGTAGAGCTTGTAGACGTCTTCGGTGCCGGAGGGGCGGGCGGCCAGCCAGCCGGACTCCGTCACGATCTTCACGCCGCCGATCGCCGCGTTGTTGCCGGGCGCGTGCGAGAGGACGGCGGTGATCGGGTCGCCGGCCAGGTCGCTCGCCGTCACCTGGTCTGCGGAGAGCTTGGACAGCACGGCCTTCTCCTCGCGGCTGGCCGGCGCGTCGATCCGGGCGTACGCCGGGGCGCCGAACCGCTCGGTCAGCTCCGCGTACCGCTCGCTCGGCGACCGGCCGGTGACCGCGATGATCTCGGAGGCCAGCAGGCAGAGGATGATGCCGTCCTTGTCGGTGGTCCACACCGAGCCGTCGCGCCGCAGGAACGAGGCGCCCGCGCTCTCCTCGCCGCCGAAGCCCACGCTGCCGTCGACCAGGCCGTCGACAAACCACTTGAAGCCGACCGGCACCTCCATCAGCCGGCGGCCGAGGTCGGCGGCCACGCGGTCGATCATCGAGGAGGAGACAAGCGTCTTGCCCACGGAGGCGTCCGCGGCCCACTCCGGCCGGTTGCGGTAGAGGTAGTCGATCGCGACGGCCAGGTAGTGGTTGGGGTTCATCAGGCCGCCGTCGGGGGTGACGATGCCGTGGCGGTCGGCGTCCGCGTCGTTTCCGGTGGCCACCTGGTACGCGGTGCGCTGCTCGATAAGCGACGCCATCGCATAGGGGGACGAGCAGTCCATCCGGATCTTCCCGTCCCAGTCCAGCGTCATGAACCGCCACGTCGGGTCCACCAGAGGGTTGACCACCGTCAGGTCGAGGTCGTGGCGGCTGGCGATCTCGTCCCAGTACGCGACGCTCGCGCCGCCCAGCGGGTCGGCGCCGATCCGCACGCCGGCCGCGCGGATCGCGTCAAGGTCGACCACGCTTGGCAGGTCGGCGACGTACGTGCCGCAGAAGTCGTACCCCTCGGTCGTCCCGGCCGCCCGCGCCCGCGCGACGGTGACCCGCCGGACCTCCTTGAGCCCGCTCTCCAGCAGCGCGTTCGCCCGGTCCTCGATCACCTTGGTGACGTCGGTGCCGGCCGGACCGCCCGACGGCGGGTTGTACTTGAAGCCGCCGTCCGCCGGCGGGTTGTGTGACGGAGTGACGACCACACCGTCGGCCAGCCCGCTCGTCCGACCCCGGTTGTACGTGAGGATCGCGTGCGACACGGCCGGCGTCGGCGTGTAACCGTCGCGGCTGTCCAGCCGCACCCGCACGCCGTTTGCCGCGAAGACCTCCAGCGCCGACAGCATCGCGGGCTCGGAGAGCGCGTGCGTGTCGCGTGCCAGGTAGAGGGGGCCGTCGATGCCGTGCTCGGCCCGGTACTCGCAGATGGCCTGGCTCATCGCGACCACGTGGTCCTCGTTGAACGCGAGCTTGAGGCTGGACCCCCGATGTCCCGAGGTGCCGAAGGCGACCCGCTGCCCGGCCTCCGACACGTCCGGCTTCCCCGTGTAATAGGCGGACACGAGGTGGGGCACGTCGACGAGATCGCCGGGCTCGGCAACGCTACCGGCGCGAGGGTGAAGCCGGGCAGTATCGGACACGACGTATCCTCTCGGGAAGTTGGGAAGCGGTTTCGATCGTAGTCGCGTGGGAGGCTTCTGTTGGCGGGAGACATTCGAGTCGTGGCGTTCGACCTCGACGACACACTCGCCGTGTCGAAGTCTCAAATCGACGACCGCATGGCGAAGCTTCTCGCCCAGCTGCTGGCCCAGGTCGACGTGTGCGTCATCTCGGGCGGACGGTTCGAGCAGTTCGATACCCAGGTGCTGCGCCATCTGGACCTCGACACGGGCGTGCGTGAGCGGCTGCACCTGATGCCCACCTGCGGCACCCGCTACTACCGCTGGATCGACGGCGACTGGGGCCTGGTGTACGCCGAGGATCTCACCGAAGAGGCCAAGGACCGCATCGTGTCGGTGCTGGTCGAGGGGGCGAAGGCGCTCGGCATCTGGGAGCCCGAGCCGTGGGGCGAGATCATCGAAGACCGCGGCAGCCAGGTCACGTTCTCGGCGCTGGGGCAGCGTGCGCCGGTCGACGCCAAGTACTCGTGGGACCCGGACGGCGCCAAGAAGGCGGCGCTGCGCGACTACGCGGCCGCCCGCCTGCCCGACCTGGAGGTGCGCAGCGGCGGTTCGACGTCGGTCGACGTGACCAAGAAGGGCGTCGACAAGGCGTACGGGATGGGCCGGCTCATGCAGCACCTCGAGCTGTCCACCGACGAGGTGCTGTTCGTCGGCGACCGCCTCGACGAGGGTGGCAACGACTATCCCGTCAAGGCGATGGGTATCCGGTGCGTGGCGGTAACCCGCTGGCAGGACACCGCCGAGTACGTGGAGCGGCTGCTCACCACGCTGCCGGCCGCACTACCCGGCGACGTTTAGGATCATCGCAGCGTCCCGATGGATCGGCGTTGGTCGCGGGCCAGCGACCAACGCGGGACCACAGTGCTTGGAAGGAGCGTCCGGTGTCGCTGGACACGCAGTTGCTGGAGATCCTCGCGTGCCCGGACACGCATCACGCACCGCTGGAGTACGACGCCGCCGCCGAGACCCTGACCTGCACCGAGTGCGGGCGGATCTTCGAGGTGCGCGACGGTATCCCGGTGCTGCTGCTGGACGAGGCTCGCAACCCTGAGGGCGAGAAATGAGCGCTAGCGTGCGCGGCCGGCGCACTGTCGACGAAGCCCTGCTGGACGATCCGGCCGGGATGGCGGAAAACGACCCGGGCGGCATGCTGCGGGCCACCGCTTCCGCCGGTGCCCAGGTCCGCGAGTCGGCCGCCCTCGCCGCGGAGGCCAATCTCGCCGTGCTGAGCGACGAGGGCCGCCCCCGCGCCGTCGTGATCGCCGGCATCGGCACCGCCGGCCGCACCGGCGAGATCCTGGCGACGGTCGCCGGTCCACGCTGCCCCGTACCCGTGATCGCGCACCGCAGCGCCGGCGTGCCCGGCTGGGTCGGCGCCGCCGACGTGGTGATCGCGGTCAGCGCCTCCGGCCGCAGCCCCGAGGCGCTCGGCGCCGCCGAGGCCGCCTCCCGCCGGGGTGCCCGCCTGGTCGCCGTCGGCGCGCCCGACTCGCTGTTGCAGTCGGTGGCCGAGAGCGCGCGGGCGCCGTTCATCCCGGTGCCGCGGCGCGCGCCCGCCCGCGCGAGCCTGTGGGCACTGACCGTCCCGGTGCTGCTCGCCGCCCGTAGCTTCGGGCTGGTCAAGGTCAACGAGGCGGACCTGGCCGAGACCGCGGCCCGGCTCGACGCGGACGCCGACCGCTGCCGCCCGACGGCCGAGTCGTTCGTCAACCCCGCCAAGTCGCTCGCGCTCGGCCTTGCCGGCTCGGTGCCGATCGTGTGGGGCTCCTCGCCGCTGGCCGCCGTGGCCGCCCGGCGCTTCGCCGACACGATCTCGGCGAACGCCCGCTACCCCGTGGTCGCCGGCGCGCTCGGCGAGGCCGGCCGAGGCCGCGTGGGCCTGCTGGACGGCGTCTTCGGCGGGCTCGTCGAGTCGTCCCGCGACATCTTCGCCGACCCGGAGGAGGAGCAGGACGCGACCCGCCTGCGGGTCGTGCTGCTCCGCGACGGCGGCCTCGCCAACGAGGAGGAGGCCGACGAGCCGGTCGCGGTCGAAGAGAGGCGGGCCGACGCGATTCAGACGCTGGCCGAGCGCCGCGGCGTCCGCTGCGACGTGGTCACGGCCGAGGGTGGCTCCCCGCTGGAGCGGCTCGCCTCGCTGGTGGCCGTCCCCGACTTCGCCTCGATCTACCTCGCTCTCGCGCACGGCCTCGACCCCATGGCCGTGCCGGCCGTCACCGAGATGAAGGAGCTGAGCAACCCATGAGCGAGCGAATCATCAGGCGCAGCGTTTTCTGTGCCTCATGTCCGCCCGCAGCGAAGCGAGGGCGGGCATGAGCACCTCCGGCGGCACCAGGGCGATCATCGCCGCGCTGCTGGCCAACCTGGGCATCGCGGTCACCAAGTTCATCGCGTGGCTGCTGACCCAGTCGTCGTCGATGCTGGCCGAGTCGATCCACTCCGTGGCCGACTCCGGCAACCAGGCGCTGCTCCTGCTCGGCGGACGCCGGGCAAAGCGCGAGGCCACCCCGCAGCACCCCTTCGGCTTCGGCCGCGAGCGCTACATCTACGCGTTCATCGTGTCGATCGTGCTCTTCAGCCTCGGTGGCTGCTTCGCGCTGTACGAGGCGTACCACAAGTGGGGCCACCGCGACGAGGGCATCGACAGCTGGCAGTGGGTGCCGATCGTCGTGCTCTCGGCGGCCATCATCATGGAGTCGTTCTCGTTCCGTACGGCGATCGTCGAGTCCAACCACGTGCGTGGCAAGGCGTCCTGGGTGCACTTCGTGCGCCGCGCGCGGGCGCCTGAGCTGCCCGTGGTGCTGCTGGAAGACCTCGGCGCGCTGGTCGGCCTGATCTTCGCGCTCATCGGCGTCTCGATGACGCTGATCACCGGTGACGGCACCTGGGACGCGCTCGGCACCGCCGCGATCGGCATCCTGCTCGTCACCATCGCGATCGTGCTGGCTCTGGAGACCAAGAGCCTGCTCCTCGGCGAGGCCGCCACGCCGGAAGACCTAGCCAAGATCGAGGCGGCGATCGTCGCGGGCCGCGAGGTCGAGCGGATCATCCACATGAAGACCCTGCACCTCGGCCCGGAGGAGCTGCTCGTCGCGGCGAAGATCGCGGTGCGCGAGCACGAGACGGCGGAGGACATCGCCCGGCACATCAACTCCACCGAGGCCCGCATCCGCGAAGCCGTACCGATCGCCCGGGTGATCTACCTGGAGCCGGACATCTACCACGTCCCGGCAGAGCCGGCACCCGTCGCGAGCTGACCGTGCGGCTCCTCACCGGCCGCATCCGGCCGTACGCCTGGGGCTCGCGGACCGCGATCGCGCGGCTCCAGGGGCGGCCGGTGCCGAGTGAGGGGCCGGAGGCCGAGCTGTGGCTGGGCGCCCACCCGGGCGACCCGGCCACGGTCGACGGGACGAGCCTGACCGACCTGATCGCCGCCGAGCCCGAGCGGGTGCTCGGCGGCGCGGTCGTGGCGCGCTTCGGGCCGCGCCTGCCGTACCTGATGAAGCTGCTCGCCGCGGCCGCGCCGCTGTCGCTGCAGGCGCACCCGGACGCGGAGCAGGCCCGCGAGCGGTTCGCGGCCGGACACCCCAGCTACGTCGACGCGTACCACAAGCCCGAGATGCTCGTGGCGGTGTCGGATTTCGAGGCGCTGTGCGGGTTTCGTGACCCCGCGGCGTCCGCGGCCGAGCTGTCCACTCTGGACGCGCCCGCGCTCAAGCCGGTCCTTGCCGCACTCGCCGCCGGCGACCTGCGCGCCGCGATGGCCGACCTGATCGCATTGCCCTCCGCCGTGGTCGCGGAGGCCGCGGCGGCGCCCGACGCGCCCGACCTGGTCCGCCGGCTCGCCGCCGCCTATCCCGGCGATCCGGGGGTACTGGTGGCGCTGCTGCTCAACCACGTCACGCTCGCGCCCGGCGAGGCGATCTGGATGCCGGCCGGCAACCTGCACGCGTACCTCGAGGGGACCGGTGTGGAGATCATGGCGGCCAGCGACAACGTGTTGCGCGGCGGCCTCACGCCCAAGCACGTCGACGTCGCGGAGCTCCTGCGGGTGCTGCGCTTCGAGGTGCTGGCCGACCCGGTGGTACCCGCCGAGCCCGTGAGCCCGGGGATCGTCACGTGGCGCACGCCTGCGGCCGAGTTCACGCTGCACCGGGTGCGCCCGTCAGCCGGCGCCGTGGAGCTGGCGGTGACGGGGCCGCGGGTGGTGCTCTGCCTGGCGGGCGAGCTGGCCGTCGACGACGGCGCCGGCGCGGTGGAGCTGGCGACCGGACAGGCGGCGTTCGCGGCGGCCGGCTCCGGCGCGCTCACAATCTTTGGCGCCGGAGAGGCGTACGTCGCGTCGGTTCCGGCGTAGGTTCGACCTTGTAGCCCTCTGTGGGCCTGGCTTTTGTGGGCGGTTTCGGCCCCAAGCTGGGCGTTTGCGCCATCAGCACAGACGCACAGATCAAGAAATTTCCTGATTCACTTGACACCGCCATAGCGCAATGTAACGTTGGGACCACGCAGCGTTATCGCGACGAAGGTCCGAGTCACGCGCGGGGAACCAAACCGGGGGGATGCGCGGGGCGGTGGGAGTTGAGCGGAAAGCCCGCTCATGACCCGCCGCCCCGCGCGCTATTTGTGTGCCCGGTGCCGGTACCCGGGTCAAACGGCGGGCGGTCCGAGGCTTCTAGATGCCTTCGAGAGCGCCCGCGTATGGTGTGGGGTCGTTGCAACGAACGCGTTCGACAGGAGCTTTCATGACCAGCACTCTGCCGGCGCCGGACGCGTCGGCCTCGGCCCGCCCACGCACCGTCGCCGAAGGCGACTTCAAGGTTGCGGACCTGTCGTTGGCCGGGTTCGGTCGCAAGGAGATCCAGCTCGCGGAGCACGAGATGCCCGGGCTGATGGCGCTGCGGCGGGAGTACGCCGACGCCCAGCCCCTCGCGGGTGCCCGCATCACCGGCTCGCTGCACATGACGATCCAGACCGCGGTGCTCATCGAGACGCTGGTGGCGCTGGGTGCGGAGGTCCGCTGGGCCTCCTGCAACATCTTCTCCACCCAGGACCACGCCGCCGCGGCGATCGTCGTCGGACCCGACGGCACGCCCGACGCGCCTTCCGGCGTCCCGGTGTACGCGTGGAAGGGCGAGACCCTCGCCGAGTACTGGTGGTGCACCGAGCAGGTGCTGCTGTGGCCGGACGGCCAGGGTCCCAACATGATCCTGGACGACGGTGGTGACGCCACGCTGCTGGTGCACAAGGGCGCGGAGTTCGAGCAGGCCGGCGCGGTGCCGTCGCCGGAGACCGCGGACAGCGAGGAGTACGCGGTGATCCTCGGCGTGCTCCAGCGCTCGCTCACGGAGGACAACCGCCGCTGGAGCCGCGTCGCCGCCGGAATCAAGGGCGTGACCGAGGAGACCACCACCGGCGTTCACCGCCTGTACGAGATGCAGGCCGCCGGGAGCCTCCTCTTCCCGGCGATCAACGTCAACGACTCGGTGACCAAGAGCAAGTTCGACAACAAGTACGGCTGCCGCCACTCGCTCATCGACGGCATCAACCGCGCTACGGACGTGCTGATCGGCGGCAAGGTCGCGGTCGTCTGCGGGTACGGCGACGTGGGCAAGGGCTGCGCCGAGTCGCTGCGCGGCCAGGGCGCGCGGGTGATCGTGACCGAGATCGACCCGATCTGCGCGCTGCAGGCGGCGATGGACGGCTACCAGGTCGCGACGCTCGAAGACGTGGTGGAGACGGCCGACATCTTCATCACCGCGACCGGCTGCTTCGACGTGATCACCAACGAGCACATGGCGCGGATGAAGCACCAGGCGATCGTCGGCAACATCGGCCACTTCGACAACGAGATCGACATGGCCGGCCTCGCCAAGCGTGACGACGTCGAGCGGATCAACATCAAGCCGCAGGTCGACGAGTGGCGCTTCGCCGACGGCCACTCGATCATCGTGCTGTCCGAGGCCGCCTGCTGAACCTCGGCAACGCGACCGGCCACCCGTCGTTCGTGATGTCGAACTCGTTCTCCAACCAGACGATCGCGCAGATCGAGCTGTACTCGAAGACCGACCAGTACCCGATCGGCGTGTACACGCTGCCCAAGCACCTGGACGAGAAGGTTGCCCGCCTCCACCTCGACGCGCTCGGTGCCCGGCTGACCGAGCTGTCGAAGGAGCAGGCCTCGTACCTGGGCGTGCCGGTCGACGGCCCCTTCAAGTCGGACCACTACCGGTACTGAGCTTCTACTCGGCGTGCTGCCGGGTCGGCTGGATCTTCAGCCGGCCCGGTTGCTCTTTCGGGGCGGACCCAGGTCCACACGCAGTAGACGAGCCAGGTGACGGCCACGGCGGTGGCCAGGACACCGAGATGCAGGGCGTCGAGCAGCAGCACCACCGCGAGGACGGCCAGCCAGGGCAGGAGCACCTTCACGCCGGCAACGGTACTGGCAAGGGGCGTCCCGTGGACAAGGAGCGGCGGGCCGGTGTTTGCCGCCACCAGCCCGCCGTCCAGTCCCTGCGACCTCGATCAGAGCATGTGTTGGGCCTGCGGGCCCACAACCTGTACAAGTTCTGACTCGAGCAATCGGAGCCACCGCCGCTGCACGCTCTGGAGCGTCGTCACGATCGGGCGGCTCGGTGTCTCGTCGACCGGGATCAGCACCGCGTGGTCGCCGGGGAGAACCATCAGCCAGGCGACCACACGCCCGCCTGCGCCGTCCTCGTCGCGCCGGTAGAGGGCGAAGAGGCTCGGCTTTTCGTCAACGAACACCAAGCCGAGGCGCAACTGCCAGGGCAGCTCAGGAAGCTCGGGGACCAACGTCTGCTCGTCCAGCACGGCTGCCTCCCACGGTCTTGACCCCGACTTGGTGGCTGCGCGTCGACTCCGTTGTCGTCGTACATCCCAGGGTGCATGGTGCGGGTCACAGATGCAAGTGCATCTGATGCATGTTCGTTGCAACCTCGCTGCTCCACTTGCGTTACGGTATGCACGATGGCAGTGAAGCCAAGCCCGACCACCTTGCGGCGGCAGTTGGGCGCAGAGTTGCGTCGCCTGCGCGCCGATCGCACCGTGGCGGACGTGGCAGCTGAGCTCGGCTGGTCAGACTCCAAGCTGAGCCGCATCGAGACCGCCCACACGGGTGTCCGGCCAAAAGATCTGGACCGGCTGCTCGAGGCGTACGCCGTCGCTGAGGACGCCCGAGCACGAATCCGGGCGCTCGCGGGGCAGTCCCGGCAGCGAGCGTGGTGGGAGGCGTACGGTGACGTGCTGCCAAACGCCTACGAGACGTATATCGGCTTCGAAGCCGAAGCGGTCGGCATCTACAACTACGAGTGCCAGGTGGTGCCGGGGCTTCTGCAGACCGCCGAGTACGCCAGCGCGGTGATCCAGGCCGACGGCGTCTACGAGGACGACGAGGTCCACGGACAACGGGTCGCTGTCCGGATGGCGCGCCAAGCGGTCCTCACCCGTGATCCGCCACCGCAGCTGTCGGTCATCGTCGACGAAGCGGTGCTGCGCCGTCCAATCGGGGGTCCGGACGTCATGCGTCGCCAGCTGACGAGCCTTGTCGAGGCGAATGAGCGAAAGATGGTCACGGTGCAGGTGCTGCCTTTCGCGGCCGGTGCCCATCGCGCTCTGGCCGGAGCGTTCATCATTCTTGAATTCGCTCGCGACGGAGACTCTCCGCTGGTCTACAGCGAAGGCATGACCGGCGGCGTATTTCGCAGCCGGCCGGACGAGCTTCGAAACTATTGGATGAGTTTCGAGGCGCTACGGGCAGCCGCGCTCAACCCGAAGAAGTCGGTCGACTTCATCAGCGCGATTGTGCGCGGCGAAAATTGATTTAGAAGTTCACATTCCGAGAGAGGAAGTACCGGAGAATGCTGCCTGCGTTCAGTGGCGACGGGCTGCGCTGGTTCAAGAGCCGGCGAAGCTCGGGGAACGGTGCCTGCGTTGAGGTGGCCTACGTGGCGTCCGGCGGAATTGCCATGCGTGACTCCAAAGACCCTGAGGGCCCGATTCTTCAGTTCGAAGCCATGACGTGGCGGGACTTCGTCGGCTCCGTCCGAGCCGGCGAGTTCGACCGCTCAGCTTAGCGGCTACCACAGTTCGAGGTGGTCCTGACAAGACCACCTCGATCGTGTCCAGGATGCGCCGTGCAGCGATGAGTCCGGGGCGGGATGCGGCGCGAGTAGAAATCACTGAGTAGTCGAAGTGTGGGCGGCCGGTGCCTGCGCGAAGATGAGTCAATGTCGATGGCGGATAGGCGTCCGTGACTCGAAGAGTCGTAATGCTGTCGCCTTCTCATTCACAAATGCTTCGTGGCGAAGCTTCATCGCTGGTCTTCCGACGCGTGGGCGCCACACGCAATGATCTTGATTGAGTCCAAAGTGCCTGGTCGGGCGGTGCGCGTCACATGGTGCTGGCTTGACTTGGGGTGGCGAGACGAGGGAAGGTGTGGCTGCCCTAAGTTAGGGGCGCCTAAGGATCCGGAGTTACGCCATGGGCGACAACCCCCTGTTCGCGACGTACCTGATCGGCCTCCGCGAAGGGCTCGAGGCCACGCTGGTCGTCAGCATCCTCATCGCCTTCCTGGTCAAGTCGGACCGCCGCAACCGGCTGCCGTGGGTGGCGCTCGGCGTGACCGTGGCGGTGGCGCTCTCCATCGGCTTCGGGGCCCTGCTGACGTACACGCGGACCACGTTGCTCGCCGACTACCGCGACCGGGAGCTCTTCGAGGCCATCACCTCCGTGGCGGCGGTCTGCTTCGTGACCTGGATGATCTTCTGGATGCGCCGCGCCGCCCGGTCGATCGCGGGTGAGCTGCGCGAAGGGCTCGACCGCGCGATAGCCGTGGGTCCGCTCGCGGTGGCGCTGTTCGCGCTGCTTGCCGTCGTGCGCGAAGGGCTGGAGACGGCGCTGCTCTTCTTCGCCGCCGTGCAGGGCGCCGAGAGCGACACAGGTCCGCTCCTCGCGATCCTGGGCGGCATCCTCACCAGCATCGTGATCGGTGTGCTGCTCTACGCCAGCGCCGTCCGGATCAACCTCACCAAGTTCTTCACCTGGACCGGCGTGCTGCTGGTGCTGGTCGCGGCCGGCATCCTCAAGTACGGCGTGCACGACTTCCAGGAGGCCGACGTCCTGCCCGGCCTCAACAACCTCGCGTACGACATCACCGGCACGCTCGACCCGTCGTCGTGGTACGCCGCGCTGCTCGCCGGCATGTTCAACATCACCCCGGCGCCCACCGTGCTGGAGGTCGTGGCCTGGCTCGCGTACGCGGTACCCGTGCTGGTGCTCTTCCTCATCCCCGGACGGCGGCGGCCGTCGCCGCCAAGGCCGACCACCGACAGCCCGGCGCCCGCCGCGTCGCAGGCAGCTTGACCGCAAGGAGAACCGCACGATGCGTACCCCTAGAGTCCTCGCCCTCGCCGCGGCCGGCGTCCTGGCCGGCGGCGCGCTCGCGGCCTGTTCCGACGACGCCGGGTCGGGTGGCGACGCGGCCGCCGGCGGCCCGATTCCGGTCAATGCCACGGACAGCGCGTGTGAGGTCGCCACGACCGATGTGGACGCCGGGACGGTGACCTTCAAGGTCACCAACAAGGGCGTCAAGGTCACCGAGTTCTACGTGTATGCCCAGGGTGACCGCGTGATGGGCGAGGTGGAGAACATCGCGCCGGGCCTCAGCCGCGAGCTGCACGTCGAGCTGCCGGCCGGCACGTACGAGACGGCGTGCAAGCCGGGCATGGTGGGCAAGGGCATCCGCGGCGCGCTCAAGGTCAAGGGCTCGGCCGCGCCGCTCACCGCCGACGCCGCGCTGGCGGCGGCCACCGAGAGCTACCAGCGGTACGTGAAGAGCCAGACCGCCGCGCTGCTGGAGAAGACGCAGGAGTTCGTGACCGCGGTCAAGGCGGGCGACGCCGCGAAAGCCAAGGAGCTCTTCCCGGTGGCGCGCACGTACTGGGAGCGGATCGAGCCGGTCGCGGAGATCTTCGGCGACCTCGACCCCAAGATTGACGGCCGCGAGGAGGTCATCGAGGAGGGCATGGAGTTCACCGGGTTCCACCGGATCGAAAAGGACCTGTGGCAGACCGGTGACATCTCCAAGTCCGGCCCGATGGCCGACCGGCTGATGACCGACATCAACGAGATCGTGGCCAAGGCGAACGCCGAGAAGCTCTCCCCGCTCCAGCTCGCCAACGGCGCCAAGGAACTCCTCGACGAGGTGGCCACCGGCAAGATCACGGGCGAGGAGGACCGCTACTCGCACACCGACCTGTGGGACTTCAACGCGAACGTCGAAGGCTCCAAGGCGGCCATCGCCTCGCTCCGCCCGGTGCTGGAGGAGCGGGCCCCCGACCTGGTCAAGCAGCTCGACGCCGAGTTCGCCAACGTCGACACCGCGCTGTCCAAGCACCGCGCCGGTGACGGTTGGAAGCTGCACAACCAGCTCACCCAGGATGAGCTGAAGGAACTGTCCGACTCGATCAACGCGCTGGCCGAGCCCATCAGCAAGGTGGCCGCGGTCGTCGCCAAGTGAGAGGGGTGACGTGGTGAACCGGCGTAGAGCCATCGCCCTCGCGGGCTTCGGGGTGGTCGGCGCGGGTGCGGCCGCGGGTGCCGCCGCGCTGCTGCGGGAGGACCACCCGGCCACCGCGGGCACGTCGGGCGCGGTCGACTTCTACGGGGAGCGGCAGGCCGGCATCGTGACGCCGGCGCAGGATCGGCTGCACTTCGTGGCGTTCGACGTGGTGACGAAGGACCGCGCCCGGCTGGTCGAGATGCTGCGGGAGTGGACCGAGGCGGCCGCGCGGATGACCGCGGGCAAGGACGCGGGGCTGATCGGCGCGGTCGACGGCATCCCCGAGGCGCCGCCGGACGACACGGGTGAGGCGCTGGGGCTGCCGCCGTCCGGGCTCACGCTGACGGTCGGCTTCGGTCCTTCGCTCTTCCGCAACGCGGATGGCGTCGACCGCTTCGGACTCGCGGCCCAGCGCCCGGCCGCGCTGGCCGACCTGCCGCGCTTCCCCGGCGACGCGCTGGACGCGAAGATCTCCGGCGGCGACCTGTGCGTCCAGGCGTGCGCCAACGACCCGCAGGTGGCCGTGCACGCGATCCGCAACCTCGCCCGCATCGGCTTCGGCACGGTCAGCGTGCGGTGGTCGCAGCTCGGCTTCGGGCGTACCTCCTCGACCTCCACCAGCCAGGCCACGCCGCGCAACCTCTTCGGCTTCAAGGACGGCACCGCCAACCTCAAGGCCGAGGAGGAGGCGCTGCTCCGCGAACACCTGTGGGTGCAGCCGGGTGACGGACCGTCCTGGATGGAGGGTGGTTCGTACGCGGTCACCCGCAAGATCCGGATGCTCATCGAGACCTGGGACCGCACCTCGCTCGTGGAGCAGGAGGCGATCGTCGGGCGGGCCAAGGGCACGGGAGCGCCGCTGGGCCTCAAGGACGAGTTCGACGAGCTGGACTTCGCTGTCAAGGGCGCCGACGGCGCGCCCGCCATCGGGGAGGTGGCGCACGTCCGGCTCGCCCACCCGGACCACAACAACGGCGCCCGCCTGCTGCGGCGCGGCTACAACTTCGTCGACGGCTCGGACGGGCTGGGCAGGCTCAACGCGGGGCTGTTCTTCATCTCGTACCAGAGGGACCCGCACAAGCAGTTCGTGCCCGTGCAGATGGCGCTGGCCCGCAACGACGTGATGAACGAGTACATCCGGCACGTCTCCAGTGGCCTTTTCGCCTGCCCGGCCGGCGTGCGGGAAAAGGGCGACTTCTGGGGGCGCGCGCTCTTCGGCTGAGGCTCAGTCGGGCGTTGCCTGGCGCAGCGTGCTGGCGACCGGCGGGCGGCGCATGCCGGTCCAGTCCGGCTGCTCGGCGGTCGGACCCAGCCACGGCGGGCGCGGCCAGGCGTGGCTCGGCCATTCGTGCGGCGCGCCCGGCGGCACCGGCACCGGCGGCCGGGTGAGCAGCGTCGCCGGCCGGGACGGCACCGCGAGCCCCGGCCAGAGCGCCGCGGTGGCCGCGCGGGCGCGGGCGAGGCGGTGGGCTGCCCGGCGGTGACGCTCGGCGAGCACGGCCGCGAGGTACGCCCAGCCCGGCACGCCCGGCGGCGGTGGCGGTGTGGTGCGCGCCAGGATCTCGGCGGCGAGCGACTGCCCGAGGCGGCTGCGCTCCGGCTCGGACAGGCCGTGGCCGCGGGCCAGGAAGTGCCGCACGGCAAGCGCGAGGTCGTCGTCGAGCCCGGTCAGGTCGAGTGTGGACGCCCAGCCGGCCAGCGGCGGCGGCATGCCCGGCACCCAGCCCCACGCGGCGGGCGTGCGATCGTGGATCACCATCGTGCCGGCCGCCAGGTCGCCGAGGCGCTTGCCGCGCGGGTTGGCCAGCATCGTGGCGAGGCTGGCGACCCACGTGACCAGCGGCAGGACGAGGCCCGGCCACTCCACCGCGACGCCGACGAGGCTGCGGGTGAGCGCGTGGCGGAAGCGCACCGGCCCGCCGTCGTCCCGCACGACCCGGAGGCCGACCGCGAGCTTGCCGACGGTGCGCCCGCCGTTGAACGTCTCGCAGAGCGTCGGATAACCCACGAGCACGAGCACCGCACCGAGAGTGAACAGCGCCCCCTCCAACGCCGCGTCGACCACCGGCGCCGTGGACAGCACCATCGCCGCGATGACCAGCAGCGCGACGGCGAGCATCAGCTGGACGGCGATGTCGACCAGCAGCGCGAGGACCCGGGAACCGACCCGGGCCACGCGTACCTCGACCTCGACCGCCTCGCCACTGACGAGGACGCCCGCGGCGCCCGACGGGGCGTGGACTTGCGCGCTCACCCGACAAGTGAACACCATGTCGGGCGTGGACCTCGACGCGTACGTCGCCGAGCACGACGCCGAGTGGCGGAGGCTGGAGCAACTGTCCCGCGGCCGGCGACTGAGCGCGGCCGAGGTGGACGAGCTCGTGGCGCTCTACCAGCGGGCCGCCACGCACCTGTCGGTGGTCCGCAGCCGCTCGCCCGACCCGGCGCTCGTGGCACGACTGTCGCGGCTCGTGCTCGCCGCCCGCGCCACCATCACCGGCGGCAGCCGCCTCTCCTGGCGGGAGGTCGGCCGGTACTTCACCGAGGGCTTCCCACTCGCCGTCTACCGCGCCTGGCCGTGGTGGTCCGGCGTCGCGGTGTCGTTCACCCTGCTCACCGGCTTTCTCATGTGGTGGGTGGCCGGCCACCCGGAGAGCGCTGCGGCCTTCATCGGCGAGGACGCCGCAGAAGACCTTGTGGCGTCCGAGTTCGCCGGCTACTACACGGAGTTCCTGCCCCCAACCTTCGCGTTCCACCTGTGGACACACAACGCCTGGCTGGCCGCACAGTGCCTGGCCTCCGGCGTCCTGATCGTGCCCGTCCTCTGGCTGCTGTGGAACAACGCCCTCAACATCGGCGTGGTCGGCGGCGTGATGATCTCCTACGGCCGCGGCGACCTCTTCTTCAGCCTGATCACGCCGCACGGCCTGCTGGAGCTGACCGGCATCTACGTGGCAGCCGGCGTCGGCCTGCGCATCGGGTGGTCATGGATCGCGCCAGGCCCCAACCGCACCCGCGGCCGCGCCGTGGTCGACGCCGCCCGCGACGGCATGCTCGTGGCAGTCGGCCTCGTCGGCCTCTTCGCGGTCTCGGCCGTGATCGAGGCATTCGTCACCCCGTCGCCCCTGCCAGCCGTTTTCCGCATCGGCATCGGCGCCGCGGTCTGGCTGGCCTTCCTCGGCTACGTGGTGATCCTCGGCAGCGCGGCCAGGGCGCGCGAGCGGGAACGCGCCGCCCAGGCGACGTAGCGAATCCGGCCGCGGGAGTTTCCGGAGCTGGGCGCAGCAATGCGTCCGCTGGCCGCGGCCTGGCTGGAATCGGCCGCCCAAAGGGGCGATTTCGACAGATTTGAGCTACCGCGATGTCCGCGGTGGTCCGGACCGTTGCTCCCGCGGCCTCACCCTCCGCGGTGGCACAACCCCTGCGCCTGCCCGCTTGGCCTGCGGGGGTGGCAGCGGAGGTCGGGGTTTCGGCGAGCGCTGGCGAGCCGCCGGCCGGAGCGGTGCCCGCGGGAGCATGCGGTCCGCAGGTGGCGCGGACCGGGGTATATCAGCCGCCTAGAGTTTGCCGGCCTGTTTGAGCGCCAGGTAGGTGTCGGCGACGCGTGAGGCGAAGGTGTCGATCGGCGCGTCGAGCACCTCCACGCCGTGGCGGGTCAGGGCGTTGCGGACGCGGTCGCGTTCGTTGAGGGTGCGGAGCGCGGCGGCGGCCAGGTATGGGTCGCCCTGTGCTTCGGCGAGTAGCGGGTCGTGTACGGCCGCGACCAGCACCTTGTGGCGGGTGGCCAGGCGGGGGAGGACCGGCAGGAGGCCGTCGCCCAGGGCGCCTGGCTCCAGGGCGGTGAAGAGGACGACCAGCGCGCGCTTGCGTTCGCGCCGGAGGACCTCGCCTACCACCAGCTCGAAGTCGGTCTCCACAAGGGACGGTTGGAGGGGCGCCAGCGCGTTGACCAGGCGGGGCAGCAGCACGTGGCGGCCGCCTGAGACGGTGGCGCGTACGGCGGTGTCGACGGCCAGCAGGTCGACCTGGTCACCGGCGCGTAGGGCCAGTGCGGCGAGCAGGAGTGCGGCGTCGATGGCCGCGTCGAGGCGGGGTTCGGCGCCGGCCAGCACCGCGGAGGTGCGGCCGGTGTCGAGTACGCACACCACGCGCCGGTCGCGCTCCGGGCGCCACGTGCGTACGAGCACGTCGGAGCGGCGTGCGCTGGCCCGCCAGTCGATGGAGCGCACGTCGTCGCCGATGACGTACTCGCGGAGGGCGTCGAACTCGGTGCCCTGCCCGCGTCCCCGGGTGACCGTCGAGCCCTCGAGCGTGCGCAGGCGGGCCGTCTTCTCGGGCAGGAAGCGCCGCGAGTCGAAGCGCGGCAGCACGCGGAGTGTCCACTGTGGTGTCGCGGGGCGGCCGGCGCGCTGGCGGAAGGCGAGGCGCAGCGGTCCGTACGAGCGGAGGGTCAGCCGCACCGCCGGCCGGTCGCCGCGGCGGCTCGGCGTCAGCGAGGTCTCCAGCGTCACCGCGCTGCCCGGCTCCACCACAACCTCGTGCGTGGCGGGAGTGGCGCCGGCCGAGGGGACCCAGGCGTCGCGGATGTCGGCGTGCAGCACGCGCTGCGAGCGGTTTGCCACCCGCAGCGAAACCGTGGCGGTCTCGCCCGAGCGAACCGTCCGCGCGCCCTCGCGGCTCACCTCGACCTCGCGGAGCGGGGCGGCGAGCATGAAGTCCACGGTGGACAGTACGAGGATGCCTCCGGCGAGCACCGCCAGCCCCAGCCACGGCGACGGCCACAGCGGGAGCGTCGCGGCGGCGAGGGCCATCAGCAGGGCGGCGCGGCCGGTGACCATCAGCGTGGCGTCGGCACTGTCGCGAGCACAGAGTCGAGCACCGCGTCCGCGGTCACGCCTTCGAGCTCGGCCTCCGGCCGCAGGCGCACCCGGTGGCGCAGCGTGGCCCGGGCGACCGCCTTGATGTCGTCGGGGGTGACGTAGTCGCGCCCCGCCAGCCAGGCCCACGCCTTCGCGGTGACCAGCAGCGCGGTGCCGCCGCGAGGGGAGGCGCCCAACTCCAGCGAGGGTGAGGTGCGGGTGCCCCGGCAGAGGTCCACGATGTACGCCATCACCTGGTCGGCCACACCCACCCGCTGCACGCTGGCCCGCCCGGCGGCGAGGTCGGCGGCGGTGGCGACCCGCTGTACGCCGGCCGCCTTCAGGTCACGCGGGTCGAAGCCGGAGTGGTGCGCGCGCAGTACGCCGATCTCCTCGTCGCGGGTGGGCAGCGGCACGCTCAGCTTGAGCAGGAAGCGGTCGAGCTGCGCCTCCGGCAGCGGGTACGTGCCCTCGTACTCGATCGGATTTTGGGTGGCCGCCACGATGAACGGCTCGGGCAGCGGCCGGGGCATGCCGTCGACGGATACCTGGCGCTCCTCCATCACTTCGAGCAGGGCGGACTGGGTCTTCGGCGGCGTGCGGTTGATCTCGTCGGCGAGCAGGAGGTTGGTGAACACCGGACCGGTGCGGAACTCGAACACCGCGCTGCGCGGGTCGTAGACCGGCGAGCCGGTGACGTCGCCCGGCATCAGGTCGGGGGTGAACTGCAGCCGCTTGGCGTCCAGGTCGAGAGCCGCGGCGATCGTGCGTACCAGCAGCGTCTTGGCCACGCCAGGCACGCCCTCCAGCAGCACGTGGCCGCGGCACAACAGGGCGATCACCAGGCCGGTCACGATGGCGTCCTGACCGACCACCGCCTTGGCCACCTCGGCGCGCAGCCGGTGCAGGGCGGCGCGGGGATCGTCGGATCCCGCGGGAAGGGTCACCGTGCTCTCCTTACGGCATCGACAAGCGCGTCCAGGTCGGCCTGGAGGCGCCGGAGGTCATCGTCGCTTTCCGGGGTGGGACCGTCCAGCAGGCCCTCGACCTGCTCCCGGTCCAGCCCGGTCGCCGCGGCGGTCGCGTCCACGAGCGACACCTCGGCGGTGGGGGTGAGCAGCTGCGCGAGCCGGTCCCGCGCGGCCGCCCGGAGCAGGTCCGCGGTCGGCCCGCGCGCCTTCGCCCGCCGGTAGAGGCGGCCCCGGCCGTGCACCGTCTCCGCCGCCCGCACGGTAACCGGCAGGGGCTCGGTCACCGGCGGGCCGAGCCGGCGGGCCCGCCACAGCGCCAGCAGTACCACGGCGAGCGCGAGCTGGATCAGCAACGCCCAGAACCACTGTGGAAACGCGTCCCACAGCGGGTTTTCGCTGTCTTCGTCCGACGCCGAGGAGCTGCTCGACTCATCGCCCGACGAGCCGCCGGAGCTGGACTCGTCGCCCTCGCCGCCGCGCGAGCCCTCGCCTTCGCCGTCGGCCTCGCCGGAACCGCCGCGGGGGTCGGTGCCCAGCGACGGTGGCACGCCGCTGGACGAGCCGGGCTCGTCGGTGACGCCCGGCGGCGGCTCCAGCTTGTGCAGGTCGAGCCAGACCACGCGGGGGCGCGTCGCGAGCAGGCCGGTGGCGAGCGCCGCGTTGCCGTGCTCGCCGATCCGGTCGTTGCGGAACGGGTCGCTCGCGCCGATCACCACGAGGTCGGCCCGCTGCAGGTCAAGCTGCACGACGCCGGCGCCGTAGCAGCGGATGCCCTCGCCTTTGTACCGCTGGCGCAGCGCCGCCGCGGTACCGGCCTCACGCGCCTCCTGCACCGCGCAGCCGGGCGGCACGGCCCGAGCCGCCCAGCGCCGGCCACCCGGTGCGAGCGGGATCGCGGCGTCTTCCAGCACCTGGCGTGCCGGGTCGACAAGCACGATGCGGGTGCTCGGTGGCATGAGGCGCAGCATGTCGAGGTAGTCGGGGTGCACCACCCGCGGCACGGGGACGAAGAGGGTGGCGTCGCCCTCGTACGCCGAGACGAGCGCGTCGGAGGTGCGGGTCTCCCGCTCCACCTGCACGCCCCGGGCGGCCAGCGCCTCGGCGAGCCTCCGCGCGCCGATGCCGTCGCCGCTGACCGGGCTGAGGAACGCGGGGTCGCCGGGGTCGGGCTCGTTCACCGCGTACGTCACACCGGTCACGGTGAAGATCAGCACCACCACGCCCAGCGGGATCGCAAACCGGTGCCACCGCCTCATGACAGCGCCCGGTGCATCTGGTCGGCCAGCTCCCGCATCCGCGCGTCGTGCTGCGCGCCGGCGGGGTGCTCCGCGTACCACACCTCGGAGAAGACGCCGCCGGCGGCGCGCAGCGGCGCGTCGACGACCGGCTTGGCCCGCGCCGCCGCGCCGGCCAGCTCGGTGACAGTCCACCCTGGACGGTGCTCGACCACCTGCCGTTCGATCAGCTCGCGCACCATGGCCCGGAGCCGTTCGCGGACCGCCTCGGCGTACCGCCCCTCGGACGCGAACCGGTCGGCGAGCGAGACGAACGCGACCACCGGCAGGTCGGGCAGCTCGTCGCCGATGCCCTCGGCCGCCGGACGGACCGGCTCCTGCGTGGTGTCCCGCTTGCGGCGGCGGAACGGCCAGCGAAAGCGCGGCCGCCGCAGGCGAATCCGGGGCATGCGCAGCTGGGGGAAACGGCGCGGGACCCAGTGCGGCCACCAGTACCAGCCGGCACCGATCAGCGCCGCGGCCACGAGCAGGCCGAGGGCCGCCAAGGGCAGGGGCACCACATCGCCGAACGCCGCCACGGCCTCGGTCCACCACCGGCTCAACGGACCACTCCCAGCAGGGCCGGGCTGACCTGGCCGCGACGGGCGGCACGGGAGAGCAGGATGTCCAGGCCCTCGGTGCGCATGCGGGTCTCCAGGTGCAGCGCCGCGTCGAGGCAGGCGAGCGTCGGGTACGCCACGGTGTTGACAAGGAGCCAGGCGAGCGCGCTCATCGGCGCGGTCCACTCCGCCTCGCCGAGGCTGAGCGCGTCGAGCGCCGCGTACCCGCCGAGGCCGAGGGCGACCCGGATGGCGAGCCAGGCCAGGTATCCCAGCGTGCGGATGCCGGCGGCGCGCAGGCCGGCCCGGCAGGCGAGCTTCGTCGAGCGCCACAGCGCCCGGCCGGGCCCGAGCCGGTCGAGCACCACGGCGGGCGCGGCGAGGCCGAACAGCGCGTACACCACGAACCAGGCCGGCCCGACGAGGGCCGCGACGAACATCGAGGCCCCGGCCACGAGCGCGACCACCGCCACCGCGCCGAAGCGGCCGCCACGGGGGTTGAGCAGCTGCCGGGCCGTCGGCCGGTGGCCGAGCAGGTCGGCGCCGGCCGCGCGGGCGGTCAGCCCGCCGAGCAGCGCGATGATCGTGACCTCGGTGGCCGCGCCGACCGCGAGCAGGAGCCAGAAGAGCTCGACGTGCCGCAGCTGGGGAAAATCGGGCAGGTAGGCCGGGGGCTCCACGCCGGCGAGCAGGCGCAGCGGGGCGAGGAGGGCTTGCTCGATCGCCGCGAGCACCACCGCAACGGGCAGTAGCGCCCGCCCGTGCACGCGCAGCAGCGACACCGCGGCGTCGAGCAGCTCGCCGACGGTGAGCGGGCGCAGCGGCAGCAGCACTGCGCCATCCTGGCACGGGTCGGCTACCCCGGCGAACCCGTAGTGTTTCCGCCGCTAGATCGCCCGATTTGTCATAACCCCTGGTGAGGGCGGTCCCATGGATCGGACGCGAGGTGGAATATTGAACGCATGAGGGCACGGGTACTGGTTGTCGACGACGATCCTGCGCTGGCCGAGATGCTCGGCATCGTCCTGCGCAGTGAGGGCTTTCTGCCGTCCTTCGTCGCCGACGGTGAGCGGGCACTGGCCGCCTTCCGGGAAAACCGCCCCGACATCGTGCTGCTCGACCTGATGCTGCCGGGGATGAGCGGCATCGATGTGTGTCGGTCCATCCGCGGCGAGTCCGGCATCCCGATCGTGATGTTGACGGCCAAGAGCGACACCGTCGACGTGGTCCTCGGCCTGGAGTCCGGTGCCGACGACTACGTGGTCAAGCCGTTCAAGCCCAAGGAGCTCGTGGCCCGGATGCGGGCCCGCCTGCGCCGGGGCGAGGACGCGGCGCCCGAGCTGCTGACGATCGGCCCACCCGGCAACCAGATCACGATCGACGTGCCGGCGCACACGGTGAGCCGCGACGGCGAAGAGGTCAAGCTCACGCCGCTGGAGTTCGACCTGCTTGTCGCGCTGGCCCGCAAGCCGCGCCAGGTGTTCACCCGCGAGGTGCTCCTGGAGCAGGTGTGGGGCTACCGCCACGCGGCCGACACCCGCCTGGTCAACGTGCACGTCCAGCGCCTGCGCGCCAAGATCGAGCCGGATCCTGAGCGGCCGGAGATCATCCTGACCGTCCGCGGCGTGGGCTACAAGGCGGGCACCGGATAGCCTGGTGGCGCCGTGGCTGTCGATACACGCTCCGTAACCGCGCTGGGTGCGCGGGCGCTGGCCGCTGCCCACGAGCTGTGGCGACGAGCCGCGCGGCGGGGGGCGGTGGTGGCCGGGCCACTGCACCACACCTGGCGGCGTTCGCTCCACTTCCGCGTGGTGGCGATCACGCTGGTGACGTCGAGCCTGCTGGTGAGCTCGTTCGCCTACCTGGTGGCCACCCAGAGCACCAACATCCTGCTCGAGCGCACCAAAAACGCGGCGGCCAAGCAGCTGCAGGTCGACACCGACTACGCGGCTGAGCAGCTGGGCGGCTACAGCCAGGAGTTCGACCAGCAGGTGCAGACCAGCATGAGAAACATCGCCAGCTACCTCTCCCGGGGCGGCCCGGACCAGGGCGGCGCGATCGTCGTGCTCACCGCGAGCAGGTTCGTCAACCTGGACACCGCGCAGACGTTCGACGCCACCCCGCTGATCAGCGAAGACCTCGCCCGCAGCGTGGGCGGTGAGCGCCGGGTCTCCTCACAGATCCGCACGCACGACTTCGGGGCGGGCCCGACCAAGTACCTGGTGACCGGATCGCCGGTGCCCACAGGCTTCGGGCAGGTCGAGCTCTACTACATCGTTCCGCTGAAGACCGAAGACCAGACCGCCGGGCAGATCCGCACGATGGTGCTGCTCACCGGCGCCGCGCTGGTCATCCTGCTCGGCGTGCTCTCCGCGCTCGTCACCCGGCTTGTGGTGCGGCCGGTGCGGGTGGCCGCCCGGACAGCGCAGCGCCTCTCCGCCGGCCTGCTCGACCAGCGGATGGCCGTGCACGGTGAGGACGACCTCGCGCTGCTCGCCGCCTCGTTCAACCAGATGGCGACAAACCTCCAGCGCCAGATCGTGCGGCTGGAGGAGATGTCCCGGCTGCAGCGGCGGTTCACCTCGGACGTCTCCCACGAGCTGCGCACACCGCTGACGACGGTACGGATGGCCGCCGATCTGATCTTCGCGGAGCGCGACGAGTTCGACCCGGCGGTCGCCCGGGCCGCTGAGCTGCTGCAGGCCGAGCTCGACCGGTTCGAGGGCCTGCTCACCGACCTGCTGGAGATCAGCCGCTTCGACGCCGGCTTCGCCATGCTCGACGCCGAGCCCACCGATCTTGTGCCGGTGGTGCGCCGGGTCGTCGAGCGGCTCGACGGGGTCAGCGCGCGAGCGGGCGTGCCGGTCGAGCTGAAGGTCCCGGAAAACGCGGTGATCGCCGAGGTTGACCCGCGCCGGGTCGAGCGGATTCTGCGCAACCTCGTCGGCAACGCGGTCGAGCACAGCGAGGGCCGCCCGGTCTCGGTGGCGCTGGGCGCCGACGAGTCCGCCGTCGCGGTGACCGTGCGGGATCACGGCATCGGCCTGCGCCCGGGAGAGGAAAAGCTTGTGTTCAACCGGTTCTGGCGCGCCGATCCGTCCCGGGCCCGGCAGACCGGCGGCACCGGCCTGGGCCTGTCGATCAGTCTTGAGGACGCGCGACTGCACGGCGGCTGGCTGGAGGCGTGGGGCGCGCCGGGCCAGGGTGCCCAGTTCCGGCTGACGCTGCCCGTGCGGGCCGGCGACCGGTTGACCTCCTCACCGCTGCGGCTCGTGCCGGCGGACGCGGTCCCCGGGCACGCCGTCGAGACGCACTCCGCGAGCCTGGAGGTGACCGCGTGAGGAGGCGTGCCTTCCTGGCCGCCGCCGCGGTGGCCGTGACCGTCGGCGTGACCGGGTGCGGGATACCCGACGAGAGCAAGGTAAGCGACATCGGCCCCGGCCCCGAGTTCGGTGAGGCGAGGACCGGTGGCGCGGGCGCTGGCCCGCCGGCGCGCGAGTCCGCGACCACCAAGGAAATGTTCGTGACCAACTTCCTGGCCGCGGTGGCCGGTGAGCCGAACAAGCGGGCGGAACGCTTCCTGTCGTACATGACGGAGAGTGCCCGTCCCGACAAGGTCGACGCCGACGCCGGGGTCAACTTGGTCCGCCTGCGCAAGCCGCCGGTCTTCACCGAGCTGGAGCAGGGGAGCTGGCGGGTCACGATCGATGTTGTACAGGTCGGCGTGCTCGACGAGCGGGGCACCGTCGCGCAGGCGGACCTCAAGAGGACCAGCTACGACTTCGAGATCGCGATCCAGAGTTCGGAGTCGGGCACGGACTCGTACATCGTGACCAAGGCGCCCGTGGACCCCATGCTGATGAGCACCGAGGCACTGGAGCTGTACTTCACGCCGCGCACCCTCTACTTCTGGAGCAAGGACGGGGCGACCCTCCTGCCCGACGAGCGCTACATGCCGAAGGAGCTCGACGAAGGGCTACGGCCCACCCGGATCGTCGAGTGGGTGGTGGCCGGTGCCTCCGCATGGCTCGAGCCGGCGGTCAGCCAGCTCAGCGACAAGGCGCGAAACAACCAGAACGTCCCCTACCCGAAGGACCAGCTCGAGGTCGCGCTGAACGCCGCGGCGGCGGAGCAGACGAATGGTGCCGAAGGCGGCGACGTGGTGCCCAAGCTGGGCCGCCAGCTGTTGTGGTCGTTGCGACCGTATGTCAAAACGGGCCTCCGGCTCTCCATCGACGGCGGGCGGAGCCTGATCTTCCTCAAGGACGACGAGTTCTACGGCGCCAACGCCGCTAACCGCGTGCCCGAAGGGCCGGAGCAGGAGGACGCGCAGCCGGAGCGGTTCGCGTTGCTCGACGGAAAGATCCATCGGCTGCGGGAGTCGCCGGGTGGCGGCGTCCAGCAGCTGCCGCGGATGCTCCTCTCCAACGGCGTCAACGAGGGCATTCTGCAAGCCGCGCTGGCCCGCGAGGACGGCACGGAGGGCCTGCGCACCTCCGCGGCGCTGGTGTTCCAGCAGAACGGGGAGTACAAGCTGCGGCTGGTCAGCGCCGTCGGCGACGGCGCCAACCCGGCGGCGGAGACCGAAGGGTTCGCGTCGATGGGCCGGCCGGTCTGGCTCAAGGCCTCCCTGGACGACGGGATCGGGCTCGTGGTGGCCAACAAGCGCTTGTACCAGTTCACGGTGAAGGGGGCATGACACCGGTCGACCTGTCGAGCGTGGTTGGGGAGATCACCGACGTGAGCGCGGCGGCGGACGGGCGGCGGATCGCCGTCGTGGCCAAGGGCCGGGTGTACACGCTCACCCTCATCCGCGACGAGGACAAGGTCGCGGTGGAGACCGCGCGCCTCGTACCGACCACTGTGCGAGATGTGTCCGCTGTCGACTGGAGTGAGGAGACGAAGCTCGTCGTGGCGGGCACAGGCCTGGACGACAAGCCGGCCGTCTGGGAGGTCAGCATCGACGGCGCCGTCGAAAAGTCGCAGTTCAGCGATACCGGCGGCAAGCTGCAGCACCTTGTCGCGTACCCCGACGACCCGGTTTCGGCGAGCGTCTCGTCGACGGTGATGTACTCCCGCGATGGTGCGGCTTTCGACCTCGCCGGTGACAAACCGGGCATCGAGGCCAGCGACGTGATGGGCGCCGAAGGCGAGGTCGACCTTTCCCGCGTGACCGCGCCGTTCTTCCTGCTGGACTGAGCGTGGCCGGCTGGGCGGGGCTCGTCGATCTGGTGCTGCCGGCCGCCTGCGCGGGCTGCGGCGCCGAGCGGGTCCCGATGCGGTACGGCGTCTGCACGCCCTGCTCCGTAGGGCTGGAGGGCCTGCGGCCCGGCCCGACCGCACCCAGTCCCGTGCCGCCCGGGCTGCCACCCTGCACGGCGCTCGGCGCGTACGACGGGGTGCTGCGCGACGTCCTGCTCGGCTACAAGGAGCGCGGCCGGCACGGCCTGGCGGTACCGCTGGGCGCACTGCTGGCTGACGTGGTGGCGGCTTCGCTTGGCGGCACGCGAGGTGGCGTACTCCTCGTGCCGGTGCCGGCCACCGCGAAGGCCGCGCGGGACCGCCACGGTGACCACATGGCGCGGCTGGCCCGCCGTGCGGCGGGGCACCTGCGGCGGGCGGGCTGGCCCACGGCGGTGTCCATGCCGGTACGCGCGCTGCCCCGGCCGGACTCGGCGGAGCTCGGCGCGACCGCCCGGGCCGTTGCGGCGGAGTCGGCCTTCCGGATCCGCGCGGGGCGGGTGGCCGCGTTGCGCGGCGCGGCCGCCGGCAGGGCCGTTGTGGTGGTCGACGACATCGTCACCACAGGTGTCACTCTGGCCGCGGTGAGCCGGGAGTTGAAAATGGTCGATGTGCAAGTGGATCGTGTTGCGGTGCTTGCAGCCACGCAGTTGCGTTACGGGTAGTAGGGCTCTTTTCACCCCATCGTGCTAACTGGGCGAATCTCCCCGAAACGGTCTTGGGAGGAGGGGTGACTAGTGAGCGCACAAGAGTTAGCGTCGTCTTCACCGGGGTATGAGCATTGGTTCAACCGCCGGAAGGGCAGGCGCAACCGTCCTAGCCCTCGCAGCCGGAGAGGAGGCGTAAATCCCTTCATCGTCATCCGGCACTGGGCCGGTGACGTCACCACAGAACCATCGTGGGGGAGGTCACGCGTGGACATCGTCGTCAAGGGGCGCAACGTCGAAGTGCCCGATCACTACCGCGTACATGTAGGCGACAAGCTCGCCAAGATCGAGCGCTACGACCAGAAGCTCATCCGAGTCGACGTAGAACTATTCCACGAGAGAAACCGGCGACAGTCGGACTACTGCCAGCGTGTGGAGATCACCGTCTACACGCGCGGACCGGTGATCCGGGCCGAGGCGTGCGCCAAGGACTTCTACGGCGCACTCGACTCCGCGATCGCCAAGCTCGACACCAGATTGCGCCGCGCCGCCGACCGGCGGCGGGTGCACCGCGGCCGCCACACTCCCGTCTCCGTCGCCGCTGCGACGGCAGGCCTGCCCACCTCGTGGGTCAACGAATCCACGGCAGCCGCGCCCAACGGTTCAAAGCCCGCCACGGCCGTCGAGTCGTCGATGGATGAGTACGACGACGACCAGCCTTGGCACATCGTCCGGGAGAAGGAACATCCGGGCGAGCCGATGACCGTTGATGACGCGCTCTTCCAGATGGAGCTCGTCGGGCACGACTTCTATCTCTTTCTCGACAAGGAGAACGGTCGGCCGAGCGTCGTGTACCGGCGCAAGGGCTACGACTACGGGATCATGACCCTGGCGGTCTGATCCCTCGCCACGTCCGCGGCCAGCAGGCCGTAGACGACGTCGTCGACGCGGGTGCCGGAGATGCCGGGAAGCCGACCGCGGAGGTAGCCCTCCCGCCGGAAACCGGCCTTCTCCAGCACCCGCTGCGACGCGGCGTTGCCCGGAAGCGTGCCCGCGGTGAGCCGGCCGATGCCCGCCGACTCGACCGCCCAGCGGGAGAGCAGGCGCACCGCACGGGTCGGCATGCCACGACCTCGCCAGGCCGGCAACATCGCGTAGCCGATGCCGGCGGTGGCCGTACGCGGCTCCTCGTAGTAGAGGCCGATGGTGCCCGCGGGTGCGCCGGTGTGCGCGTCCGTGATGACCAGGTCGGCCCGCTCGCCCGCCAGCCACCACCCTTCGGAGCGGGCGCACCGCAGGTCGACCTCCTCGCGGTCGGGCACGATCGGCGGCACGCTGGTGCCGGCCACGTCCGGCAGCGAAAGCAGCGAGTGCAGAAACGCGGCGTCGCCCGTACCGACGGGTCGCAGGGTGACCGTGCCGTCGGTGAGCAGGCCGCCGGGCAGGTCGGGCAGCAGCCGCCGGGTCGGTTCGGGCGGGTCACCGGCGAGGCGGGCCCAGACCACGAGGTCGTACCGCCCCGCGATGCCCTGCCCGCCGCTGCGGCGGATCCCCTCGCGCTGGTACCCGGCGGCTATCGCGACCCGCTGGCTCGCCGCGTTGGCGAGGTCGGTGAGCAGTTCGAGGCGGCTGAAACCGCGATCGAACGCCCACGCCGACAGCGCCCGCGCCGCCGCGGTGGCCACTCCCCGGCGCCGGGCCCACGGGGCGACCCAGTAGCCGATCTCACCTTGGCTGCGCTCGGCCACGATCCGGTTGATACTCACGCCGCCGACGAGGCGGTCCGTCGCGGGGTCCGTCACGGCGTACGCCGCCCCGCCGGCTGCCCACGCGGACGGCGCGCCGTACGCGATCCAGTGCGCCGCGTCGTCCCGCGTGTAGGTGTGCGCGTTCGGCTCCTCGTACCCGGCGGCGAGGTCGTCGACGTCCGCCTCCCGAAACTGGCGCAGCCGTATGCCGTCGGCGTGAATGACGATCACGGGACGAGACCTCCCACCCAGGCGTCCTTCCGTCCGCCACGGTAGGGGAGCGCGTCGCGCTGCGTACCCTCGATCGTGAAGCCGGCCTTCTCCGCGACTCGCCGCGACGCATCGTTGCCCACCTGCGCGCGCCACACGATGCGGGCCAGGCCGAGCGACGTGAAGGCCCATCCGCACAGGGTGGTGAGGGCCGCCGTCGTGTACCCGCGGCCGCGCGCCCAGGGCGCCGCCAGGAAGCCGACCTCGGCGACCATGGGGTCCTGTGCCGAGACGGTCAGCTCGATCGAGCCCGACCACGCGTCGCCGGGATCCGCGACCGCGCAACGCATGCCGTCGCCACGTGCCCATTTCGCCGGCGCCGTGTCGACGAACCCCTCGGCGTGCGCCCGCTCGTACGGCTCCGGCACCGTGGTCCAGCGCGCGCTCTCCGGATCGCGGCACGCGGCGACGATCGCATCGAGGTCGCGCGCCGCGGGTGGCCGCAGCCGCAGGCCATCCCCCATCGGGAGTACCGGCTGTGGCGCGCCGAACAGGCGGGCCCGCCGCACCGTCTGCTCGTCGATCACGGGATCCATCGGGTCGCCGGGGAGCAGCCCGCCGACCCAGCCGTTGCTGCCGTCCTCGGCCATCCGCAGGTAGCCGTCGACCCGGAAGCCGGCGCGGAGCGCGACGAGCCGCGAGGCGTGGTTGCCGACCGCGGCCTGCCACACGATCCGCCGCATGCCCAGCGACTCGAACGCCCACCGCGACACCACCCGGGTCGCCCGGGTGGCCACTCCCGCACCGCGGGCCCACGGCGCGGTCCAGTAGCCGACCTCCGCCGAGGCGAGCACCCGGTCGATCGTGACGAGCCCGCAGGAACCGAGCAGTTCACCGGTATCCGGGTCGATGACCGCGAACGGCGCACCGGTACCTTCGCGCCACGCGGCCTCCGAGTGCTGGGTCACGAAGTAGCGGGCGTGCGTGGGCAGATAGGGCGACGGCACGCGGGTCCATCGCTGGATCACCGGATCCTGGCACGCCCGGTGAACCGCCTCCGCGTCCTCGACCCGCCACGGCCGGAGGATCAGTCCTTGATCATTAATCTGCGGCTGGGTGTTCGCTTGTGCCCCCACGCGGCAATGTTGCCGTACCGTTCGCGGCGGGCATAACCGAATACGCACTGCCTGTGAGGCAAAATGTCCGCTTTGGCGCGATCGCCGGAGACGTGGCTGACAGTTGCGCCGAAGGTGCGCCTACGATGGTTCGGCAGACTGTCCAAGGGGAGCGTTGACCCGTGTCGATTTTGGAAAAGGTCCTTCGTGCCGGCGAAGGCCGCATGCTTCGGCGACTCAAGGCGGTCGCCAACGCCGTCAACTCACTCGAGGATGAGTACACCGATCTCACCGATGCTGAGCTGCGGGAGCTGACCGATCAGTACCGGCAGCGCGTCGAGGACGGCGAGACCCTCGACGACCTGCTCCCCGAGGCGTTCGCGACCGCCCGCGAGGCAGCCTCGCGGGTGCTCGGCCAGCGGCATTACGACGTCCAGGTGATGGGCGGCGCCGCGCTGCACTTCGGCAACATCGCCGAGATGAAGACCGGTGAGGGCAAGACCCTTACCTGTGTCCTGCCGGCGTACCTGAACGCCCTTTCCGGCAAGGGCGTGCACGTGGTCACGGTCAACGACTACCTGGCACAGCGCGACGCCGAGTGGATGGGCCGGGTGCACCGGTTCCTCGGCCTGAGCGTCGGCGTGATCCTTCCCAACCGCCCCTCGGCGGAGCACCGCGCGGCGTACGAGTGCGACATCACGTACGGCACGAACAACGAGTTCGGCTTCGACTACCTGCGCGACAACATGGCCTGGTCGCGGGACGAGCTCGTGCAGCGCGGCCACAACTTCGCGATCGTCGACGAGGTCGACTCGATCCTGATCGACGAGGCCCGCACCCCGCTGATCATCTCCGGCCCGGCCGAGCAGTCCGCCCGGTGGTACTCGGAGTTCGCCACGGTCGTGGCCCGCCTCGAGCCCGGCAAGGACGGCGAGGGCGACTACGAGGTCGACTACGCCAAGCGCACGGTCGCCATCACCGAGCGGGGCGTCGCCCGGGTCGAAGACCGCCTCGGCATCGACAACCTCTACGAGTCGGTCAACACGCCGCTCGTCGGCTACCTCAACAACGCCATCAAGGCGAAGGAGCTGTACCGGCGGGACAAGGACTACATCGTCAACGACGGCGAGGTGCTGATCGTCGACGAGTTCACCGGCCGCATCCTGCACGGCCGCCGCTACAACGAGGGCATGCACCAGGCCATCGAGGCCAAGGAGCACGTCGAGATCAAGCAGGAAAACCAGACGCTCGCGACGGTCACCCTGCAGAACTACTTCCGGCTGTACGACAAGCTGGCCGGCATGACCGGTACCGCGCAGACCGAGGCCGGCGAGTTCAACAAGGTGTACAACGTCGGCGTCGTCAGCATCCCGACCCACCGGCCGATGGTCCGCCTCGACCGTCCGGACGTCATCTACAAGACCGAGAAGGCGAAGTTCAACGCGGTCGTCGAGGACATCGCCGAGCGGCACGCCCTCGGCCAGCCGGTCCTTGTCGGCACGGTCTCCGTGGAAAACTCCGAGATCCTGTCGCAGATGCTGCGCCGGCGGGGCATCCCGCACGCCGTGCTCAACGCGAAGTACCACGCCAAGGAAGCCGAGATCATCGCGCAGGCCGGGCGCAAGGGCGGCGTCACGGTCGCGACCAACATGGCCGGCCGCGGTACCGACATCCTGCTCGGCGGCAACCCCGAGCACCTCGCGGCAAACGAGCTGCACCAGCGCGGCCTCGACCCGGTCGAGCACGAAGACGACTACCAGAAGGCGCTGGAGGAGATCCTCCCGCGGTGGAAGCAGGCGTGCGACGACGAGGCCGAGGAGGTCGCGGCCGCCGGCGGTCTGTACGTGCTGGGCACCGAGCGCCACGACTCGCGCCGCATCGACAACCAGCTGCGCGGCCGCTCCGGCCGGCAGGGCGACCCGGGCGAGTCCCGCTTCTACCTGTCGCTGCAGGACGAGCTGATGCGCCGCTTCCGCGCGGGTGCGGTCGAGGCAGTCATGGAGCGCTTCAACATCCCCGAGGACGTGCCCATCGAGTCCAAGATGGTCACTCGCCAGATCAAGAGCGCGCAGGGCCAGATCGAGGGCCAAAACGCCGAGATCCGTAAGAACGTCCTCAAGTACGACGAGGTGCTCAACAAGCAGCGCCAGGTGGTCTACGCCGAGCGCAAGCGCGTGCTCGACGGCGAAGACCTCAGCGACCAGGTCAACCACATGATCGACGACGTCATCGAGGCGTACGTCACGGGTGCCACCGCCGAGGGCTACGCCGAAGACTGGGACCTCGAGCAGCTCTGGACCAGCCTCAAGCAGCTGTACCCGGTCGGCGTCACCATCGAAGACCTCGAGGAGGAAGCCGGCGGCGAGCGCAACAACCTGGACGCCGACTTCCTGATGGCGCGCCTCAAGGAGGACGCGCACGCGGCGTACGAGCGGCGTGAGCAGGAGCTGGGCACCGAGGCCGTCCGCCAGCTGGAGCGCATGGTGCTGCTGCAGGTGATCGACCGCAAGTGGCGCGAGCACCTGTACGAGATGGACTACCTCCAGGAGGGCGTGGGCCTGCGGGCGTACGCCCAGCGCGACCCGCTGGTCGAGTACCAGCGCGAGGGCTACGCGATGTTCGCCACGATGATGGACGGCATCAAGGAGGAGACGGTCGGCTTCCTCTACAACCTGGAGGTCCAGGTCGAGGAGGCGGCGCCGGCCGCACCCGCCCCCGCGTCCGGCCCGGCCCCGCTGCCGATGCCCGACGACGCGACGGTCGAGATCCGCGCCAAGGGCCTCGGTCGCCAGCGCCCGCAGCAGCCGCTCCAGTACTCCGCACCGACAATCGACGGCGCGGCCGGCGACGGCGCGGTCTTCATCGAGCAGCAGCAGGACGCCGCGCCCGCCCTAGGCCTGGGCGGTCCAACCCCACCCCGCGCGAGCGGCCGCCGCCCGTCCCCGTCGCCCAGCCAGGCGTCGACCAGCGCCGGCCCGTCCCGCAACGCGCCGTGCCCGTGCGGGTCCGGCAAGAAGTACAAGCGCTGCCACGGCGCCCCGGCCGGCGGCGCCTGACGCAACGGCACCGGCGAGGGCTCCCGCACTGCGGGGGCCCTCGCTCTTTGTGGGGGGCCGTGCGCCTGGCTCACGCAACCCGACGACGCCCTTCGCGGCGCGCTGGTCGCTGGGCGCGCGCCGAGGCCCCGGCAGGGCGACTCAGCCGGCGGCCAGGTGCATCCACGGGGTCTGGGGCGGGCTGGTGGGGGCGGCGCAGCCGGCCGCGATAGTCCAGACGAGAGCGATGTAGCCGGCGCCTCCCTCAAGGCCGACGTGCACTCCCGCCCCGGCCTCGCCAGGGAACCGCAACCACGTCGGCGGGCAGCCCGCAAGCACCTCGGCGGAGGGGCGACCAGTGGCCACCGCATCCGATACGCAAGCCGGCGGACCGCGATGATGGAGCCCCGGGGCGCCCACCGCTCGCGTACGCAGATGAGCGCCCTGGGGGTCGGGCACGCGCGGGACCCAGAGCGGCCCGCGGTGGGAGTCGGTGAGGGGTCAGACCAGCCGGACGGCGGCGCAGTGCCAGCGGCCGCGCTTGCGCTCCAGGCGGAAGGCGAGCGCCCACGTGCGGCCGAACAGCGCGAGTGCCGCCGCGCCCTCGGCCACACCTGCTCTCGGCTCGCAGACGCGCAGGTGGCGCACGATCACGAACCTGTGGCCGCGGGGCAGGCTGCGGCCGGGGTCGTGGGCGCGGCGAAGGCCGTCGGCGCGGTCGAGGCAGGCGGCCACCTGCTCGATGACCGCGGAGGCGTTGTGCCCCGTGAGGTTGCGGATGTGGGCGACCGGACGGTAGCCGTTGAGAATTTCCAGGCAGACGTCTAGGAAGCGGCGGGCGGCGCGCTTTGTCTCCTCGGACGCGTCGGCAAGCGCCGGTGGCGCCGCCGCGCCGTCTGAGGAAGTGGGCACGGGGGCGGACGGGGTGGGGATGCCCGAGCGGACGCGTGGCACCGGGATCGGGGCGTGCCGCCGGTGGCGGGTGGCCCCGTCGAGCTGGAGGGCGAGCTGGTCGCGCAGCGGCGGCGTGGCCTCGTCGTCGAACGGCGGGTCGAGCGCGGGAGCGGGCCGGAGCCGGATGGCAGGGCGAACCTTCGCGATCATGCAACACCCCGATCAGGGCCAGAGATCTTGCGTTTGCCTTTGTTTGCCTCCGTTAGCCATCAGTTTCCGGCACCCATCGAGCAGCCGTCAACGCCACCCCCACCACCTGTGGATAACCGCCGACGGGCTCACTCGACCAGCGGGTTTTGCTGGATCCACTCGGCGGTCTCGGTGTACATGCGCTGGATGTACTCCTCCAGCTTGGCCCTCTCCACCCGCCACTGGCCACGCCCACCGATCTTGATTGCGGGAAGGTCGCCGCTGCGGACCAGGTGGTAGACCTGCGAATCCGAGACGTTGAGCTCGGCGGCCACGTCTGCCAGCAGCAGGAAGCGGGAGGTCACTGCTTCAGTTTGCCATCGACAGCTTGCGAGTCCACCGTACGGCTCGCGAGTGGGCTCGAGTACACCACGCTGGTCGTGACCGCGCCCAGGCCGCTGATCCGCCCGGCGACCTCCTCCAGGTGGCGCATCGAGCGGGCCACCACCTTCAGTACGAAGCAGTCCTCGCCGGTCACATGGTGGGCCTCGATGATCTCGGGTGTGGAGTCGAGCAGCGCGTGGAACGGCCGGTAGTTGCCGGTCGGGTACCGGAGGCGGACGAACGCCATGATCGACAGGCCGACGCGCTCCGGGGAGATCGTGGCGCGGTAGCCGGTGATCACGCCGGACTCCTCAAGGCGCCGCACCCGCTCGGCCACCGCGCTGGGCGACATCGCCACGGCGCGGGCGAGGTCGGCGAAGCTCATCCGCCCGTCGCCCTGCAGCGCGTCGAGGATCCGCCAGTCGGTGGCGTCGAGTGCCGGTGATTCCACTGCCATCCGCCGACAGTACCGGCGAGACGACGGCTCTAGAAGCCCAGCGCCGTGCGATGGCGGTGTAGCGACTGAGCGCGGATCCGTACCGTCTCATGCATGACCAACCAGCAAGCCGTCGCCTGGTTCGAAGCCCGGCTGGCGTTCCAGACCGATGTTTCCGACGTCCAGGCGGCACTGGCCGCCGGCGACCCCGGCTTCACGCTCGTCGACACCCGCGACCTGGCCGCCTGGCGGCAGGGTCACATCCCGGGCGCCGTCCACCTGCCGCGCGCGATGATCCCGGTGCGCGGCGACCGCCTCCTCGACCGCGGGCGTCCCGTCGTGACGTACTGCTGGGGTCCCGGCTGCGACGGCGCCACGAAGGCGGCGCTGGAGCTTGCCCGCCGGGGTACGAGGTCAAGGAGATGATCGGCGGCATCGAGTACTGGATCCGCGAGGGCTTCGCCGTGGAAACCGCGGACGGCCTGGTAGCGCGGCCGGTCGACCCGCTGACAGCCCCGGTTCATCATTGATCAACCGGAGGGTGTAGGACATCTACGACAAGGGGGTCGAGGCCCGGGGGGTCCGCGCGTGCCAGATCAGCTCATCCGGGTCTATGTCCCGGCGACGCTTGCCATGCTCTCGGCGCTCCGCGAGCGGGGTGAGATAAGCGGGGCGGAGGCACACGCCGTGACGCCCGCGCTCCGCGAGTGGTACGCGGAGGGCGACGAGGAGGAGCTGGAGTACGTCGCGTTCACCCGCGCCGCACAGGGCGCGCTCCGCCTGCTCCGCCACGACCCGGGCGCGCCCCGCCGGCGCGTGGTGATCTCGGCCGACCTGCCGGCGGGCGCGGTGACCCGCGAAGACCGCGAGCTGGGCTCGAGCGAGGTGCGGCTGGCGGCTCCCGTCCCGCTCGCCGCCGTGGCCGCGATCCACATCGACGGCCAAGGCGCGGCCGACGACATCGCCGCCGCCGCGGACGTGGTCGAGGAGGCGCTGGCCGGCGACCCGGACGCCCAGTTCACGGTGGATGGCGCCGAGGACCACGAGCTCGAGTGGTACGACGTGAGCGAGCTGGAGACGATCGCCTAAGCCCAGACGACGACCGGCGGCACCGGGCGCCGCCCGGGCAATCTGGAGACGATCGCCTACGCGGTCCGCTTCGGCATCGTGCGGCCGAACATGATGATCGCCACGATCGCGCCCACGAAGAGCACCACCAGCGCGTTGTTGACCCGCGAGCTGTCCATCATCTGCTGCGCCGTGGCGTCCGCCTCGCTCACCGAGCCGGCCAGGGCCAGCACGTCAGCGCCGAGCGTGCGGATGATGAACTCGGCCGCGCCCAGCAGCAGCCCCGGCCCCGCGCCGGCGATCGCGTACGCCGGCCATTTCGGCGCCACGGCCTCCTCGCCCGCGCGGCGGGCGGCCCGGCGCAGGTAGAAGTAGGCCACCAGCCCGGCGGCGAGTCCGGTGCAGACCGCGATCGTGAGCGCGGACCAGCCCGAGGCGCTGAGGCGCGAGGAGGGGTCGTCCTTGCTCCCGTAGAGCGACATGAGGTGGGGCTGGAAGTTGTCCAGGACCTGCTCGACCGCGAAGACCACCAGCCCGGCGGCCACGATCGCGCCGGCGACCGCACGGGCGCGGACCGCGGCGAGCGCGCCGCCGGCCGTGACCGCGGCGGCCAAGGTACCGGCGAGCACCGTGCTCGCCTCGCCGCCGCCGTAGCTGGAGATCACCACGAGCGCGGCGATCACGCCGACCGCCAGGCCGGCGCCGACCGAGGCGGCGAACCGCAGGGGCGTGCGCAGGCGGCGCAGCAGGTGCCCCACCGCGAGGCTGGCGGCCGCGCCGGCGACAAGGCCGGCGGAGATCACGGTCGGCAGCGACATGGCCGCCGAGGTGATCGCGAGCGTGCCCTCGCCCGAGGTGATCTCGGCGTGCGAAGACCACATCATCGCGGCGAGCCAGGCCAGGGCGATGACCGCCAGGACACTGGCGCCGAACGCGGGTGGGCCCTCGGCCGCGGGCGTCTCGGCCCGCCGGGCCCGCACGGCCTCGGTGACGCTGGACTGATCGGTCATCGTCTCCCCTTCACCCGGGCAGCCAGGCAGCTTCTCAGCGTACGCCGCAGGCCGGGAACGCTTGCGGCACCCACTGGGAGACGCCGCCGCGACCGGCACGTCATGTAAGGATGGAACAACTCAGAGACCCTGACAGGAGCCCACCATGGACGCCGCCTTCGTCGTACCCGAACCGCACAACGAACCGGTACGCACCTACGCCCCGGCACCCCGGAGCGCGAGAGCATCCAGCGCCGCCTCGCCGAGCTGTCGGCCGAGCGTGCGGAGCTGACGATGACCATCGACGGTGAGCAGCGCATGGCCGGGGTGCGGCGATCGAGGTGGTACAGCCGCACCGGCATCGGCATGTGCTGGGAGTCACCCACAACGCAACCAACGCGGATGCCGCGGCGGCGGTGACGGCCGCGAAGAAAGCCGCGCCGATGTGGCGCGCCCTCTCGTACGCCGACCGGGCCGCGATCTTCCTGCGCGCGGCTGACCTTCTCGCCGGTCCGTGGCGGGACACGCTCAACGGCGCTACCATCCTCGGCCAGTCCAAGTCGGTGTACCAGGCGGAGATCGACGCCGCGTGCGAGCTCATCGACTTCCTGCGCTTCAACGTCCACTTCGGACAAAATCTCCTCGCCGAGCAGCCGCTCTCGTCGGCGGGCATGTGGAACAGGTTCGACCACCGGCCGCTCGAAGGCTTCGTGTACGCGGTGACCCCGTTCAACTTCACAGCGATCGCCGGCAACCTGCCCGCCGCCCCCGCGCTGATGGGCAACACGGTGGTGTGGAAGCCGTCGCCGACGCAGCAGTTCGCCGCCCACTTCACGATGCGGCTCTTCGAAGCGGCCGGCCTCCCGCCCGGCGTCATCAACATGGTGACCGGCGACGGGATCGCGGTGTCCGAGGTGGCGCTCGCCGACCCCGACCTCGCCGGCATCCACTTCACCGGTTCCACCAAGACGTTCCAGACGCTGTGGCAGACCGTGGGGCAGAACCTCACCGGGTACCGGTCGTACCCCCGCCTCGTCGGCGAGACCGGCGGCAAGGACTTCGTCATCGCGCACGCCAGCGCCGAGCCGGACGGGCTCGTCACCGCGCTGGTGCGGGGCGCGTTCGAGTACCAGGGCCAGAAGTGCTCGGCGGCCTCGCGCGCCTACGTGCCGCGCTCGCTGTGGGAGGGCGGCGTCCGCGACGCGCTGGCGGCCACCGCCGACTCCCTGACGTACGGCGACGTCACCGACCTCGCCAACTTCGGCGGCGCGGTCATCGACGCGCGGGCGTTCGCCAAGCACGCCGCCGCGCTCGACCTGGTGAAGAACAGCGCCTCCTGCACGGTCATCGCCGGCGGTACCGCGGACGACAGCGAGGGCTGGTTTGTGCGGCCGACGGTCGTCGAGTGCGGCGACCCCGAGCACGAGATCTTCACGACCGAGTACTTCGGGCCGATCCTCGCCGTGCACGTCTACGACGACGCTCGCTTCGAAGACGTGGTGAAGCAGGCCGAAGGCATCGCGCCGTACGCACTGACCGGCTCGGTCTTCGCCACCGACCGGCGGGCCGTCGACTGGGCCTCCAACGCCCTGCGGTACGCGGCCGGCAACTTCTACATCAACGACAAGCCGACCGGCGCGGTGGTCGGGCAGCAGCCGTTCGGCGGCGCGCGGGCCAGCGGTACCAACGACAAGGCCGGGTCGTGGCACAACCTGATCCGGTGGACCTCGCCGCGCACCATCAAGGAGACGTTCGTCCCGCCGACGGACCACACCTACCCGCACATGGGCTAGCCCACGGCGGATACCGACTCGATCCGGGAGAGCAGGAAGACGCGCTCGTCGTCGCGGAGCTGGCACCAGGCCGAGAGCTTCGGCCCGTCCAGCTCCGTCGGCTCGATGACGCGGCGCGTCGACTCGCCGTCGCCGTCGGTGTAGAAGATCTCGATCGCCGTGCCCTGGCTGACCGCGCCGACGAGCAGCAGCCGCTGCGGGGTGGTGAGGTGCGCCGCGTGGTCGCGGACGTCGCGGGCGACGCTCATCGGCGTGGGTCGCAGAGGCGCCTCGGTTGCTTCCTCTACATAGGACGAAAGCAGCCGCGCCGCCAGCGCCGCCACGTCGGCGGGGTTGCGCGGCGGCCGGCTGCGCGACTCGGGGCGGCGCGGTGTCGGAACCCGGTGGCGCGGCGCGCGTTCCACGGTGGCGACGCCGTCGGCGTCTTCGCCCGACGGCGCGTACCCGGCGGCGCGCAGCGCGGCGAGGGTCTCGGCCGGGCCCTGCGTACTGGCGAGCACCGTGGGCGCGAGCACGGTGAGCCCCAGCTGGCGCAATGACCGCGCGCCGGCGATCTCCGCGAGGAGCGTGGGGTCGTCGGCGCGCATGACGCAACCGACGCCGCGCACGCGCACCCGGCCGTGCTGGCGGCCGACGTCACCGACCAGGTACTCCAGCACCTGCGGGACAGTGCCACCGACCGCCGCGGCGCGGAGGTCGGTGAGCAGCCCGTCCGGCGTGTGGCCGGCGTCGAGAGCCGCGCGTACCGACGCGGGTGAGAACCGCCACGTGACCGCCCCGCCGCCGGACTCGCGGACCGCGGACGTGTCGAGCAGCGCGGCGAGCGACGCGGCGGGAGCGCCCGGCACGAGGGCGGTGAGGTCGTTCTGGAACACGGCCTGCGCGACGGCCGCCGGGAGCAGGGCCGCGACCGCCGCCTCGGGTGCGGTGCCGGCGAGCAGTGCCTTGCCGATCGGCGTCAGCGCGCCGTGCGCCAGCGCCCCGACGAGATGCGCCTCGCGCCACAGCGATTCGAGCAGGCCGGGGTCGCCGGAAAGCATCGGCAGCCGCCACCCGAGCACGTCCGCGAGCCCGCCGGCGGCGCCCTTTCCGTCGGGCAGCTCGGCCGCCGCCTGGAGCAGGGCTGGGCGCAGGTCGTACGCGGCCATCCCCACCGCGTCCCGGATCAGTGCGGCCGAGCCGTCGACCGCCAGCGGCGCGGCCGGAAGGTGCGGCCACACGCGCAGCAGCGGCGCGAGGCGGCCGGCCGGCTCGGCGGCACACCACTTGTCGTACGCCTCCGTGGGCAGCACCCGCATCTCGGAGACGCCCACCAGGCTGGCCGCGTACGACAGCTCGAGCCACAGCCGTACCTCCGGCTCGCCGCAGCCGACCGACTTGGCCAGCCGCCGCAGCTCCCGCGAGCCCACGCCGCCGGACTTGAGCAGCGCGACGGGCGACGCGGCGATGGCGCCGAGCAGCGCGGAGGCCTGCTCCACCGCGGTGGTGGCCGCCGCGGCCGCCTCCCGCGTCACGGCCTCCGGCGCGACGTCGACGAGGTCGGGCGAGGGCGGCAGCGGGTCGAACGGCGCCCGCCACTCCGGCCCGCGCAGCGCCATACCGACCTCGCCCGGCATCTGCGCGTGCTGCCAGCCGTCGGAGACCAGCAGGCCGTGGCGCACCGCCCAGGCGACCGGGCCGTTGGCGGGACGGTCGTAGATGCCGATGGCCACCATGGGCCCGTCCCACGCGACCTTCGTGAGCAGGTCGCGCGCCGCCACGGGGGCGGACGCGACGATGGAACGGACGCGCTCGCCGTCGGCCAGCGCGGCGCAGACGCCGGCAAGGGCGGTTGCTCGGGTACGCCCGCGGGGCAGCCCGAGCGCGGCAGCGATCTCCTGCAGCTCGGGGATCGGTGCGCCCTCGAGGAGGCGGCGGGCCGGCAGCCCGAGGTGGAGCGGATGCTCGAACGCGCTCCACAGCGGACCGGCCATGCGCAGCTCGTCGCCGTCCGGCCAGACAAGGGCCCGCTGGGCGAGCACCGTGAGGGTCGCGGCGAGCTCGGGGTCGTCCGGCTTGCGCCCGAAGGCGGCGGCGAGCTTGTCGAGCGCGACCAGCGGCCCGCCGAAGGCCTGAAGCGCCTCCACCACCTGCACAGCCGGTAGCGGCAGCGCGCCGGCCGTCATCATCACGGCGTCCGCGTCCTGCAACCGTCCGGCCAGACCGGTCAAGCTGGACACCTGTGGCCGGTCCAGCGCCTCGGGGCGGCGGGCCAGGACGGCGGCGAGGTCGGCGGCGGGGAGGCTGGCGAGCCATCGCACCAGAGGTGAGGTCACGAAAGTTCACCCTCTCGCAGTGACGGCCGCATCGCCAGTCCCTGGTTCGTGCCAAACCCGTGTCGCGCCGCCCCACGGGCCCGGTCGCGGGCCATAGCGTTTCATCCATGGACGGGGTACTGGACGGCCGCTACCGGCTGGAGGGGGAGATCGCACAGGGCGCGATCGGCGCCGTGTGGCGAGCCGTCGACATGGCCAACGGGGGCTGGTGGCCGTCAAGATGCTCCGTCCCGAAGCGGCCGAGCAACCCGAGCTGGTCCGGTGTTTCCGTGACGAGTTCGGGTTGCTCGCCGCCGCCAACCACCCGTCGGTCGTACGCCCGCACCGGCTCATCGACACCAGGGACGCGCTCGCGATCGTCATGGACCTGGTGGAGGGTGAAGACCTGCGCAAGCGGGTGCGCCGGGACGGACCGGTGCCGCCGGCCATCGCGGCCAACATCGTGGCGCAGGTGGCCGACGCGCTCGCCTACCTCCACGGGGTCGGCATCGTCCACGCCGACGTGAAGCCGGGCAACCTCGTCGTGCCGGCGGACGGTGGCCCGGTGCGGGTCGTGGACTTCGGTGTGGCGCGCCGGATGAATGCCGCGCCGCCCGTCTCCATTCACGCCACGCCGGAGTACGCCGCGCCGGAGGTGGTCGGCGGTGCCGCTCCGTCGCCGACCGCGGACGTGTACGCGCTGGGGATCGTCCTTTTTGAACTTCTCTGCGGCCGGAGTCCGTTCCGTGGCGGGGGTCCGCTGCAGGTGTTGCGCCGCCACGGGATGTGCGCCGCCGTACCGCCGCCGGGCCTGCCGCCGATCGTCTGGCCCGTCATCGAGGAGTGCCTCGCGCCGGATCCCGCGCACCGGCCGGACGCGCGACTCATCGCCGCCCGGCTGCGCGGGGTGGAGCCGGCCCTCGACGGCGCGCCCGCGATGCCCGCCCTCGCCGCCGACCAGATCACGTGGTGGCCGCGCCCCGCCGGTGCAGCCGCGGCGGTGGCGAAGGTGACGTGGGTCCCACTGCGGGCCGCCCCCGTCTCGCCCGCTTCGGCGTATGTGGGGCGGATGGTCTCGATTCCCGTGGCGGGCATGGGTTCCGCTGTCGAGCTCGGCGCGGCGTACGGCACCGACAGCCCGTGGCCCGGCGCCAACACCGAGCCGGTGCCGATGCCGGTGCCGGCGATGGCCGCTCCGATGCCCGCGCCACCGAAGCGTCGGCGGCGGTTGCCGGTCGTCCTCGCGGGCGCCGGGGCGGCGGCCATCACGGCGGCCGCGGTCGTGGGCACGCTTCTGTTCGTGGGTGGAGGGTCCGCCGGTACCACGCCCGCCGGCCCCGCTTCGGCCACACCGCCAGTCGCTGCGGTCACACCCGCACCGGCAACGACTCCTTCCACAGTGGTCCCATCCACGATGGACCTACCGCCCGGGATGGAAGACTGGCCAGACATCGGTGATGTGCTCCCGACCCCGCGCCGGGTAGGTTGATCACTTCTCGTGATCAACTAACTACGGGTCCTCACCGGACTGTCGGGCACGGACAGTGCACAGTGGAGGATATCGCCCCGCGGATCACGCGAAATCCTGGACGCGGAGGCTACAAAGTGGCAGCGTGGAGGGCATGGCAGAAACTGCAATCAACCCCACCGCCGCAGCCCTCCTGGGGCTGCTCCACGAAGGACCGATGACTGGCGGCCAGCTGATGGCCGCGGCTGAGCGACGGCTCGGTCCGTTCTGGTCGATGACGCGCAGTCAGGTTTACCGCGAGTTGCCCGCACTGGCCGACGCCGGCTACGTCCGCCTCGGCAAGCCCGGGCCGCGGTCGAGCCAGCCGTACGCGATCACCGCTTCCGGCAAGCGCGCATTCACGCGTTGGCTCGCCGAGTCGCCGGGGCGCGACGCCGTCCGCAACCCGATCGCCCTCCGCGTCGCCTTCGGCGAGCAGCACAGCGCCGCTCAGCTGAAGGAGCTCTACGCCGGCGCGACCCAGTACCACACCGAGGCCCTCGCCTCCGCGCGCGAGCAGGCCAAGGAGGTCAAGAAGGCTGGCGACAATTACGGCTCGGCGGCACTCGAGTTTGCCGTGGCCTACCACCGGGCCGCCCTCTCGTGGCTGAAGACGGCGCCGGGAGCCTGACGGCCTATCCTTGGTTGTTGTGACTGCTGCCGAGTTTGCCGACCAGCTCAAGACTCTCGACGCCACCTTGCGCAACATCGAGGCCGTCCTCGACCTCGACCGGCTGCGCCAGGAGAAAGCGGAGCTTGAGCAGCAGGCGTCCGCCCCCGACCTGTGGGATGACCAGGCGCGGGCGCAGCAGGTCACTTCGAAGCTGTCGTACGTCAACGGCGAGATCGGGAAACTGGAGGGGTTGCGCCGCCGGCTCGACGACGCCCACGTGCTGCTGGAGCTGGCCGAAGCCGAAAACGACCCAGGCGTCGTCGCCGAGGTCGGCACGGAAGTGGCCAGCTTGCACAAGGCGATCGAGGAGATGGAGGTGCGCACCCTCCTCTCCGGTGAGTACGACGCACGCGAGGCCCTCGTGGCCATCCGGGCGGGTGCCGGTGGGGTTGACGCGGCCGACTTCGCCGAGATGCTGCTGCGGATGTACCTGCGGTGGGCGGAGCGGCACGGCTATCCCACCGAGGTCTACGACACGTCGTACGCGGAGGAGGCGGGCCTCAAGTCGGCCACCTTCGCGGTCAAGGCGCCGTATGCGTACGGCACGCTGAGTGTCGAGGCGGGCACCCATCGTCTGGTGCGGATCAGCCCCTTCGACAACCAGGGGCGGCGGCAGACGAGCTTCGCCGGCGTCGAGGTGCTCCCGGTGGTCGAACAAACGGACCATATCGACATTCCGGAAAACGAGCTGCGGTTCGACGTGTACCGATCGTCCGGTCCAGGTGGACAGAGCGTTAACACCACCGACTCGGCGGTGCGGATCACACACATCCCGACCGGGATCGTGGTCACCTGCCAAAACGAAAAGTCCCAGCTGCAAAACAAGGCATCCGCGCTGCGGGTGCTCCAGGCCCGCCTGCTGGAGCGCAAGCGGCAGGAGGAGCACGCCAAGATGGAGGGCCTCAAGGCCGACGCGGCTGGCTCGTGGGGCGACCAGATGAGGTCATATGTCCTGCACCCGTATCAGATGGTGAAGGATCTGCGCACCGAGGAGGAGACCGGCAACCCGGCCTCGGTCTTCGACGGTGCTCTGGACGAGTTCATCGAGGCGGGCATCCGCTGGCGCAAGCAGCAGGAGCAGGAGCGAGAGCGGGAGCACGGGTCGGCTTAGGGGCCGATCTCGTGGGTTCAACGCCCCGTGGTTTTTACGGCATTGCGCGCGAACCGGTGCAGGGCGGACTTGGCTATCCGGTTACACCGCGTAGACTCCTGACCCGTGATTCAGCTCGAGCACGTCACGAAGACGTACCCGAAGGCATCCCGCCCGTCCCTGGACGAGGTGTCGGTCGGGATCGAGAAGGGCGAGTTCGTCTTCTTCATCGGTCCCTCCGGCTCTGGCAAGTCCACGATCATCAAGCTGCTGCTGCACGAGATCACGCCCAACCAGGGGCGGGTCGTCGTCAACGGCCGGGACGTCACGTCGATGCGTTCCTGGAAGATCCCCCACTTCCGGCGCTCGATCGGCTGCGTCTTCCAGGACTTCCGCCTGCTGCCCAACCGCACGGCGTATGAAAACGTCGCGTTCGCGCTCGAGGTGATCGGGAAGACCAAGGCGGTGGCTCGTCGGGTGGTGCCCGAGGTGCTGGAGCTCGTCGGACTCGGCGGCAAGGAGCACCGGTACCCGCACGAGCTCTCCGGCGGTGAGCAGCAGCGGGTGGCGGTGGCGCGGGCCTTCGTCAACCGGCCGCTGATCCTGCTGGCCGATGAGCCCACCGGAAACCTGGACCCCGACACGTCGATCGAGATCATGCGGCTGCTGGACCGGATCAACCGGACCGGCACGACGGTCGTGATGGTCACCCACGACTCCAACATCGTCAACCAGATGCGGCGCCGGGTCGTTGAGATCGAGAGTGGCCGGATCGTCCGCGACCAGGCGCGCGGCGTCTACGGCTAGTCCACCGACCTACCCCAGCGAAGGAACCCCCGATGCAGCGCGCTAAGTACGTCCTGTCCGAGGTCATGGTCGGGCTGTGGCGCAACGTGACCATGACGATCGCCATGATCATTACGATGGCGGTCTCGTTGGCCATGCTGGGTGCCAGTGGTCTCATGTACCTCCAGGTCAACAGCATGAAGGACTTCTACTACGACCAGATCGAAGTAGCGATCTTCCTCAACAACGACGTCACTGACCAGCAGCGCAGCGATCTGAACAGTGCGCTGAAGTCCGACCCGGACGTGGCCGAGGTGATCTACGAGTCCAAGGAACAGGCGCACGAGAAGTTCAAGACCATGTATGCGGACGCGCCGGACCTGGTAAACGCCGTCAAGCCGGGCCAGCTGCCCGAGTCCTTCCGGGTGCGCCTGAAAAATCCTGAGGAGTTCCAGAAGATCAACGACAAGTACAAGAACAACGAGGGTGTCGAGACGATCGTCGACCAGCAGCGGCTGCTCGACAAGATCTTCAACATCCTCGGGTCCGTCCAGAACATGGCACTGCTTGCCGCGTCGGTCATGGCCATCGCGGCGCTGCTCCTGGTCGGCAACACGATCCAAGTCGCCGCGTACAGCAAACGGCGTGAGGTCGCCGTCATGAAGCTTGTCGGCGCCTCGAACTGGTTCATACAGGCACCATTCGTGCTCGAGGCGGTGGTTGCCGGCGTGATCGGCTCGATCATCGCGTTCATCGGGCTGGTGCTGGGCAAGTGGTTCCTGCTAGACGGCTCGCTACGCGACCTCACCGAGCTGCTGACGCCATTGAGCTGGAGCGACGTGCTGCTCATGTTCCCGGTGATGGCCGGTGCCGGCGCTCTGGTCAGCGCGGTCACGGCGTGGGTCACGCTCCGTTTCTACCTGCGCGTCTAGCCGTAACTACGCTCCGTAATCGCCGCTCCCCGTGCTCAGGGGGCGGCGATTCGCTTTTGTGCTGTTGGGAGGCTTGTGGCAGGAGTACGGTAAAGGGCACACGTATGAGGGGAGTTGCCCGTGAGACCCCATCGTGCCTGGCTGACCCTTTTTGTCGTACTCCTGCTGCTGCCGGCGGGCGCGGCGCAGGGTGACCCGCGCGACGACAAGGAGCGCGTCGACGCTGCCGTCGCGACCGCGGCGTCGATCCTCGAGGGCGCCACGACACGCGCTCAGGAGGCCGCCAAGAGCCTCGCCGCGGCGAATGCCCAGCTGCCCACCGCTCGCGAGCGGGCCGCGGTGGCGCGGGGCGAGGTGGCGGCCGCGGAGGTGGTGGCCAACACGGCCCGCCGGGAGGCCGAGGCGGCGGAGAAGGCGCTCGCCGACGCGCGCGGCCGGTACGAGGAGAGCGCTCGCAAGGTCGACGCGGCGCGGGAGCGGGTGGGCACCTTCGCCGAGTCGGCGTACAAGGGCAGCGACCTGGTCGGCTTCAACCTGCTGGTCAACGCGCGGACCCCGATCGACGTCGCCGAGCGGTACGGCTATTTCGAGCGCGTCATGCGCACCGAGAAGGAGGCGCTGGACGGCTTCACCTCCGCACGCCGGGTGGCCAAGCAGGCGGAAAACGACGCCGGTCTCGCGCAGCGCCGGGCCGAGGCCGCCCGACTCGCGGCCGAGGGGGCGCTCGCCGAGGCCCGTGCCGCCAAGGCCGCGGCCGATGCGGCGGTGGCCGAGGTCACGGCCCTCGCCGATCAGCGCGAGGAGGCGCTGGCGGTCGCCGAGGAGGAGCGCGACGCGAGCCTCGCCAGGTACCAGGAGGCCAAGGCCGAGGCCGAGCGCATCGAGCGGGAGCTGCGCGAGTGGGAGGACCGGCAGAAGGTGACCCGCCCGAGCGGCAAGGCGCCGGCCGTGCGCCCCGGCGCGCGCCTGCTCATGCCCGTGCAGGGCTGGAAGTCCAGCGACTTCGGGATGCGCTACGACCCGTACTACCGCGTGTGGCAGCTGCACGCCGGCGTCGACCTCGCGGCCGGCGGCGGGCAGCCGATCCACGCCGCCGCGGACGGGCGGGTCATCCGTGCCGGGTGGAACGGCGGGTACGGCAACTACACGTGCATCAGCCACGGGCGGTACCAGGGCCGCGGCCTGAGCACCTGCTACGCCCACCAGTCGCGGATCCTCGTGTGGCCGGGCCAGCAGGTGCGGCGGGGTCAGGTGATCGGCCGGGTCGGCACCACGGGCGCGTCGACCGGGTACCACCTCCACTTCGAGGTGCGCCTGTCCGGCACTCCCGTGCAGCCGCTGAAATGGCTGCCGGGTTGCCTTTGCTGAGCTGTACCATTGCGCGGTGCCGAGGGAAAAGGGTCGTAAGGTCGTCGCGTCGAATCGTAAGGCGCGGCATGACTACGCCATCCTCGACACCTATGAGGCCGGCATGGCGCTCACCGGCACCGAGGTCAAGTCGCTCCGGGCCGGGCGGGCGTCCCTCGTGGACGCGTTCGCGCAGGAAAAGGGCGGCGAGCTTTACCTCTACGGCATGCACATCCCGGAGTACGTGCAGGGCACCTGGACCAACCACGAGCCCCGCCGCACCCGGAAGCTGCTGCTCAAGCGCCTCGAGATCGACCGGCTGATCGGCAAGCTGCGGGAGGGCGGGCTGACGCTCGTGCCCCTTTCGGTGTATTTCTCGGACGGCTGGGCCAAGGTCGAGATGGGACTGGCCAAGGGCAAGAAGGCGTATGACAAGCGCCAGGACCTCGCCAAGCGCGACGCCGATCGGGAAATCAACCGCGCGATGGGCCGCCGCGGGAAGGGCATGGAGTAGCCGGAGGCTCTAGAGTGCCCCGGTGACCGAAATCCGGATCGACTTCGACTTCGGCCATCCACCCGCGCTCGTGTGGCGGGCGCTCACCGAGCGCCGGCAGCTCGCCCGCTGGCTCATGCCCGGTGACCTCACGCCGATACAGGGCAGCCAGTTTCAGCTCCTTCCGGACGCGCTGCCCGGCTTCGACGGTCCGATCTCCGGCCAGGTGCTGGAGGTCTCCGCCGAGCGGCGGCTGGTGATGCGGTGGAAGGGCGAGCAGCTGCACGCCCGGGTCACCTGGGAGCTCAAGCCCACGGCCGAGGGCTGCCTGCTGATGATGAGCCAGTCCGGCTTTCTCGGCGTGCAGGGCAGCACGCGGCGGCAGGCGCTGGTGTCCACGTACGACAGGCTGTTCGGCGAGCGGCTTCCGGCGGTACTCGATGAGCTCGGTGGAAAGGACGCGGTCGTGCCGCGGGCGCCGCGATCGCCTTCGCCGCTCCCGCCGCGGCCCGACCGCCGCCGGCAGATCCTCGCGGTCGCGGCCGCCGCGATCCTGATCGGGCTGGTCGCCGCACTGCTGGCCAACCTGCCCTCGGAGAGCAGCGTGCCCGCCGAGGCCGGGGCGGCGGTGACGAGCGGCGAGCCGGCGGCGTTCGCTTCGGCCACGGTTGCCTCCTCCACCGCCGTCGAGGCCACCCAGCGCCCGCCGAGCGCCTCGCCGTCCACGACGGCCAGCGCGACCGCTCCGCCCCCGTGCGCACGGTGGCGCCGAGCACGTCCGCGCGCACCGAGCGGGCCACGACGGCCGCCCCGCCGCCGGCCGCGCTGGCCGCCAGCTACGAGACGGTGTCGAGCGGCACCCTGACCTACCGGGGCGCGGTGGTCGTCAGCAACACCGGCGGCGCGCAGTCCGACCGGTGGACGCTCACGATCACCGTCCCGCTGCTGGCGACGGTGCAGGGCGTGGAGGGCCCGCGGCCGAGCCAGAGCGGGACGGCGTGGAGTTTCAGCGGTTCGGCAGTGCCGGCGGGCGGCTCCACGCGGGTCGTGTTCGATGTCCTGCTGGACGTTGGCAGCCTGCTGGGAGCCACGCAGCCACTCAGCTGCCGGGTGGCCGGCGAAGACTGCGCAGGGTTGTGACGCGGCTGCTTGGAGTACCGGTGCCAACAGGGTCGGCGCCGGACTTGCGGCGGTCTGTAAGGTCTCCGCGTGAGCGAAATCCGGATGGATATCGATCTCGAGCACCCCGCCGAGCGGATCTGGCGAGCGCTGACCGAGGAGAAGCTGCTCTCCCAGTGGCTTGAGCTGCCGGGCTTCGCGCCGGTGGGCGAGGCCGAGGTCACCGGTGTCGAAGGGCAGCGACGGCTGGCGATGCTCTGGGGCAACGACGAGGTCAGCACGCGCCTTGTCTGGGAGCTGGCCTCGACCCCGGACGGCGCGACGCTGACCCTCCGCCAGTCCTGCGTCTACGGCGAGTGGGAGGACGGGGAGCGCGAGGAGGTGCGCGCGGCGTACGACAGCGTGCTGCACGAGCGCCTCCCGGCGATCCTGGACTGGCTGGCGTTCCAGGAGGTCGACCTCAACGCGCCGATGCCGGGCAGCCCGGCCGAGCCGGCGACCCAGGTGATCCCGTTCGTGGCGCCGGTCGACCGCCGCAGGGGCCGCGGCCGCTTGTTGATGGCGCTCTCCACTGCCGCGCTCGTGTTCGTGGCCATCGTGGCCGTCGCGGCGCTGACCGGGGCGGCGACGAGGAGCCCGCCGCCTCACCCCAGACGGGTGGACCGGAGCCCGCGGTGGGCACCACCGCGCCGGCCGGCGTGGCCGGCCTCGGCACCGGGGCACCCTCACCCAGCCAGTCCGCGAGCCCGTCCGCCAGCCCGACCCCGTCCCGCGCGCCGACCACCGCCCCAACCAGGGAGAGCACCACGGCACCCGCCGGGCAGGCCGTGCTCGGCGCGGACTACGAGACGTCGCAGCAGCGCCTGCTGGGCTATGAGGGTACGGTCACCGTCAGTAACACCGGCAAGGCTGCCGCGTCGAGCTGGACCGTGAAGATCACCTTGCGTGACGGTGCTCGCGTGACGGACGCCGAAGGGGCAACCTTCCAGCAGGATGACCGGACGGTGCTCTTCAGCGGCGGTTCGCTGGGCGCTTCGGACACCGCACGGTTCACCTTCCAGGTCAGCGGCGCCCTGGAGGCCGGTCCGGCAGCGTGCGAGGTGGGCGGCAAGCCCTGCTCGTAGCCCCGCGGCGCGGCGCGCTCCCCGGCCGCGGCCGGCTGGAATGTATCCGCTTGCCGGAGGCGTTAGGCTGTGTGTCTGGAGAGATCCTTCAAGGGGTGACTGGTTTCGACTTCGTCCGTTACGGCAGGGGAAGCGAGCCGAGGAAGCCGACGTCGTCTCGAGAATCGGTCGTCGGAAACCAATAAGCGCCAACACCAAGCGCGCTGACTTCGCTCTCGCCGCCTGAGGCGGGTAAGCGAGTCTGTCGGTCTGGAATCGCCTTCGGTCCAGTAACCGGCATCAGCTAGAAGGCTGGCCAACCGAGCCCGGTCGCGGGGCTCGTGCGGCGAGATAAATCAGCGACTGGGCCCGTCACACCGACTCGCTCGCGTGATCGGAGGGGCCGAGTAGAGGCATAGCGAGCTGCGCTCGGAGAAGCCCTGACAAGACGCCGAAGGACCCGGGTTCGATTCCCGGCACCTCCACGATCGCGGCGCCACCCCTCGCGGGTGGCGCCGCTTTTCGCTTTTCTAACTACGCCGGGGTGGAGAGGCGGGCGCGGGAGGCCTGGCCGTCCGGTGCCTGCCAGGTCGGGTCCGGCGTCCAGCCGTCCCAGGGGCTCCACCAGCGCTCGTCGCGATCCAGCGCCGCGGCCACCTCCTCGGTCTGCGCCCACACGGCGTCGGCCTCGTCCTGGGTGAGACGGCCCACCTGTACCAGGGTGGTCACGTCGGCGCGGTCCTTCCACTGCCACCCGGTGCCGCCGGCGGGTATCCAGATGTCCACGCCCTGGTCGACGGTGTCGAAGCCCTGCTCCCACCGGCGGATGGGTGCCTCGAAGTTGATGTACGAGCCGGTGCGCTCGCCGTCCTTGTAGAAGGTCCAGACGGCGTACGCGTCACCCTCGCGGTGTACCTGAAGGACGCCCGTGCCGGTCCACCGGTCCCGCCCGTGCCACGGATGCGGTCCGAAAGGGTGGTCCGGGAAGAGCAGCGGCGTGCCTTCCGCGAGGTAGGTGACGAGGATGTCCTCGCTGTCCCAGACGACGCGGACCGGGGTGACCAGCCACGTACGCCCGTGCAGCACCTCTCGCCGGTCGATCACCATGCCAGGTGCGAAGAGCTCCATACGTTCGCACCATAGCCGCCCATGATGTCCTTGATGCCCCTGTTCCTCATGCGGCGTATGAGCTGCCCCCGGGGCTGGACACAGAGTGAAGTGCGGGCGACCATCGGCTAATAGCTCGTGGCGGGAGGTGCGACATGGTGGCAGGACCGTCCCACCCGGCAGCGGCAGAAAGCGCGGCCTCGCTCGCCGTCGCCCGGCGCCACCGCGTCGCGCTGCTGCACAGCATCCAGTCCTTCGAGCGGGCGCTCGCCGCCCCCGCGGGCGATCCCGGGTGGCGGCCGAGGGTCAGCACGCGGCTGCACGGGCTGCGTGGGGCGTTCGCCGAGCACATCGTGGTGACCGAGGGAGCCGAGGGGCTGTATGCGGAGCTGCTCGACCACGCGCCCCGCCTCGCCCGCTGTGTCCACGTGCTGATCCGCGAGCACGCGGCCGTCGCCACCGCGATGTCCGCGCTGCAGCGGCAGGTCGACCAGCCGGGACCGTCGGTGGAGGACCTGCGCGCGTGGGCCAGCGACCTGCTCCGCGAGCTGTCGCGCCACCGCCAGCGGGGCGCCGACCTCGTCTACGAGGCGTACGAGACCGACATCGGCGGCGAGACCTGACCTGGACCGTCCACGTGAGACGGTTCGGGTCCTGAGCCACCGCGGAGGGTGAGGCCGCGGGAGCAACGGTCCGGACCACCGCGGACATCGCGGTAGCTCTGAATCTCTTGAAATGGATCGTCTAGGGGAGCCTGAACGGCAGCTTGATGCCGTCCAGCGCGGCACCGCACGGGCAGGCCCGGTCTGCCGGGAGCGCCGCGACGGCGTCGAGGAGGAGGCCGCGCAGGCGCTCGGTGTTTTCGCCGAAGACCCGGAAGACCTCCTCCTGGGTGACGCCGTGGTCGCCCTCCACGCCCGCGTCGAGGTCGGTGACCAGCGCGATGGCCGTGTAGCAGAGCGCAAGCTCGCGGGCGAGCACCGCCTCCGGGTGGCCGGTCATGTTGACCACGGTGCCGCCGATCGCCGTGAACCACCGCGACTCCGCCCGCGTCGAGAAGCGCGGCCCTTCGACCACGACCATCGTGCCGGTCGGGACCGCGTCGACTCCGTGCCGCCCCGCCGCGTCCCGCACCGTCTCACGCCCCACCGGGCAGTACGGGTCGGCGAACGAGACGTGCACCGCACCCTCGTCGTAGTAGCTCTGCGTGCGCCCGCTCGTGCGGTCGATCAGCTGGTCGGGGATGACGAACGTGCCCGGCCCCAACTCCGGCCGCAGCCCGCCCACCGCGCACGGTGCGAGGATCTGCCGCACGCCGAGCGAACGCAGCGCCCACAGGTTGGCCCGGTAGGGGATGCGGTGCGGCGGGTAGCGGTGGTCGCGGCCGTGCCGAGGGAGGAACGCGACGGTCCGGTCACCCACTTCGGCGATGGTGACCGGGTCGGATGGTGGACCGTACGGCGTGTCGACGGTGAACTCCGTCGCGCCTTCCAGCAGTGCGTACAGGCCGGAACCGCCGATCACGGCAAACTCAGCGCGTGGGCTCACGATTGAGACCTTAACCAGGAGCAGACGCGCAAGCTATCGTGCGTGCATGGCGCACGAGTCCTGTATCCCTGGCTCCCACGAGTAGCGGGGGCTTCCGTGCACGGAGAGGGGCAGCGGATCGGGGGCGGTCTATGGAGTCGATGACCGGGCAGCTACTGGTCGCGACCCCGGCCCTGAAGGATCCGAACTTCGACCGCACCGTTGTTCTGCTGGTCGCGCATGAGCCGGGCGGTGCCCTTGGCGTGGTCCTTAACCGGGCCACCGAGGTGCCCGTCGCCGAGGTGCTCGGCAACTGGGGTGCGATGGCCCGCGACCCCGCCGTCCTCTTCGAGGGCGGGCCGGTGCAGCCGGAGTCCGCGATCTGCCTGGCCCGCACCCACCCGGGTGTCCGCCGAGCCCGCGGCTTCCATCGCGTGTCCGGCTCGATCGGCACCGTGGACCTCTCGGTCGACCCGGAGTCACTGCAGAGCAGCCTGGCCGGCATCCGCGTGTTCGCCGGCTACTCGGGCTGGTCCGCGGGCCAGCTGGAGGAGGAGATCACGTCCGGCTCCTGGTTCGTGTTCGACGCCCTGCCCGGCGACGCGTTCGTGGAGCGCCCTGACGACCTGTGGCCGATGGTGCTGCGCCGCCAGGGCGGCATCATGGCCGCGGTGGCCCACTTCCCACCGGACGTGGCCCTCAACTGACGGGACCACCCACGCCCCGGCCGCGTGTCGGGACCTGCGAGATGACCGGCGGGGTGGGGGTGTGTACTATTGCGCGGGTGCCCGGGAGACCGGGGACGTTGGGGCCGTGGCGCAGCTGGTAGCGCACCACACTGGCAGTGTGGGGGTCAGGGGTTCGAGTCCCCTCGGCTCCACAAGCATCGAGCGACGCCTGTCCGCGAAGAGCGCGGACAGGCGTCGCTTGTCATGTCTGCTCCGAGGGCCGAGCCCCCGGAGGCCCCACGGAGCGGTGGTCGCGGTTCGTGGCCACGGGCAGCCGACTCGGTGGGTGGTTGCCCTGGGCTCATAGGATGGCGAAGGCCTCGTTTGAGACGATTGTCAGGCTCTCGGGGGCGGTGGCGCCGGGCTGGGCAATTCGCGGCTCGTCGTCCTGCACCATCTTCTCGATCGTCTCGCGGGCTCGGGGTGGCACGTCCACGATGAGGTAGGTGCGGGCGCTGCCCTTCTCGGTGCGTTCGTCGTGGACGACCTGGTACGGGCGGCCTGCCGACAACCCGCCGGCGATCCTCGCCTTCGCGAAGTACACCCTTGAGCCCTGTTCTTCCCAGTAGTCCATCAGCCAGTACTCGTGGTCGGCCTGTGGGCGCGGCAGACGCTCACCGTGATCGTCGGGCGGTGGCCCGTGTGGCCAGGCGTCTCGGTCGATACGGCCTCGATCCGGGCGGGACGGCCCTCGCAGCCGCCGGGCGGTGTGCCGTCCGGGCCCCGATAGAGCGCGAATAGGGCGGCGGCCACGGACAGGGCGGCCGTGGCGCCGAGAAGCCACCAGCGGCGCCGCCTGAGCCGTGAGGGGTGTTGGCGCTCCAGGTGCCTGCGGACCTCCAGCACCCAGGACGGGCCCGGCATCGTGCCGCCCTCGGCGAAGGTGGCCTGGATGCTCTTCAGCTCGGCGTAGATTTTTCCGTCGAGGAGCAGGGGAAACAGGCGCTTGCCGCCGTCGCGGGCGGCGTCGAGCTCCTGCCGGATGAACCGTCGCTGGTCGGCGCCGTCGCTCATCACGACGAGCACGCCGGCGCAGGACGCGATCTTCCCCTCGATGACCGACGCCCACCGCTCGCCGGTCGGGATGTCCATGTCGTACCAGGTCGGGATGCCATGCCGGGCAAGGAACGCCCACAGCTCCGCGACGTAGTCCCCGGCGCTTCGGGGTAGCAGATGAAAAGGAACGGCGCTTGAGGATCGGTCATTCGCAGTCGTCCATCGTGCCTTGGCGGACCCGGACGAGCGCGGCGCGCTCAGCGCCGGCCGGGAGGTCGTTCGCGAACGCGTAGGAGTTGTCCTCGCTCTTGTGCTGCTGCCAGAACCTGGCCGCCGCCTTGACTTCCATCACGACGATCACGAGGTCGTACGACTGGCGGGTGGCGGATCCGAAGTAGACGGTGCCGGCCCACTCAGGCGGGACGAAACCGTTCTGGTAGGTGCCGACGTAGTTGAAGTACCAGACGGCGTCCGGTGGTCCCGTGCGGTTGCGGGCGAAGAGCATCGTCTTGTTGTCGGGCAGGTTTGCTGTGCCGCGGACCCGCTCGCACCTATGGACCACCGCGCCTTCCTGCGGGGACGTGATGGTCACGGTGTCCGGGGGTGCCGGGTTTTCGCTGACCACCGGCGCGGTCGTGACCGTCGGGGTGGGCGGCGAGACGGTTTCGCCCCGCGGCCTGCTGCCGATCCAGTACCCGCCGCCGATCACCAGGAGCACCGCGGCGAGCGCCGACAGCACCAGCAGTGGAGCGGCGGCCCGCCGCTGCGCCGCCGGCTCGATGAGGGCGATCTGGCTCGTGCTGGAGCCACCCAACGCCTGGTACAACTGGCTCACGAACGCCGCGGACGGCATCCGTGACCACCGTGCGACCTCGTACGGGCACTGGTTCAGCAGCAACGGCAGGCGCTTGCCGTGCAGCAGCAGCACGAAGATGGGCCGGCCCATCTCCATCGCGCGGTCGAGCTCGTGCCCGACCTGGTCGGACGTCGCCGACTCCTTGGTGACGAGCACCAGCAAGCCGACGCTGCGGTCGACCCGTTTACGCAGCTTCTCCATGTTCGGCGCGGGCAGGCCGTCGTTGTCGACCTCCGTCGCGATTCCCACCCTCTGGAGGTACTCGGCCAGCTTCCTGGCGTAGGCGCGACCGTCCGGCGCGTGGCTGATGTAGAGCCGCCCGGGGGTGTTGGTGGGTTGGGTCATTTGTTCTCCCGCTTGGTCAGCAGTCCGTGGCGTCGGTTTGGCGGACGCCCAGCCGATGTGCCTGCTTGCTGCCCGCCGGCAACGAGTTCGCGGCGGCGTAGAAGTCGTCGACCTGATGCGAGTTCCAGAAATCTCGGGCGTCGTCGACGTCGATGATGAGTAGAAGGAGTTCGTACGACTGGCCGGCCGCGGTGCCGAACCGCATCTCGGAACTCCAGGTCCGGCCGACGCCGCCGTCCCGGCTCCCCGAGACGTAGTAGAAGTAATATGTGTCGGAGGACGGACTGACCCTGCGGTGCACGAGAAACAACGCTTTCGACGCTTCTACGTCGGCCCGGCCGGTGACGCGTTCACACGTCGATACCGAGTCGTTCTCCTGGATATTGGTGATCCGCGCGGTATTCGTCGGGGATGGACTGGCGGATGGCGAGGGAGTCGGTGGGCCATTGGGCTTGGTTGATCTGGAAGGGGCGGTCCGTCCGGGTGTTCGGGGTGGCCGGACCGTCGGAGCTTCGGTGGATGGACGGTCGCTCACCTTCGGCGGAAGGGGCGGTGTTTTCGTTACCTTCGGCGGCGGTTTGGACGGCGCCGGGCGCGTCTTGGCGGGCGACTGCGGGAGGTATTTCACCACGGGCCAGCGATCTCCATTGTGTACCGCCAACGCGTCCGGCCCATTCGGGTCGTTGACCCAGACGACGCCTTCCTCGGCGAAGACCTCCAGGCGTGCCGGGCCGCGAGCCACGCCGATGGTCGAGGGCGATCCGCCGTTCGGCCCGACCGGCACGATGACGAGTCCGCCGGTCGTTTCGTCGGCCGCGTAGAGCCGGTCGTCGAGCAGGACCGGGGCGCCGAAGTCGTGGCCGGCCTCGCCCAGCGGCCCGGCCGCACCGGGGTGGTCGGCCGCCAGGCCGGCGACGCGGTACGAGGCGTCCCGTCCGGCGCGGACGAGCACCGCGTACCCGTTGTCCGCGCTGACGAAGAGCGCTGTGTACGGCCCGGCGGCCACATCGGCGCCTATGCCGTAGACCCGATGCGCTGGGCCCGCGCCGGTGAGCACGTGGACCTCGCCGCGCGCCTCGTCCAGCAGCGCCACCCCACCCTCGACGGCGGTGACCAGCGGATCCTGGCCCTTGGCGAAGAGGCCGGCAACGGGCTTCGCATCACCGGACGCGGAGATCCGGACGATGGCACCGGACCCGGGGATGGTCAGCCAGAGGGCCCGACCGGACACCTCCGAGTGGCCGCCGGGCTCGCCGGGGAGCTGGGCGGTCCACCGGGTACCGACCCCGGTGCCGTCGAGGGCCGTCACCTGCCGCGCGGTCGGTTCGATGCGTACCGGCCGCCCGTCGAGCACGTCGAGGCGCGTGTCGACGGCGGCCGGGATGCTTTGCCGCGCCCGGGTTCGCGGATCGATCAGCCACGCGTCGCCACCGGCGCCGTCGAAGACGACCAGGCGCCCGGGGCGGCGCAGGACGGTCACGCCGGAGCTCATCCGCACCGGTACGACCGCGCCCGTCGCCGCGGACGGCTGGCGCACGAGAGCGCTGGTCCGGCCGATGAACTGCCGCTGGACGCTCGGCAGCCAGGCGTTGACCGAGCTGACGTCCACCCGTGGCTGATCGACCGGCCCTGCCGTCGCCACGGCGACGCCGCCGGAGCCCGCGACGATCGCTGCCATCGCGAGCCAGAAGGGGTACCGCCGTTTGACGGATGTCGACCTAAACGAGTTGGCGTTACGGTCGGAAGCCGCCGAGTCGACATTGTCCATCAAACCGTCCTATCGGGCTCACCCAAACGGGTGACATTACGAGTCCACACATTTGGTGGTGCCAGATCAGTACTGTGGAGCTTTACACGATCGAACCGGCCGAGTTCAACCGACGTTTCGCATTCCTGACACAGGCCGTCGGCTCTCGACTTCTCGGCAAGAGCGACAAGGTTGAGCTGTCCTTGATCTGTCTGATCGCCGATGGTCATCTTTTGCTGGAGGATCTTCCGGGCCTTGGAAAGACGAGTCTCGCGCAGACCCTCGCGACCGCGATCGGTGGAAGCTACGGCCGAGTGCAGGGTACGCCGGATCTGTTGCCGTCCGACATCACCGGATCATTGATTCTCGACACGGACAAAAGTGCCTCACGTATTCACCAAAGGGACGACGGATTCAAAATCCGCAAAGGCCCGGTATTCGCGAACGTCCTGCTGTGCGATGAGATCAACCGTACGCCGCCGCGCACGCAGTCGGCCCTTTTGGAGGCGATGGAGGAGCGGCAGGTGACGATATTCGACGAGACGCGCGAACTGCCGGATCCGTTCTTCGTGATCGCGACCCAGAATCCGGTGGACCTGGACGGCACCTATGCGCTGCCCGAGGCGCAGCTGGATCGGTTTCTGATGCGACTCACGCTGGGCTACCCGGACACCGACGTCTTCTGTACGGTGCTGCGGGATTTCGGTGGGCGCCGCCGCCCCGGCACCAGCACGGGGTCCGAGGCCAGCGCGACCGGCTTCACGCCGGACCATGTCCTCGACATGATCCACTATGCCGAGCGGCTACCCGCCGGCGAGATTGTCCGCCGCGACATCGCCGCGATCGTGGAAGCGACCCGGGATCCCGATCGCGCGCTCCTCGGCGCCAGCCCCAGGGCCGGCCTGGCGCTCTTGCGCGCGGCTCGCGCGTACGCCGCGGCGAGGGGCCACCTGGAAGTCCACACCGATCATGTGCGCGTCATCGCCCCCGACGTGCTGGCGCACCGCATCATCCTGCGGCATCCGCCGGTAGCAGAGGTGGCCGACGCGCAGCGGGAGTACATCCTGGACATCCTGCGCCGGACCCCGACGGGCAAGCGCCGTCTATGACCGGAAACGGCGCGGTAGTACTCGTGGTGGGCACCGGCGCCGCGGCGCTCTGGTGGCTCGGCTACCCGGCGGCGGGCGGGATCGCGGCCGCGGCGGCGGTGCTGCTGGCGATCGGGCTGGTCTGGCGGCTCGGTGTCCCGGGTTGCACCGTGGAGCTCACCGTCGCGCCGAGCCGGGTGCACCGCGGCGGCGAGGTGGAGCTCAGTGCCTCCGCGCGCTCCCGCCGTCGCTGGGACCGGGGCCTCGTCCACGTGCGGGCGGAGCTGCTGGGCATCACCCGGGAGCTCGCCGTGCCGATCGCCGGCGGCCCGCCTGCCACGTCACGGGTGCGTGCCACACACCGGGGCGTCTACCGGGTCGCACCGGCCGGCGCGGAGCGTGTCGGTCCACTGCGGCTGGCCCGCAGAAGGCTGCCCGGTGCCGCCGCCACAGCGCTCGAGGTCCTGCCAAGGCTCCACCCGTTTGCGATGCCGCGCGGGATGGACGTGGACGCCGACGGTCCCGCGGGCGCGCTGCGCGGCGGCCAGGTCTTTACCAGCCTCCGGGAGTACGTCGCGGGCGACGACGTGCGCCAGGTGCACTGGGTCGCGAGCGCCCGGACGGCCGACCAGACCCTGCTGGTACGGCAGCACGTGATAGCGCGCATGTCGGCCTTCCGGGTCGTGCTCGACACCGACCTGGATACCGGGCTCGACGCCTCGGCAGAAGAGCGCTTCGAGGACTGCGTCGACATCGCCTACTCGCTCTTCACGCTCCTCCAGGTAGGCCCGGGCCGACCGGCGACACTGTCGACAGTGCACGGTGGCGTGGTGGCCGAGGGCGCGGACACCGCGCGGGTCGAGGCGCTGCTGCTCGCCGTCAGGCCCTGTGACGTGCATCCGGCCGGTACGGCGGCGGGGTGCCGGCTCGCCCTGGAGCGGGCCACGGAACGGGCGTGGAGCCGGCGGCCCGGCGTCGTCACCGTGGTGGTCTCCACGGCGGCTCCGCGTCGCGTGCCCCGGAGCCCGGCGATCCATTTCCGCGTCGGCGTGCCCGAGCGGGTGCGGCGGACGGGCGCTTCGGTGCGGCTCGACGTCCCGGATGCCGCCGTCGCGTCGCGCTTGTGGGCCGAGGTGGCGGTGCGGTGACGCCCTCCGAGGACCGGCCGAGAGGGCCGATGTTGCTCGACACCGCTGCCGTGGTGGTCGCCGCCTCCGCGGCCGGGCTCACCTTCGACCGGGCGTTCGCGCCGGCGACGCTCGCGGCCGTCGTGCTGCCCAGCGCGCTCGTACCCGCCATCGGGATCGCGGCCGCGGCCTGGCGCGCGGGCCTCGCGGTCCGGATCGCGGTCCACCTCTGTTCGCTGGCGCTGCTTTTCGTGCTCCTGAACGACGCGGCGCTCGCGCTGATGGCGATGACGCTTCCCGCGCCGCCGGACCCCGCACTCGTGGCCGTCCCGGTGGGATGCACCTGGCTCGCGTCCGCCGCCGGCACGGAGCTGGCCTGGGCGAGGGCGCGTGGCGGTGGCCTTGTGGTGCTGCTGCCCGCCGCACCCGTGCTCGTGTACACGACGTTGCTCGCGCCGCCGACCCGGCTGAGTCCTGTGCCGTACGGCGTGCTGGCGGCGTGTGCGGCCATCCAGTTGGTCCGCTCCACGGTCCGGCCCGGCGGCAGGGTTTTCGGCAGCGCCGCCGGCAGGGCGGCCGTCCCGCTCGCGGCCGCCGCCGCGGTGGCCTTCGCCGCGCCGCCCATCGTGGGCACCAGCGCGCGCGAGCGCGTGGACCCGCGCGACCACCTGCCGCAGTGGGGCTTGCCGCAGTCGACGGTGCACCCGGTCGACCAGGTGGACGGGTGGTTGGCTGACCCTGGCCGGATCCTGTTCCGGGCGCGCACCGACCGCCCCGTCCGCTACTGGCGGCTCGTCGCCCTGGAAGACTTCGACGGGACGCGGTGGTCGCCGCCTGTGCGGTACACCCGTGCCGGGCTCGGCGTGCCGTCGCCGTCGCCGCCCGCCGCGCGGGCCGGTGAGACGGTGAGCCAGGTCGTCACCGTGCAGGGGCTGACCGGCCCGTTCCTGCCCACTGTGGACCGTCCGGTGCGTATCGGTGCTCCGGTGTCGGCGGTCGACACGCGGAGCGGGGTGCTTCTCACCGGCGCATCAGTCGGTCCGGGAGTGACCTACCGGCTCACCTCCGCGAGCGCGTCACCGTCCGGCACCGCGAAATGCGGCGACCCGGTCGGCATGTCAAGCGACGACCCGGCACTGGCCGTCCCGCCGGACCTGACCGGGCCGCTGGGACAGTTGGCCGGTACGGGCCGGTGCACGGGCTCGTTCGACGCGTTCGCCGGCGAGCTTTCGCGCCGCCTGGGCGACGGGCGCCACAACGTGTCCGGCGGGCCGTCCTCCGGCGGCAGCGTCGGGGCCCTAGCCGAACTGCTCCGCGCCGGCGGCAGCGGGACAGTCGTGGAGTTCGCGGCAGCCTTCGCGCTCGGTGCGCGTGCCGCCGGGGTTCCCAGCCGGCTGGTCATCGGCTTCGAGCCGGCGTCCGCGGTCGCCGGGAGGAGTACCCGGTGCACGCGCGCGACGTGCGGGTGTGGGTCGACGTGTGGCTGCCGGACCAGGGCTGGACCGCGTATCACCTGATCCCACCGCCACCCGAGCCTCGCACCGAGCCGGGACTGTCGCCCCCGCGGCCGCCACCACCCACGCAGATCGTGGCGGCGCCGCGGACGGCACCCACGCCCATCCCCACCCGCACGCGGCCGCCGCCCGAGCCGGGGCGCTTTCCGCTCTGGGCGTTCGCGATCGCCGCGCCCGTGGCGCTGTACCCGATGGTCGTGCTTGCCGCGCCCGTCCTCCGGCGCCGGCGACGGCGCCGCGGCGGTGACCACCGCGACCGGGGCCTTGGCGCGTGGCATGAGGTCCTGGATGAGCTCGCCTACCGCCCAGCGCGGCACGCGACCCCGGCCCAGCTGCGCACCGCCACACCGGCGACCACGCGGCGGCTCCTCGCGCGGGGCGGCGGTGAGCTGGAGGCCGCCGGCGCGGTGCTTGCCCGGACCGCCGAGATCTGCTTGTACGCCACCCGTCTCCCGAGCGCCGACGATGTCGAACGGGCTTGGCGGGCGGCTTACCTGATCCGTCGCGGGCTGCGGCGCCAATCCGGCCCGAGCGCGCGGATGCGGCGACACCTGAGCCCGACCAACCTGAGGGGTGGGCGCTGGTGACCGCCCACCGCCTCCTACGCCCACGCGGGGAGAAGCATGCGACCACTGATCGCGATCGTCGGTAGCTTGGAGCCGGGCCGGGACTACGACCCGCCGGGTGGGGTGCCCGAGGACGCCGAAGGCGCGGCGGTGGCGATCGGGCGGGAGCTGGCGATGAGAGGCTGCCGCATCGTGGTCTTCTCCAGCCGGCCGGAGTACATCGAGCGGGCGGTGGTGCGCGGCTACCTGGCATCCGGCCAGGCGACTCCTGGATCGGTGGAGGTCCGCGCCCGCTACGGCCACGACACCGCCTTCGACGAGATGAGCAGCCGGCCCGAGGCGATCGCCGTCAAGCCCGAGCCGACCGCCGACTGGGAGGTGGCGTTCTACCGTTCGTTACTCGTCGTCGACGGCGTCGTGCTGATCGGCGGTGCCCGGGCGACGTTCGCCGCCGGTCTCATCGCCCTGTCCCGCCGGATCGCGGTGGCGCCGGTCGCCGCGTTCGGCGGTGCCGCCCAGCGGATCTGGCACCGGCTGGGAAACGGCGATAACCACGCATCCGAGGAGGACATCTCCGCGCTGGGACAGCGCTGGGGGACAGCGAGCGCCGGTGCTGTCGTCGGCTCCCTCATGGCGCAGCACGACCGGCGCACCGCCGAGGAGGAGCGCGGTCGCCGCGGCGAGGCCTCGGCACGGCGCCGTACGGCGGCCGGCCTCGTGGCCGCCCTGCTGCTCCTGCTGCTGGCGCTGACCACCATACCGGTCGCGTACGCCCTCCCGCTCGGCATGTGGCCGGGCCTGACGGTCCTGGTCACAGCCGCGTTGCTGGCGTCGATCTGGGGTGCGGTGATCCGCAACGCCTACGACGGCGGGGTGGGGTGGCTGCGCGCCGCCGCGCTCGGCTCGGCGGCCGGGTGCATCGCATTCCTCCTGTTCGTCGCGGCGCAGATGTCGACGAACCCTGACCTCTTCGTCGGTGACGGCGCGCGTCGGCTTGTCTTCTTCGTGCTCGCGATTGGGTTCATCGGTGGCTTCACCTCCGAGGTGGTCTACCGGAAGCTGCGCGACCAGGACGTGACGCAGACGTCGGTGCTGCCACCACCCGGCACCTGAGCCGGCTGTCCAACGGGCGTGGACGCGGCGCGGCCCGGGCCAGAGGTCCCCGGGGCCGCGCGTCTCAGCGCCTCCGCCCTGCGCGGAAAGCGCGGATGGTCACCCGCAGGGCTGACCCTCCACATTGGCCTTCGACTCGGCCAGGACCACGTCGGTCAGCAGCGTGTCCAGGAAGACCGCTCGCTGCACGATAGTGTTGCCGGTCTTCTGGGTGCTGTTGATCTGGAGCGAGCCCACCAGCAGCGGGATCGTCAGCGGCGCGGTGCCCACGGTCACCGGCACGCCGTTGATCTTCAGGCTGGCGATGGAGGAGGCTCCGGCGAGCTGCGCCTTCAGGCCTTCCGGCTCCTTCACGCAGGTCGCCGAGGCCGACGACTTGATGACGCCCAGCTCGATGACCACCAGACCGGCGGTGATCTTCGTCTTCTCGATCGTGGCCTTGGCCGAACCGCTGTCGCCCACCGCGGGCGGTGCGCTGTTCAGGTCGTCCGGCGTCTGGTCGGTGCGGGCGTCCAGCAGGCTGGTCTCCACCTTGACGATGCCGGCGTTCAGGGTCGACTGCGCGACCGTGGCGACGTCATCGGCGCAGGGCACGTCGGCCGGGTTGGCCTGTGCCGCCTTGAGGCCCGCGATCTTCACCGCGGTCGCCTGGCAGGAGAACGTGCCGTCCCGCTCGTTGTCCACGATCGTGCCCGTACCCGCGCCGTCGACGATGGCGGCGCCGGTGGGCGCGGACAGGTTGACCGTGAAGGTCTCGTCCGGCTCGTTCACCGCGTCGTCGACGATCGGCACCGGAACCGGCTTGGTCGTCTCGCCCGCGGCGAAGGTGAGCGTGCCGTTCACGGCCGTGTAGTCGCCCGGCGCGGTCGCCGTGCCGTTCGCGGTCGCGTACTTGACGGTCACCGGGTTGGTGGTGGGTCCGGTCCGGGTGACAGTGAAGACCGCCGGCCCACCATTTTCCGGTACCTCGACGTCGTCGATCTTCAGCCCGGGAACGTTGACGGTGAGCTTCTGGACGAAGCCGCGGCTCTCGCCGTCGATCAGGAAGTCCACAGTGCACTCGTGAGTGCCGGCCGGCACGCTGCCGGCGAGCGCGACGTGCTCGGTGAAGGTGGCGTCCTCGCCGCTGGTCACTGTCCGGTTGGCGGGGAGAACGTCACGGAGACGCCGGCCGGGCAGGAGACGACCTTCGGCGTGACGGTCACCTCGATGGCCTTGATGCCCGCGAGGATGGCGTCGGCGACCTCGTCGCCGGCGACGCCGCTCAGCAGCACCCCGCCGGTGGCGGCGGTGAGGTTGCTGAACTGGCCCTCGCTGTCCAGCGCGCCCACGTCCACCGCGACGAGGCGGATGCCCGCGGCCTGCAGGGCGGCCGAAGTGTCAGCGAGCGTGTGACCGCCGCTGGGGTCGTGCGACGGCGCGTCACCGAAGATCACCGCGATGCGGGTGCTGTCCGCACGGAACGCGACGGCGCCGGTGGCCACCTCGTAAAGCGCGTTCAGGTTGGCCTCGGGGAAGTCGCCTCCGCCGGAGGCCACCCACTGGTTGATGCCCGCTTGGACCGACGGGTCGTCGTCGGTCAGGTTCTGGTTGACCCGGAATGGAGAGGAGTCGGTGAAATCCTTGTACTCGGCGACCGCGAACTGCGCTGTCGGCTGCGCGGTGCTCACCTCGTTGAGGATGTCAGCCGCATTGGTACGGACGTTTGCGATCGCGCCGCCCATGCTGCCCGTGGTGTCGGCGATGAATACGAGGTCGGGCTTGGGCGGGACGGGTGGAGTGTGCACCACCTTGTTGACGTCGGCGGATCCGCCAGGGCCGAGCGTGAGCGTCACGTTGGACGGCTCCACCCCCGGATCCGCTGCGGCTCCGGCCGGGACGAGCGCCCAGCCGGAGCTGGCTAGGCACCCTGCCAACAGGGTGGCCATGAATCTCCTCTGGCGGCGGCTTCGCACGCGCATTACGGTTCTCCTCCCCTTTTTGGGCACGGTCCACCGCACTCCGAATTGGGTACCGGAACAGAATCGCACTTCTTTTGAAACGCGCCGGAGGGCAGTGGAATCACTATGCAGAGTGAACCAGTCACCGGTTTGCGCCAGCAAATCTTGACTAGGCATCAACGGTCTTGTACGCGGCGCCTTTTCTTGTCAAATTGCCGACAGCCCTGAGCGTGTACCTCGCAGAGACCTCGGCCATTCGGACGACCCTCGGGGGTGGATGAGATGAAGCCGTTTATTTCGTTCACGCCATTGGAGTGTCCGCCGATCGGAGGACATCCAATATCGCGAGTGGGAAATAGATCCGGATTGCCCGTCTTGCTCACTGCCAGGGGTCGGTGATCTCGCGAAGCTGGGTGAGGATGCCGCGCAGCTGGCTCATCCGCCGATCGCCGAGGTGCTTGGCCCACTCCGCCTCGACCTCGGCGACGACGGCCGCGGCGAGCGGGACGGCCCGCGCGCCGCGCTCGGCGATGCGGACAAGGCGTGCGCGGGCGTCGGTCGGGTCGGGGACCCGCTCGACGTAGCCCGCCCGCTCGAGCTGGTCGACGAGGAAGCCGGCCGACTGCTTGGTTATCTGAGCCTGCTCCGCCAGCTCGGTCAGCCGGCTGCCTCCGGGGGCGATCCGCTGGAAGACCCGTGCCTGGGCGGGCGTGAAGTCGTCGAATCCCGCCGCGGCCATGGCCTCGAAGACGCGGGCCTCCATCGCCCGATAGGGGATGTAGAGCAGCAGGCCGACGTTGAGGGGCGCCTCTGCCACACCCAGCCTCCTTGAAGTTAGTCAGAGTCTCTGATTAAAGTAGTCAGAGAAGCTTACCAAATCGCTGCACTGGAGGATCATCGTGGACAGCGAGGAGAGCTGGCAGGTCATCGCCGGGCAGCGGCTGGCGCTCGCCGAGCTGCTGGAGGGACTGTCCGCGGCGGAGTGGGAGACGCCGTCGCTGTGCGCGGGCTGGCGGGTGCGTGACGTCGCCGCACACGTCGCGATGGCGCCGCAGGTGCTGAGCCTCCGCACGATGACCGTCGAGTGGCTGCGCGCCGGCGGCCGCTTCCACCGGCTCAACCACGACCTGGCGGTGCGGCACGCGCAGAGCCGACCCACCGGGCGCCTGGTCGAGGAGCTCCGCGAGCACGCCTCGTCGCGCCGGCTGCCCATGGTCACCAGCTACCGCAACACCCTCTTCGACATCCTCGTCCACGGCCAGGACATCGCGGTCCCGCTGGGCCGGCCGCACCACATGCCGCCGGCGGCCGCCCGAGCCGGCGCCACGCGCGTGTGGTCGATGGGCTGGCCCTTCTGGGCCCGTCGCCGCCTGCGGGGCGTGCGCCTGGTCGCCACCGACGTCGAGTGGTCGGCCGGTGCCGGTGCCGAGGTGGAGGGCCCGATCGAGGCACTGCTGTTACTGCTCACCGGCCGGGTCGCCACCGCGCTGCCCCACCTCCGTGGCGCGGGCGTGCCCGCGCTGCCCAGGTAGGGGCCGACGCGTCCCGGGCGCAGGCCTGCCCGGGTAGGGCCGACGCCTCCGGGCGCCGGCGGGGCGCGTCAACTTGAGGTTGACGCCGCGATTTCGTCAACCTAAGGTTGACGCATGACGACGCCACCCATCAAGCTCGACGACCTCATCGCCGGCATCAAAAAGGTCCACACCGAGCCCCTGGAGCAGCTCGCCGACGCCGTGCTCGCCGGCGAGCACCTCGGAGAGCTCGCCGATCACCTGATCGGCCACTTCGTCGACCAGGCCCGCCGGTCCGGTGCATCGTGGACGGAGATCGGCAGGAGCATGGGGGTCACCAAGCAGGCCGCGCAGAAGCGGTTCGTGGCCAAGGGCGAGCCGATCACGCTCGATCCGCAGGAGGGCTTCCGCCGGTTTACGCCTCGCGCGCGGGCGGTCGTGATGGAGTCCATGGAGGCCGCGCGCGCCGCCGGCAACGTCTTCATCAGCCCGGTCCACGTCGTGCTCGGCCTGCTGACCGAGCCCGAGGCGCTGGCCGCCAAGGCGATCATCGACCAGGGTGTACCCTGGATCGGGTCCGGGAGGCGGCCAAGGCGGCGCTGCCCACGGGCGGTGCGCCGGTCGAGGGTCTGATCCCCTACGACGCCGACGCGAAGAAGGTCATGGAGCTGACCTTCCGGGAGGCATTGCGGCTCGGGCACAACTACATCGGCACCGAGCACATCCTGCTGGCGCTGCTCGAGCAGGAAAACGGCAGTGGCCTCTTCGCCGACCTCGGCATCGGCAAGGAGGGGACCGAGGAGGAGATCGTTCGCTTCCTGGACGCGGCGCAGCGCGCGAAGGGATAGCCAGGGGCGCCCGAGACCGTGGCGCCGCCTGCCAGGATGCCGTTATGGCGTATGACGAGGATCTTGCCGATCGGGTGCGGGAGCTGGTCGGGCGGGAGACCAGGCTCGACGAGAAGCGCATGTTCGGCGGCCTGGCGTTCATGGTGGGCGGCAACATGGCGGTGGTCGTGCGGGGCAAGGGCGGGCTCATGGTGCGGGTCGACCCGGCCGAGTCGGAGGCCCTTCAGGCGCGGCCGGGCGTCGAGGCGATGGTCATGCGGGGCCGTGAGATGGCGGGCTGGCTCGTCGTGGAGCCGGCGCGGCTCGCGCGGGACGCCGACCTGAAGCAGTGGGTCGACCGCGGCTGCGCCTACGCCAGGACGCTGCCCACGAAGTGAGCCAGCAGCGCCACGCTGACCTCACGGTCAGCGCAGCGGGCTGTACGCGGTCAGGAAGCGGTCGCGGAAGGTGTCCATCCGCCACACGGGGGCGTCCTTGCTCGGCTTGATGCCCTGCTCCCACTGCCAGCCGGAGATCCGGTCCAGCACACCGCGGTCGCGCGTGACGATCGAGATCGGCACGTCGTGCGTGGCGCCCTTGCCGGTGAGCAGCGGCGCCGGCTGGTGGTCGCCGAGGAAGATCAGCACGAGGTTGTCGTCGCCGTGCCGCTCGACGTACGAGGTGAGCGCGGTCAGCGAGTACTGGATCGACTGCCGGTAGTGCGCGCGGGTCTTGTCGCCGTCGCGCCACACCTCCTCCGGCGACTCGCCCTCCTTGGCCATCGGGCCGAAGACGGAGCCGTCGCCGACGTTGTTCCAGTCGATCATCCGGGGGAGCGGGGCCCATGGCGCGTGGCTGGAGGTGAGCGGCATCTCCGCCATCAGCGGCCCTCGGCCCGCCCGGCCCCGCTCCAGCCGCTCGAACGCGGTCAGCGTGTACTGGTCAGGCATCGTGGCCAGCGCGAACGCCGGACCCTGGTACCCCATGCTCTTGGCGTCGTAGATCTGGTCGTACCCGTAGAAACGCCCCTCTGGCCAGGCCTGCGTCACGCCGGGCATGATGCCGACCGTCCGCCAGCTGGCCCGGCTGAAGGCGCTGCTGAGCGTGAGGCGGTCGCTGGAGACGAGCGTGTTGTACCGCTTCTGGTTGTCGATCCAGAGCCCGGAGTTGAGCGTCGCGTGCGCCAACCAGCTGCCGCCGCCCGCCGTCGACGAGGTCAGAAACGCGCTGCGGGAGTCGAAGCCGGCCGCGGCGAGCCGGCGGTTGCCGTCGTCGAGCGCCGAGCCGACCTGCGCCGCGTAGAGCGGGTCCTCGATCGCGTCACGGCCGTAGCTCTCGATGAACGTGAGCAGCACGTCCTTGCCGCGCAGCGCGGTGAGCAGCCGCTCGCCCGGCGTGTTCCGGAAGACGTCAACCTTCGCCTCGCCCTCGAACATCTCCTGGTCGCGCAGGCTCGTGCGGATCTGGGCCGCGTGACCCTTGGCGATCGCGGCCGTGTCGGTGGCCGCGAGCGGCGCGTCGGAGACCACCTGGGCGCCGAGCGCGGCGCAGACGAACCAGGCCAGCACCAGCGCGGCGGTGGCCCGCGTGGCGGTCTGCCGGTGCGTCACGAGCTGGCGGGTCGTGCGCAGCATGGCGAGCGTCATCAGGACGATCAGGGCGACGACCAGCAGAACCACACCGATGACCGCGCCGATCGCGCCGGCCTTGCCGACGGCCTGGGTGAGGAACACGTACGCCGGGTCGAAGAGGGTCGTGTCGAACACCGGGTCGAAAGGTCGGTCAAGGACCGAGTAGAAGCCCATGTCGACGGCCTTCAGGACCGTGACCAGGGCGAGGCCGGCGCCGGCGAGGATCGCCAGCACGCGCCGCGGGCGCGCCGGAAGGGCCAGCAGCACGGCGATGCCCACGACGGCCTCGACCGGGATCCGCAGGAACGTCCAGGGTGTGATCTTGGCGAGCTCGTTGGGCAGCAGGAGCGCGCCGATTACCAGTAGCCAGGCCATTACGGTGGCGACACGCCCCGCGACGGGGCGGATGCGCGCGAGCCGCTGCGGCCTGGCGGGCTCCTCCCGCGGGGCCGCCGGCGCGGCCGGCTCTGCGAGGGGCGTCAAGGTCCGCACGACAACTAGAACGACCATTTCACGAGATCAGTTCAAACCCGTCCGACCAGGGTATGGCGGAACGATGACTGACGCGGACAAGACGCCCATCGGGGATCCCGACGACGTCGACGGGGACTTCGCTGAGGAGCACGCCTCACTGACGCTCGCGGACGAGGACGAAGGCGGCCCGGAGGGCGAGGCCGAGCCGGAGTCGCCAAAAGGGTATGCCGGCACGGACTGAGATTCCGGTAAATTTACGGAACCTGTGTACCCGGGAGGTTTCGTGAGCACCGATGAGCTGGCCGGTGTCCATCCGGCGTGGTTGCCACCGAGGGCGTTCCGGGCGATCGCCGCGCGCCGGGTGGCCGTCCACGGCACGGGCCCGCTGGCCGACACGGTGCGGGAGGAGGCGGTCCGGGCCGGCGCCACCCTCGCCGAGGACGCGGAGCTCGTCTTCAAGCTCACCGGCGACCGCGCGCCGCTCGGCGACGAGGGCTTCGCGATCTCCCGCGCCGGCGGCGTGACGCTGGTGCTGGCGGACGCGCCCGCCGGCCTGCTCCACGGCTTCTTCCACGTCGTGCGGCTGGGCGAGGCGGCCTTCACCGGCGAGCGGCCGGTGGAGCGGCACGTGCCCGCGATGCGGCGGCGGATGCTGGACCACTGGGACAACCTCGATGTGCATCCGGTGATGGGTCAGGTCGAGCGCGGATACTCGGGCGGCTCGATCTTCTGGGAGGCCGGCGCACAGCGCGACCTCGCCCGCGTCCGGGCGTACGCGCGGCTGCTCGCCGCCACCGGGATCAACGCCGTCGCGATCAACAACGTCAACGTGCACCGTGCCGAGGCGCACCTGCTCACCGACCGGGTCGGCGAGGTCGCGGCGGTCGCGGCCGCGTTCCGGCCGTACGGCATCCGCGTGCACCTCTCGGTCAGCTTCGCCTCGCCGGTCGTGCTCGGCGGGCTGCCGACGGCCGACCCGCTCGACCCGGCCGTGCGCGCCTGGTGGGCGGAGACGACCTGGCGGGTGTACGAGGCGATTCCCGACTTCGGCGGCTACGTCGTGAAGGCCGACTCCGAGGGGCAGCCGGGACCGTTCGGGTACGGGCGCAGTCACGCGGACGGCGCCAACCTGCTCGCCGAGGCGCTCGAGCCCTTCGGCGGCGTGGTGCACTGGCGCGCTTTCGTCTACAACCACCGGCAGGACTGGCGGGACCGCTCGACCGACCGGGCACGCGCCGCGTACGACCACTTCGCACCGCTGGACGGCCAGTTCCGGGACAACGCGATCCTCCAGGTCAAGTACGGACCGATCGATTTCCAGACCCGCGAGCCGATCTCCCCGGTGATCGCCGCGATGCCCGCCACCAACGTGGCGGTCGAGCTTCAGGTCACGCAGGAGTACACCGGGCAGCAGCGGCACGCCTGCTACCTCGGTCCGATGTGGAGCGAGGTGCTCCGCTTCCCGCTCGCCGGCCACGTCACGGTGGCCGGGCTCGCCGAGGAGCTCGTCGCGGTCTCCAACGTCGGCGACGACCCCTACTGGACGGGACACCCGCTCGCCCAGGCCAACCTCTACGCCTTCGGCCGGCTTGCCTGGGAACCGTCGCTCGACCCACTGTCCATCCTGGACGAATGGGTGGACCTGACGCTCGGCCCGGACGTGGACCGGGAGGCGCTGCACGGGATCCTGGACGACTCGTGGCGCACCTACGAGTCGTACACGGCGCCGCTGGGTGTGGGCTTCATGGTGCGGCCGGGCCACCACTACGGCCCGGACGTCGACGGGTACGAGTACACGCCGTGGGGCACGTACCACTTCGCCGACCGGGACGGCGTCGGCGTCGACCGTACGCGGGCGACCGGCACCGGCTTCACCGGCCAGTACCCGAAGCCCTGGTCGGACGTGTACGAGTCGGTGGAGCGGTGCCCCGACGAGCTGCTGCTCTTCTTCCACCACGTGCCGTACGGCCACGTGCTGCACAACGGCGCGACGGTGATCCAGCACATCTACGACACCCACTTCGCCGGCGCCGAGCGGGTGGAGGAGATGCGGCGGCTCTGGGACCGGCTCGACGGGCAGGTGGACCCCGCCCTCTTCGAGCGGGTCCGGGAGCGCCTCGACGAGCAGGTGCGCTCCGCGGCGGAGTGGCGCGACCAGATCAACACGTACTTCCACCGCAAGTCGGGGGTGCCGGACGCGAAGGGCCGGCGCATCTACTGACGCAGCACCATCACGCCGCGCGCGTCCAGCCGGATCACCTGTCCGATGTGGACCCGCGCCCCGGTGAGCAGGTCGACGCCGCCCGCCCGGGCCACGACCTCGACCGCCTCGGCGTTGTGGTTGAGCAGAAAGAGCAGGTGCGTGCCGTCGCGGGTGACCCGCACCGCCGTCTCCAGGTCGGGCACGTCCGGGTACGGCCCGCCGAGGTTGTGCCAGTCGAGCACCTGGCGGATCACCCAGGAGACGCCCGCCTGCTCCAGCCCCGCCCCCACGTACCAGCCGTAGCCCGCGCCGAAGACGTTTCGGGTCACCGCCGCGGTGCCGGCGTAGAAGTCCTCCCGGTACGTGCCGACGACCTCCGCGCCCTGCGGTATCACCAGCTCGAAGAGCAGCCGCGCGTCGACGACCGGGCCGTTGGCCAGGTGCACCGGGTTGACGAAGTCCGGGCCGCGCGCGTCCCACTCGTCGACGCGGACGCCCATCAGGGCGCCGAGCGGCCCGGGCACATCCATGAGGAACGCGTTGTCGTCCTCGTCCACCCGCCCGGACAGGAAGGTGGCCACCACCGAGCCGCCGCGGCTGGCCACCTGCTCCAGCCGCTCGGCGAGGTCGCCCTTGACCATGTGCAGCGCCGGGGCGATCACCACGTCGTACCGGGACAGGTTGGCGGTGACCGGCACCACGTCGACGTCGGCGCCGGCGTCCCACAGCGCCCGGTGGTACGCGAGCACCACCTGCTGGTACTTGACCAGCCGGGACGGCCCGTCCGAGATCTCCAGCGCCCACCAGCTGTCCCAGTCGAAGAGCAGCGCCACCCGCGCCGGGGTGCGCGCGCCGAGAGTGACGCCGCCCAGCCGCGAAAGCTCCGCGCCGAGCTCCGCGACCTCCCGGAAGACCCGGGTGTCGGAGCGGCTGCCATGCCCGATGACCGCGCCGTGGTACTTCTCGCAGGCGCCCCGCGACGCGCGCATCTGGAAGAACAGCACCGCGTCGGCGCCGTGTGCCACGGCCTGCCAGCTCCACAGGCGCATGAGCCCGGGCCGCTTGAGCGGGTTGACGTCACGCGACGCGGTGAAGCTCGGAGTCTGCTCCATCAGCCAGAACGGCTGGCCGTCCTTGAGCCCGCGCATCAGGTCGTGTGTGAGCGCCATCCGTGCCTGCGACGTGTCGTCCGGCGGGTAGTTGTCCCACGAGGCGAAGTCGAGGTGCGGCGCCCAGCGGTGGTAGTCGATCGGCCGGTACATGCCCATGAAGTTGGTGGTCACGGGCGTGTCCGGGTCGTACCCGCGGATCGCGGCCTTCTCGTCGCGGAAGTTGGTGAGCATCGCGTCGGACATGAAGCGCAGGTAGTCGAGCGTGATGCCCTGGAACGCGGTGTGGTCCGGCCCGCGCCAGTGCTCGGTCAACGCCGACGGCGGCTCGATCTCGTCCCAGTCGGTGAACGTGTGCGACCAGAACGTGGTGTTCCAGGCGGCGTTCAGACGCTCCAAAGTGGAGTACCGCTCCCGCAGCCAGCCGCGGAACCCCGCCGCGCAGTTGTCGCAGTAGCAGGCGCCGCCGTACTCGTTGCCGACGTGCCAGGCGATGACCGCGGGATTTCCGGCGTACCGCTCGGCGATGCGCCGCGCCATCTCGGCGGAGAGGCGGCGGAAGACCGGTGAGCTGGGGCAGGCGTTGTGCCGCTGCCCGTACCGGCGGCGCCGCCCTTCGAAGTCGGTGCGGTTGACCTCCGGGTGCGCCTTGGCCAGCCACGGCGGCAGCGCGCCGGTGCCGGTGGCGAGGCAGATGTGCCGCCCCTCGGCGGAGATCCGCTCGACGATCCGGTCCAGTGTCGTGAAGTCGTACACGTCCGGGGCCGGCTGGGTCTGCGCCCAGGTGAAGACGCCCACCGTGAGCGTGTCGATGCGGGCGGCCTCGAAGAGCAGGTGGTCCTGCTTCCACACGTCCTCGGGCCACTGCTCCGGGTTGTAGTCCCCGCCGTACGGCATCTTCGACGTGACGGGAACGCCGCTCATGCGGTGAACTCCTCCCGGATCGCCGTGATCATCCGGCGGGAGGTCAGCAGGTACACGAGCGCGAACACCGAGCCCAGCATGACGAGTACCACCTCGGACGTCGCCGCGGTCAGGAGGGCGGCGAGCACCACGAGGCACGCGTTGCCCAGTGTCACCGCGGGCGTGCGGGCGAGGAAGAGCACCGCCAGGCGGGCGACGTCGATCGTCCGGAACGTGAAGAGCGAGGTGATGACCAGCGCGTTGCCCACCCACAGCGCCACCGCGATCGCGATCGCGATGAGCAGCCCGGCCCACCAGCCCGGCACGTCCGCGCTGCCGAAGTTGGCGAGGTTCAGCCCGATGACGGTGAGCCACGCCAGTCCCGGTACCCAGATCTTCAGGCTGCTGAGGAAGTTCAGCCGGTAGCCGCGAAAGAACGCGTTCGCCGGATGGAGGTCGGTGATGTCGCCGCTGCGATGGCGCAGCGCGTAGAGGGCCGCGGATACGGCCGGGCCGAGCGGCAGCGCGCACGCCGCGGCGAGCGGGAGGTTGCTGCTGTCGGCGCTCAGCAGGACCAGCGGGACGAGGCCGGGCAGCGAGGTGAGCAGGACCAGCACCTCGACGACCAGCAGGGTGTAGACAAGAGCGGCGCCCTGCGAGAGGGGCCCGTTGCCAAAATGGCGCTGCCGCGCGGCCGTGGTACTCATCATCAGTCCTCCTGCTCGTTGCCGCTGCCCAGTATCCGGCTCCCGTCCCACCACGGCGGGGTCTCGTCGGCGACGGCGGTGATCTCCACCAGCGTCACCTCGTGGCGGTCGAGGGTGAGGTCGAGGTCGACCCGGCCGTCCGCGATCGGCAGCGCCTGGTGCCGGCGGGCCGGCTCGGCCAGCTCGCGCAGCGTGTCGAGCTGGCGGCGGTCGGGGGAGCGCGGGCGGCCCATCGCGGACCAGGCCGCCCAGGCGTTGCCGGCCTCGTCGCTGACCGACGAGCGCAGCGCGAACGCCGTCCCTTGTGGAGCGCCGACCGGGATCGACAGCGCGAGGGTGTACCCGGCCGGCGCCGCGTCGTGCTCGGTGAGGTCCACCGGCGCCCAGGCCAGCACCGCCACTCGGCCCGTCGCGTCCCGGGTGACCAGGTGGTCCTGGCCGCGGGCCAGGAGCAGCTCGCCCATCCGAGCCATGAACGCGTACAGGTGGTAGGTCGGCTTCTTGACCTGCCGGTGGGTGAGCAGGCCGAACCCGCCGTGAAACAGCGCGGTCGGCACACCCACCTCCTCGAACATGTCGCTGAACGTCCAGTACGAGAAGGAGTCGACAAGGTCGCCGCCGGCGGCCAGCACGGGGGCGAGGTACGCGGCGTTGAAGGCGGTGTCGTGCACCGGGTTGTCCGGCCGGTACGAGGAGTTGAACTCGGTGATGTGCACCGGCAGCCCGGCCAGGGCGGTGCCGCGCAGCTGGCGACCCGGCCCGGCGAACTGCTCCAGCAGGCGGCTCGCCGGAGCCAGCCGCTGGTGCGTGCCGAAGGGCACGTGCTGGGCCGGGCCGGTGGTGTACGCGTGCTGGCTGACGAAGTCGACGGGCACGTCCCGGGAGGCGACGAAGTCGGCGAAGCGCACCAGCCAGTCACCGGCTCCCGGAGCGAGGGCCGGGCCACCGACCTGGAGCTCCGCGTCGACCTCTTTGACGGTGTGCGCGGTCAGCTCGTACAGGCGGTGGTAGGCGTCCTGGTCCGCGCCGGCCCAGAACTGCTTGAGGTTGGGCTCGTTCCACACCTCGATCGGCCAGCCACGCACCTCGTCGAGCCCGTACCTGTCGACGAGGTGGGAGACGGTCGCGCGGACCAGGTCGGCCCACTCGGGCCAGGAGCGCGGGGACGTGATGTTGCCGGCCCACCAGAAGACCGTCTCGTCGCCCGAGGCCAGCTCGGCGGGCATGAAGCCCAGCTCCACAAACGGCTTGATGCCGAGGTCGAGGTACGCGTCGACAACCTGGTCGACGTACGTGAACGAGTGGTGCACGTGGCGGGCGCCGCGGTGCTCGTACGGCCGGTACACGCCGACGCCGTCGCTGAGCAGGCCGTGCCCCCGGATGTAACGGAAGCCGATCTCCCGCTGGATCAGCGCCAGCGAGTCCTGGTAGTCACGCCGCAGGGCGAGCTCGAACCGGCCGGTGCCGACGCAGTAGCGCCAAGCGTCGGACAACCGGCCGGTCGGCTCTTTCGGTACGGAGACCCGCACGGTCAGCCGTGTTCCTTCTTGTAGCGCTCGTACGCCTTCTGCTGCAGTTCCATGTACTGGTCCATGTTCTTTGCCTTCAGCTCGTTCACGTACGCGTCCCACTCGCTGAGTGGCCGCTGGCCGAGAATGAAGCGCAGGGTCTGCTGGTCGACGTAGTCACGCAGTGTGGTCTCCCACAGCGTCGCCTGCTCGCGCTCCTCGTCGCTGAAGGGTGCCGGCGGGGGCACCACCCACGGCGCCTGCTGGCGGGCGTTCAGCACCTTCTGGTACTCCTGCTCCTCCGGCGAGAAGAACGCCTGCACCAGCTCGGGCTTGCCGCCGTAGGCGAACACGCCGTTGTAGAAGCCGAAGTCCTTCTGTAGGTGCTTCGGCGCGTTCGGGTGCAGGCCGACCGCGTTGACATCCGGGGCCAGCTCCGGCTTGCCAGAGGCACCCTTGACGAACGTCGTGCCCTCGACGCCCCACTTTGCGAACTCCTGGCCGGCGTCCGAGTAGAACAGCCAGTCGATGAGCTGCAGCATGGCCACGAAGTTCTTGTTTTCCTTGGCCTTCGAGGAGATCATGACGCCGTTTTCGAGGCGGCTGGCGGGGTTGACCTCGCCGGCCGGTCCGATCGGCAGCGGGATCTTCTTGTACGTCATCTTCGGGGTCTTCGCGGCGTCCGGCCGGTAGTCGTTGACGACAGCCTGCGCGTTACCGGTGATCACGAACGACTTACCGGTGGCCATCTTCGACCGCGCCTGGTCGTCGGTCTGGGTGAAGGCCTCGGGGTCCATCAGCTTCTCAGCCACGAGCTTGTTGAGGAATGTGACCCATTCCTTCCACTTGTCGCTGGCGGCGGTGTAGAAGTACTTGCCGGCGCTGGCGTCCCAGGTGGCGTGGTTGAAGCCCCAGCCGCCGGGAGCGCCGTAGGACGACCCGAGGATGTTCCACAGGTTGCCGGTCGGCTTGGGCTGGCTGTACCGGTCGGTCATCGGGTACTGGTTCGGGTACTTGGCCTTCATCGCCTTGAGCATGCTGTAGACCTCGTCCCACGTCTTCGGCTCCTGCAGGCCGAGCTCGGTGAGGATGTCGGTCCGGACGACCAGCGAGTAGTCCTGCCAGGCCTTCTCGTGCACGCCGGGCAGCAGGTAGTACTTGCCGTCCGACTGCCGGAGCGTGTTGATCTCAGGCCCCAGGTTCCACTTTTCGACCTTGTCCTTGTAGTTGGGCATGAAGTCGATGTAGTCGCTCACCGGAAGGATCGCGCCCGAGGAGACGAACGCGTTCTCGTCCGGGTGGTACGTCTTCGGGATGATCAGGGGGGCGTCGCCGGCGCTGATCAGCACGCTGCGCTTCTGGTTGTAGTCGCTACCCGGCACCGCCACCTGCTCGAACGTGACGTTGGTGCGCTTCTCCAGCTCCTTCCAGAAGAGCCAGTCGGCCTTGACCGGGTAGTTCGCGTTGTTGAGGAGAAGGATCGAGAACTTGACCGGCTCGGTCGCCTTGAACTGGTCGCCGGCCTTGTAGTTCTCCATGGCGGCGGTCATGTTCTCGGAGAGGTCCTTGCCGGGCTCGTTGTCGTCACCACAGGCGGTGAGCCCCAGCGTGAGAGCGAGTGCGGCGGCCGCGGCGACCGCCGAACGGCGCCGGGATAGTAGGTACATCACACCGTCCTTTCTGGAGGATGAGCATTTCGGAGGGGTGGTAATGGATTCGCGAGCTAACCCTTCACGGCGCCGAGCATGATGCCGGAGACGAAGTACCGCTGGACGAAGGGATAGACCGTGAGGATGGGCAGTGTGGTGAGCACGATGGTTACGGACTTGATGGTCGCGTCGACCTGCGCCTCGTCGGCCTCCGCGATTGCGCCGGCCATTTCGGCACCGGTCGAACCCGCGATGAGATTTCGCAGATAGACGGTCACCGGGAAGAGCTCCTGCCGGTCCATGTAGAGGAACGCGGAAAACCAGGAGTTCCAGAAGGAGACCGCGTAGAAGAGCACCATCGTCGCGACGATCGCCTTCGAGAGCGGCAACACGATCCGCAGCAGGATCCCGTACGTGTTGAGACCGTCGACCGCTGCCGCCTCCTCCAGATCCAGTGGCAGGCTTTCGAAGAATGCCTTCATGACGAGGAGGTTGAAGACGCTGATGGCGTTCGGCAGGGCGATCGCCCACACCGAGTTTTTCAGGCCCAGGCTGGTGACCAGGACGTAGTTGGGGATCAGGCCGCCATTGAAGAACATGGTGAAGACCGCGATGGAGACCAGGAACGTCCGGCCCTTGATGTGCTTCTTGGACAGGACGTATGCGTAGGTGGTGGTCAGGATCAGCGCGACACCCGTGGCTACGACGGTGTAGAAGACGGTGTTGCGGTAGTTCCTCCAGAACATCGCGTCCGATGTCACGTGTTCGTACGCCTCGAGGTTGAACCCCTTCGGGAGGAGGTTCACCTGCCCGCTGATGATGTACGTCTGGTCGCTCATCGAGCGGGCCACGATGTTGATGAACGGGTAGAGCGTCACCACCACCACGCCGGTGAGGATGATGGCGTTGACGACCTGGAACGCGCGGTAACCCTTGCTGGGCCGGATGCCCGGCTTGCGCCGTCTCGGCCGCTTGAGCGCATCGACGGTCACCACAGGCTCGTCCCCACTGTGCGACGGGAGATGAAGTTCGCCGACAGCACGAGCGTCAGCCCGATGATGGATTCGAAAAGCCCGATCGCGGCGGCGTAGCTGAGGTTGCCGGAGACGATGCCGACCCGGTACACGTACGTGGAGATGACGTCCGCGGTCTCGTACGTCAGCGGGTTGTAGATCAGCAGGATCTTCTCGAAGCCGACCGCCATGAACGTGCCGATGTTGAGGATCAGCAGCGTCACCATGGTCGGCCGGATGCCGGGCAGCGTCACGTGCCAGGTCTGGCGCCACCGGTTCGCGCCGTCGATCCGCGCCGCCTCGTACAGGTCCTGGTCGATGGTGGTGAGCGCGGCGAGGTAGAGGATCGTGCCCCAGCCGACGGTCTGCCACAGCTCCGAGGAGACGTAGATGGTGCGGAACCACTCGGGCTTCTGGAGGAACGCGGTGGGTTCGCCGCCGAGCGCGCTCACGAGCTGGTTGACCACGCCGTCGACGGACAGCATCTGCATGAGCATGCCGGCGACGATCACGATGGAGAGGAAGTGCGGCAGGTACGACACCGACTGGACGAACCGCTTGAGGTAGCGGGTGCGCACCTCGTTGAGCAGGAGCGCCAGCACGATCGGCAGCGGGAAGCAGACGAGCAGCGTCAAGCCGCCCAGGACCAGCGTGTTGGTGAAGACGTTCCAGAACGTGGGGTCGCCGAGGAACATCTTCACGTAGCGGAGGCCGACCCAGTACTCGCCGAAAATGCCGCCACCAGGCCGGAACCGCCGGAACGCGATGACGTTTCCGAGCATCGGCAGGTACCTGAAGATCACGAAGAAGAGCAGCGGGAGGATCGCCAGCGAGTACAGCTGCCAGTCCCGGCGCAACGCCCGCCGCCAGCTACGGCGCCCCTTGCGGACCTTGCGGGCCACGGGTGGGAGCGGCGGCTCCGCCATTGTCGTCGGTGGTGGATCCAAGATCTTGGGTGTGCTCATGCGGTGCCTTCCCTCGCGCCGTACCCCTCCTGACCGGCCTGCCGCGGCACCGGCGCGGCGCGGTCGACCCGCGCCTGGGCCTGGAAGCGGCGCTCGTGGCCGATCTCGCGTTCGGCGCCGGTCAGGCGCAGGGACAGCGCGGCCGCCACGTCGCCGGCGGACCGGCCGAAGCGGAGCTCGACGTCACCCGGCTCGACGACGCGCCGGCCGTGCACGCCGGTGAAGGCGGTGACGTCGGCCGGTACGGTGAAGGTCACGCGCGCGGTCTCTCCCGGCTCCAGCGCCACCCGCGTGTACCCGACGAGGCGGACCACCGGCCGGGTGACCTGGGACACGAGGTGGTGCAGGTAGAGCTGGACGACCTCGGTGCCGGCCCGCTCGCCGGTGTTGCGGACCGTCATCCGCACCGTCGCGTCGCCGTCGACCGGCCACTCGGGCTCGCCCGCCGCGTCGTACCACTCGAAGGACGTGTAGCTGAGCCCGTGCCCGAACGGGTACGCCGGCGTGGTGTCCACTGAGGACACCTGGGTGCGGCGGCCGAGCGGCGGCGCCAGGTACGTCGTGGGCACGCCGCCCGCGTCGCGGAGGATGCTGACCGGCAGGCGGCCGGACGGGTTCACCGCGCCGGTGAGCACCTCGGCGAGCGCCTCCCCGCCGAGCTGGCCGGGGAAGAACGCCTGCACGACGCCTGCCGCCGCGTCGAACTCCGCGCCGAGCGCGTACGGCCGGCCGGAGAGCAGCACAAGGACGACGGGCGTGCCGGTGGCCAGCACGGCGCGTACCAGATCGGCCTGGACGCCCGGAAGGTGCAGGTCGACGGCGTCGCAGCCCTCACCCGACGTGCCGCGCCCGAAGAGGCCGGCCCGGTCGCCCACCGCCACCACGCAGACGTCGCTCTCCGCGGCGGCGGCCGCGGCGGCGGCGATGCCCGAGGTGTCGTCGCCGGTGATCTCACAGCCCGGCTGGTACGCCAGGTGCGGGACCAGGCGGCCGAGGGCCTCACGCAGCGTGCTGATCTCCACGCCGACCTCGTGGTCCGGGTGCTTGACGCCGACGTGGGTCGGAAACGCGTAGCAGCCGAGCACGGCCAGCGGGTCGTCCGCGACCGGACCGATCAGCGCCACCCGCGCGCTGGGCGCGATCGGCAGGACGCCGCCGTCGTTGCGCACCAGGACGATCGACTGGCGGGCCAGGCGCAGGGCGATGTCCCGGCTCGTCTCGTCGTCGAAGCGCAGCTCGTCGACGCCGTCCGGCAGCGGCTGCCAGTCTTCGTCGAGAAGGCCCAGCTCGGCCTTCTGCGCGAGCACCCGGCGCACGGCGCGGTCGACCAGCGCCTCGTCGACGGCACCCGCGCGCACCGCTTCGACAAGCGCCGGACCGAAGGCGTCCACGGTGGGCAGCTCGACGTCGATCCCGGCGCGCAGGGCGAGGGCGGCGGCCTGCACGGCGTCGCCGGCGACCGCGTGCAGGGTCTGCAGGAACCGCACCGCGAAGTAGTCCGAGACGACCGTGCCGGTGAAGCCCCACTCGTCGCGGAGCAGGCCGGTCAGCAGCGCCTCGTCGGCGGCCACGGGGAGTCCGTCGATCTCGGCGTACGAGTTCATCACCGAGCGGGCGCCGCCGAGCCGCAGCGCCATCTCGAACGGCGGCAGGATCATGTCGGCCAGCTCGCGCCGTCCCATGGCCACCGGACCGTGGTTGCGGCCGCCGCGAGACGCCGAGTAGCCGGCGAAGTGCTTGAGCGTGGCGACGATGCCGGCACGCTCCAGGCCGCGCACGTACGCCGCGCCGACGGTGCCGACCAGGTACGGATCCTCGCCGATCGTCTCCTCGGTGCGGCCCCACCGGTAGTCGCGGGTGACGTCGACGACCGGTGCCAGCCCTTGGTGCACGCCGGCGGCGCGCATCGAGTGGGCGATCTTTCCCGCCATCTCCTCGACAAGCTCCGGGTCGAACGCGGCGCCCCAGCACAGCGGCGTCGGGAAGGCGGTCGCGCGCCAGGTGGCGAAGCCGGTCAGGCACTCCTCGTGTACCTGCGCGGGGATGCCGAAACGGTTGGTGGCCACGATCTCCGCCTGCGAGACGGCCAGCGAGCGGGCGCCCAGGACCGGGTCGACCGGCGCGGTGCCGAACGGGCGCGTGAGCTGCCCCAGCCCGTGCTGGATGACCTCGCTCCAGGGTGCGCCGTCCATCATGTCGGCCTGGTGCGGCGCGACACCGCCGCCGTCGGCGTCGGCACCCACCCAGATGCCCACGAGTTGGGCGAGCTTTTCCTCCAGCGTCATCAGCGGCAGGAGAGCGTCGGCGCGCTCGGCGGGCGGCAGCTTCGGGTCGCGCCAGCGCGCGTCCGCGGGCGCGAAATCCGTGCCGACCGGTACCTGACCTGCCATGCCACCCCTTCGATGGACGGGGGCGTATGTCGCCGCACCGAGCGGAGTCGCCTGCCGAAAGTTTCCGCAACAACTCCGTTACATCTGGCGGCAACTTAGGCGTCGCTGCCGATCGATGTCAAGAGTCTCGATTGCAATGGTCAACTTGGTGTATGGTCCTGTGGGTCATGCCTGGGCGCGGCTGCCCCTGGCCCTGGCGAGGCTGGCCAAGGTCGGGTCGTCTGTGGCAGAGTCTGCCGAAACTTCCGAGTAGGCTGCGTGAGTTTTCGATGACGGTTCCCCCTCCGGTCGCGAAGCCCGGATCCGCCACCATCGCGACCATCGCCGACGAGGTCGGCGTCTCCGTCACGACCGTGTCGAAGGTCCTCAACGGGCGCACGGACGTCGCGCCCGAGACCCGCGCACGCGTCGAGGAGAGCCTGGAGCGGCACCGCTACCGGCGCCGTGCCAGCCGCCAGGCGGCCACGTCACAGCAGATCGACCTCGTCTTCCACGAGTTCGACACCGCCTGGGCCATAGAGATCATCAAGGGCGTGGAGGCGGTGACCGCCGGCGCCAAGGTCGACATCGTGTTGTCCCAGCTCGGTGGCGCGCACAGCCCGTCGCAGCAGTGGCTCGACACCGTGTACGGGCGGCGCCCGCTCGGCGTGCTCCTGGTGCTCTGCCACCTCGCGCCCGCGCAGCAGCGCCAGCTCCAGCGGCAGCGGATCCCGTTCGTGGTCGTCGACACCGACAGCGCGACGTCGGCGATGGTGCCCACCGTCGGCTCCAACAACTGGAACGGCGGCCTCCTCGCCGCCCGCCACCTTCTGGAGCTGGGACACCGGCGGATCGCAGTGATCTCCGGCCCGGAGGACGTGCTGTGCAGCCGGGCCCGGGTGGCCGGCTTCCGTTCGGCGCACGACGAAGCGGGCGTACAGGTCGATCCCGAGCTGGTGCGTTTCGGCAACTTCGCCGCGTACAGCGGCAACGACCACGGCTTGGAGCTGCTCCGGCGCCCCGACCGCCCGACGGCGATCTTCGCCGGCTCCGACATCCAGGCGATGGGCGTCATGCGGGCGGCCCGGCAGCTCGGCCTCGACGTCCCGCGTGACCTCTCGGTCGTGGGTTACGACAACCTGCCCATGGCCACGTGGATCGGACCGGCGCTCACCACCGTCAACCAGCCGCTGCGCGACATGGCCGGCACCGCCACCCGCATGCTGCTCGACCTTGCCCGCGGCGAGGAGCTGGCCACCAGCCGGATCGACCTGGTGACCGAGCTGATCGTCCGCGAGAGCACCGCCCCGTGGCGGCCGGGATCCGGTCCGGCAAGCTCCTCTTCCGGCAAGGCCGTGGTGGAACGGACCGACTGATGGCGCTCTTCGACCTTCCGCTGGACCAGCTTGAGCGGTACGCACCGGACGTGGCCGAGCCGCCCGACTTCGACGTGTTCTGGCGCTCCACAGTGGAGCTGGCAGAGACGAAGCCGATCCTCATCGACCTGAAGCCGTACCGCAACGAGCTGTCGCTTGTGGAGACGTGGGACCTCACGTTCGCGGGGTACGGCGGGGATCCCATCCGCGCCTGGTACACGCGACCGGCCGGTGTGGACGATCCGATACCGGCGGTCGTGGAGTACCTGGGGTACGGGCGCGGCCGCGGTCTCCCGCACGAGCGGCTCACCTGGTCGGTGGCGGGCTACGCGTACCTGCTCATGGACTCGCGCGGGCAGGGTGGGCAGTACGGCACCGGTGGCGACACCCCCGACCCGCACAACGGCGCGCTCGGTGGGCCGGGGCCGGTCACCCGCGGCATCCTCGACCCGCACGACTACTACTACCGGCGGCTCATCACCGACGCGGTCCGCGCCGTGGAGGCCGCCCGCGCGCTGCCCGGCGTCGACCCGGCGCGCGTTGCGGTCGCGGGCAACAGCCAGGGCGGCGGGCTCGCGCTCGCGGTGGCGGGGCTCGTGCCGGACCTGGCGGCCCTGATCACCACCGCCCCGTTCATGTGCCACATCCAGCGCGCGATCGACATCACCGACGCCACGCCGTACGGCGAGATCGTCGCGTTTCTGGCCGTGCACCGGGAGGCCGAGGAGGCGGCCCGGCGCACACTGTCCTACATGGACGGCGTGGCCTTCGCCCGCCGCGCCAACGCGCCCGCGCACTTCGGCGTGGGACTGCGGGACACGGTGTGCCCACCGAGCACCGTGTACGCGGCGTACAACCAGTACGGGGCGGAAGACCGCGCGCTCTACGCGTACCCCTTCAACCACCACGAGGGCGGCGAGGCGGTGCACGTACGCCGCCAGCTGCGGTGGCTGCGCTATCACCTGGAGTGACGATCACGTCGGGAGTATGGTCCCGATATGGCGGACACGCCGGCTCTCGCGGAGCCACCGGTCGAGCGGCTGAAAGGGCTGCTCTACTTCACCGACGGCTCGCTCGCCCTACGCCGGCCACTACCTGCACGAGGGCTCCCACCCGGTGCACACGCACAGCTTCGTGGAGATCGCGGTCGTCACTGGCGGCGACGGCGTGCACCACTCACTCGCCGGCCGTCGGCGCCTGCGCGTCGGCGACGTGATCCTGCTGCGGCCCGGCGTCTGGCACGGGTACGAGGAGTGCGCGCGGCTCGACGTGTACAACTGCTGATTCAGCACCGAGCTGCTGCACCGGGAGCTGGCCTGGACCCGCGAGGACCCGCTGCTGAGCTACCTGCTCTGGACCGGGCCGCACTCCATGCAGCGCCGCGGCATGCTCACCGCCAGCCTCGACGGCACCGCACTCACCGAATGCCTCGATCACCTCGACGCGCTGGACCGCCTACGTTTAGCCCCGGTCGCCATGCACCGCGGCGACATCATCGGCCGCCTTTCCCTCTTCCTGAGCAACCTGGGCCGCGCGGTGGCCGGCTCCCGCGAGGGCGGCGCCGAGCCGGCCGGCCCGACCCACCCGGCGGTGGTCGAGGCGATGCGCCTGCTGGAGGCGAGGCCCGCCCACCGCTGGACGCTGACCGAGCTCGCCGCCGACCTGCACCTGGCGCCCGGCTACCTGGTGCGCCTCTTCAAGTCGGCGACCGGCCTGCCGCCGATGGCCTACCTTTCGCAGCACCGCGTGGAGACGGCGGGCACGCTGCTCCTGCACACCGACCTGCCGATCACCCAGATCGGCCGCATGGTGGGCTGGCCCGACCAGAACTACTTCGCCCGCCGCTTCCGCGCCCACTACGGCCTCAACGCCACGACCTACCGCAAGCAGTTCACCCACACGACCGCCCGCCTCCGCACCTGGCTCGCCGACGGCACCGCCACCCCGAACTGACCAGCACACAACCCACCAGATGGGAGCTACCGCGATGCTCGCGGTGGTGCGGACCGTTGCTCCCGCGGCCTCACCCTCCGCAGGCGGCAAGCTCAGCCCGAGTGCGCGAGCCCGCCCGCCGTTCGGCACCATCGTCGCGGTCGGTGACTGTCGATCAGGTGCAGGCGGTGTGAGCTTCGAAATCTTGGTGAGTTAGCGCGCCATTTCGACGCTAGCTTGCCAAGATCTGCCGAGCGGGTTCCTGGGTTGAGCTGGGCGACCGCGGAGAGTGAGGCCGCGGGAGCAACGGTCCGGACCGCGACGGGCGTCGCGGTAGCCCGATTCTGTTGTGGGTTGAAGCTCTGCGGGCGGCGAGCCCAAGCCGTCTACGTGGGTGGGGGTTCGAGGTCGCAGCTCAGGCGGGACCAGTTGGCGGCGGCCACGGTGTTCGGGTGGTCCTCGCCGAGCAGGCGGCGGTAGATGTTCAGCATCGACTCCATCAGCGCGTTGCCGCCCTGGCGGTCGCCGTCGGCGCGGCGGCTGATCGCTAGGTTGCTCCCCGCGGCCAGCGTGTCGGGGTGTTCGGCGCCGAGCACCTGCCGGATGCGGGATAGGCCTGCTCGTCGCTGGCGCGTGCGCCGCTGAAGTCGCCGGACTGGAAGAGGTCGTCGCCGGAGTTGACCACCGCGGCCAGTGTGTACGGGTGCTCCGGGCCCACCGTCGCGGTGAAGCGGTCGACCACCTTCCGGGTCAGCTCGCGGGCCGCGGTGACGTCGCCGGCCTTGCGCATGAAGATGGCGAGGTTGTTGCCGTACGCCAGCGTGAACGCGTGGTCCTCGCCCATCGACGACCGGTACCACTCGTAGACGGGCGTGGCGCGGCGCCGGGCGCTCAGGTCCTGGCCGAGGGCGGACTCGTCGCAGGCGAGGTTCATCGCGCAGGCGAGCGAGTCGGGGTGCTGCGGCCCGTGCACCCGCAGCGAGCGGGCCAGCGTGTCGGTGCTCAGCGCGTACGCCTGCTCGAACTCGCCGAGCTTGCGCAGCGTCACCGCGAAGTTTTTCGCCGCCCGCAGCGACTCGGGGTGGTCCTCGCCGAGCACGCGGCGGTGGCCGTTGAGCGCGGTCTCCAGTACCCGCCGGGACTCGCGCAGGTCACCGTTGTCGCGCAGGTCGCGGCCGTAGTTGCCGGCCGAGTAGAGCGTCCACGGGTGCAGCTCGCCGTGCACGGCCCGGCGGCGGCGCAGCGTGCGCTCCTGGAGAATCAGCGCCGCCCGCAGGTCGCCGACGAGGCGCAGCGAGATGGCGAGGTTGTGGCCGGCGGTGAGGGTGCGCGGGTGCTCCTCGCCGAACGCTTCGCGCCACCGCGACTCGATCTGCTCGTCGAGGTCGCGGGCCCTGGTCAGCTGGCCGAGCGCGCGCAGGTCGGCCGCGAGGCCGCCGCCGGCCATCAGCGTGTACGGGTGGTCGTCGCCGGCGGTACGGCTCAGCCGGCCGTAGACGTCGTCGTCGATCGCGTACGCCGCGTTGTAGTCCGCCTGCAGGCGCAGGGCGCAGGCCAGGTTGTACCGCATCATCAGCGTGGCCTGGTCGTCCGCGCCGTACTCCCGCTCCCACTGCGCGATCGCCTGCTCGGCGTACGCCTGTGCGGTGGGGTAGTCGGAGATCTTCCACAGGTACCGGCCGACATCGAGCACGAGCTGGCGCACGTGCGGCGAGTCGGAGTCGAGCACCCCGGACGGCAGCAGGTGCGGCCACAGGTCGGCGTAGAGCGGCCAGTACTCGGCGTTGTCGGCGTCGCCGGGGTTGGCAGCGGCCAGGATCTCGTGTACCTGATGCTGGTTTTCGGTCCGCTCCTCCGGGCTGAGCGTGGCCCGGATGATGGTCTGCATCAGGCGGTGCAGCTGGATGCTCTGGCCGCCGCCGTCCTCACCGCGGTCGGCGATCCGCCGCCGCACGGAGGAGTTGGCACCGGGCCGGCCGGAGTCGATGCGGGCCAGCGCGTACCGGCTGATCTCGCGCATCGCGCGCCCCATCAGCATGCGCTCGCGCAGCGACGGGTCGAAGGGGAGCAGCGCCTCGATGAACCGGTCACTGTAGACGAGCGAGACCGGGATCGGCTCGGGTGCGAAGAACGCGCAGATCTCCAGGAGCTTGGCCGCGGCCGGGCTGCGCTGGCGGAGGCTGTCGAGCGACACCAGCCAGGGCTGCGCGGAGCTGGCCTTGTAGTCGGGGGCAGCTCCTCTTCGAGCATCCGCAGCGGCTGCGTCTCCAGCAGCTCCAGGTAGTGCGAGACCGACATCGCGGTGGCGGCCAGCCACGCGCCGGCCTGCTCGATGGCGAGCGGGAGGTCGCCAAGGCGTTCGGCGACGAGGTCCGCGTCGGCGTCGGCAAGGTGCGGGATCCGCCGGTGCAGGAAGGCGACGCTCTCCTCGCGGGCGAACACGCCGACCTCGACGACGTGCGCCTCCCGGGCCCACGCCTGGTCGCGCGTGGTGATGAGGACGTGGCCGGGGCCCTGCGGGATGTACTCGCGGAGCTGGGCCGGGTCGTCGGCGTTGTCGAAGACGAGCAGCCATCGGCGGTGCGGGCGGCCCTGGCGCAGCGCCTCCAGCCCGGCGCGCACCCGCTCGGTGACGCTGTCGCCGGTGGGGACGCCGAGCTGCTCGGCGAGGGCGGCAAGCGACGAGCGGACGACGCTGGTCTGCTGTGCGGAGACCCACCACACCACGTCGTAGTCGGCGCGGAAGCGGTGCGCGTACTCCAAAGCGATCTGGGTCTTGCCCACGCCGCCGAGGCCGTGCAGCGCCTGCGGCACAACGGCGGCACCGGTGGCGGAGAGGCGGTTGCGCAGCGCTTCGAGTGTGCGGCGCCGCCCGGTGAACGTGCCGTTGCGCTGCGGGACGCTCCACAGTGGTGGCTCGAGCGCGGGGAAGCGCCGGCGCGGCGTGCCGTTGTCGTCCTGCACGGAGGCCGCCGGGCGCGGGTACACGGGCTGGTCGAGCGCCTCCAACAGCGCCTCGACGGCCCGCTGCTCGGTGAGGCCGGCGAGGTCGACCGGGATCCTGTCGTGGAAGGGCGGACCGACGCGCACGTTGTCGAGCCGCACCGGCACGAGGAACGGCGCGCCGCTCACCGGGTCGCGGCTGGCCAGCAGCTTCCACAGCTCGGCCGCGTTGGGCGACTGGACGTAGTCCTGGGACAGCAGCACGATCGCGCGGGTCGCGTCGGCCAGCAGCGCGGGCACGTCGCCGCCGGTGTCGGAGTCGGCCGGGAAGTCGACCTCGCGCATCGCGACCCGCAGGCCGGCGTCGTCGAGCTCGCCGCTGATCCACTCCGCCCACATCCGGTCGACCGCCGCGTAGCTGATGAACACGTCGGAGGTACCGGCCGTGCGGCGCCGCTCGAACGCCGCGAGCCACCGCCGGCGCACCCGCTCGTCGAGCGGGACCATCTGCTCGACGTCGCCGTCGGTGACCACCTTCGCCAGCCGCTCGTACGCCGCGAGCAGCGAGTTTTCCTGGCGGGACCGGTCGCCGAAGGCTGACAGGATCTCCTCGTACGCGTAGAACGGCTTGTACGGGATCTCGACGTCGCCCCAGTACTGCTCGACCTCCTCGGGGAGCGGCGGCTGAGGAACGGCGCGAAGCTCTGCCGGGCGTAGTCGCGGCCGGCTTCCAGCTTGACCTGCTCGGCGTCCTCGACCCGCATCGGTACCGGCAGCAGCCGCACCGGGCGGTCGGTGCGCTGCCGCGCGATCGACTTCGCCACGGAGAGGGCGCCGTCGATGCTCTGCGCGTTCATCGTGAAGCAGTCGACGACCACGTCGGGCAGGCGCACCGTGCAGATGCCGCCGCCGTCACTCACGCCGGTGCGGCTGTCGATGAGCGCGTAGTCGTAGTTTTCCCGCATGTTGCGCCGGAGGGCGTCGAGGAACGTGTTGCCCGCCATCCGCTCGTAGAACGCCGACCAGTCGAACGTGCTGACCACCCGCGTGTACGACGAGTCCTGCTGCCCGGCCGGGAGGAAGTCGAGAAAACCCTTGTCCGGGAACTGCCAGTCGAGCGAGACCGCGTAGCGCAGGACGTCGGCGTGCGAGGCGAGCCACTCGGTGGTCTCCGAGTCGTGGATCGGCTGCATCATCGCGGTCGCGTAGTCGCGGATCATGTCGATCACGCCGGGCGAGGTGCGCAGCTGCTTGTCCAGGAGGAACGGGTGGTAGTACTTGTGCAGGCCGGGAGACTCCAGGTCCCAGTCGACGGCGAGCACGCGCTTGCCCTGGCTGGCCAGGATCCACGCCAGGTTGGCCAGTGCCATGGTGCGGCCGGTACCACCCTTGTACGAGTAGAACGTGACGATGGTGCCGCCGCCGCTCTCCGTCACGGTCGTGCCTCCCCTGTAGACAAAGCGCTCATGGCGCGTCGAGCATGGGGCGGTCGGAGCTGACCTCCCCGTCCGGCCGCCGGTGGACGTGCCCACTGACGAACATGCGGTTGACCGCCACCTGCAGCACGGCCGGCAGATCCTGCTCGAACGCCTGGTAGGTGGGGATGTTGGACCGGTAGAGCTCGTCGTCGTCCGCCGTACCGCGGAAGATCCGCCGGCACTCCTCGGAAAGCCGGCGCCAGTGCTGCACGGTCTCGCGGTCGTCGAGGCTGCGCGGGATCAGCACCGCGGTCGTCGGCTCGCGCTCGCGGATCTCCCGCGCGTTGTACGCCGTCAGCACGCGGCTCGCCTCTTCGAGCTCGGTCGCCCACACGTCGACGAGCAGCACGACGATCTGGTTGTGGCGGCTGGCGAGCTCGGCCCGCTCGGCCAGCTCCTCCAGGTCGGCCACGCGGGATGCGAAGCGCTGGCTCTCGGCGATGGCCGACGCGTACTCGGCGAGCGGGCTGGGACGCACCGGGTGGTAGGGCGCCCAGTCCCGCGGGCGGTCGCCGTACACCGCGCGGTCGGAGCGGACGGAGAGGGCTTTGCTCCGGGTCAGCGCCGCGACGACGAAGTGGACGGTGAGGGCGTCCGAGTCGGCGTCGCGTTCAGAGCCGTTGAGGGACTCGACGGCCGGCTGCGGCGTGTGGAAGATGCTTGGCGCGCTCTCCAGGTCGGGATAGCTGTGCCCTTCCGGGATCGGGTGCGTCTCGGCGCTCTCCACGATCTGGCCGGCCAGCTCGAAGACGAACTCGCGATAGGCGTCCTGGTGGCGCTGCAGCCGCATCAGCTGCCGCACGCAGGTGTCGCCGAGCAGGTCGGAGGAGAACTGGATGCGGGCCGCTACGGGATGCATCTTGCCGGGTGGGAGGGGCACCCAGAGCAGGGGCTTGAGGACTGAGGGGTCCAGGCCCATCTCTTCCTCGTAGCGGGCGACGCGGTCGGCGAAGATCTGCCACTCCTGGCCGCAGGGTCGGCTCAGGAAGTAGCGGGGGACAGCAACGCGATGAACGAACGGCATTGGGAAAGGGCCTCGGCGAGCTCGGCCGACCAGACCGTGCCCGCCTTCATGCGGGCGTCGATGAAGCCCACTTCGGCGTCTTTGTGCAGGCCGGCCCGGACACGCACTTCGACGCTGAGATCGTTGAAGAACTGCCGGACCAGGTCGTCTTCGTCGCCGCGGGCATAGCTGAGAAAGAAGTACAGCAATCGCACCTCCGAGCCGGGCTTGGCCGGTCCAACCCCGGCGCTGCCGGGCGAAGCGCTCCGGCACCGAGAGACACTTAACGGTGAGTATAAATGGCAGAACCAAGGGCGACAGGCCCCAAAGCGGTCAGGCTCGGTGGGCCCCGGCCGGCCACAGCACCACCACGGGCAGCCCTTGCGCACGCGCCGTGCCGACCACGTCGGCGGTGTCGCCGAGCTTGCGGGACGGCAGCCCGTCCCAGACCGCAAGGAGCAGCTCACACTGGCGCAGGACCTCCTCGCTGGCCGCCTTGAACGCCCGCCGGTCGGAGTGGCGGAACGGCATCCGCGACACGTGTGCGGCCTTGCCCAGCAGGCGGTCGAAGTCGTCCCGGTCGACAAGTCGCTCCCGGTAGTCGTCGGCCGGGAGCACCACGGCGAGGTCGCCGCCCCGCTCGATCACCGCCTGGGCGAAGATCTGGTCGGCGCCGTCACACAGGCAGGTGATGCCGCACAGCTTGTCGCCCTCGTGCTTGCGCAGCTCAGCGGCGATGGCGTCGGCCACGAGGGCGGCGGTGTCGCCGGCCAGCCGAGCGTGTCCGGTGATCCCGATCCGCGCCATCACGAACCTTCCCTCATCCGCACGATGCGAAAGCCGGAGTCGGCCAGCATCGCGGGCAGCTCGCGGATGGCGTCGGCGTTGACCGTCCGGAGGCTCTCCGGCAGGTCGGCCCAGCGCCGGATCGCCGGATGCAGCATACGTTCGTCGTCGCGCTCTTCCGCGAACCGCCAGCCCTCGCGTAGCCGTGCCCGCAGCCACCGCTCGTGCTCCATCGTGGCCAGTCGGGTCACCTCGGTCGTGGTCAGCGTGTGCTCGCCGCCGGCCGCCACGCGGGGCGCGAGCACACAGTCGATCGCGCGGAGCTTGCGGCCGATGTCGGCCGCCTGCGCGCGGTTTTCGCTCTTGAGCCGGTCGGGCAGCCGCTGCCAGGGGACCATGGCCGGCGTCTCGTCGAACCCGTCGCCGCGCCGCTGCCGGGCGATCAGGTAACTCTCGTGTATGACGCGGGCCAGGCGCTCGCCGAGGTCGTCACGGATCATGGTCGGGTCGCACGCCGCGTCGACGACGCCGAACAGGCGGAGGGTGCCGGAGACCTCGTCGAAGAGCCGCTCGTCGCGGGCGCCGTCGAAAGCGCTCTGCAGCGTCGCGAGCTGGTCCTGGCGGACGATCACCGTGCCCGGGCCGCCCCGCCACAGCCGGTCGGCGATCAGCGCGGTCTTCAGCGCGAGCTGCTCGTCCTCCAAGCAGATGAACACCCGGTCGGGTGGCTCCGGCGTCCCCTCCTCGGCGAGCACCGCGAGCAGGTTCTCGTCGTACGGCGTCAGGTCGCAGGACTTGCTGAGGAACGGGTACCGGAACGTCAGCTCGTCGACCAACTGGGTGGCCGCGTCGTCGACCACGGACACCTCGACGCGCCACATGGCCGCCGGTGCGAGCACCCGCCACTGCCGGGCCAGCTCCACGATGATCGCGCGGCCGAACGTGGTGGCGCCGACAACGAGGAAGCGGGGCGGCCGGTCGAGCGGCGGGATGATCGGGTCCTTGGCGAGCAGGTGGCGGGCGGCCAGGTCGTCGGCGTTGAAGAAGTCCAGCCGGATCGCCGGCGGCTCGATGGTGCCGAGGTGCCGTGCCTGCAGGGCCAGGCAGAGTTCGGGGTCTTCCACCTGGGCGTACACGGCAAGCGGCCGCTCGCCGCGCTGCCGCCGCCCGGCCGCGAGAGCGATCGCGGTGTTGGTGGCGCTGTCCTCGGTGCACGCGTAGAGGGCGCTGGCGTGCGCGACGCCGGCGGCGCGCAGCACGTCCGGGTTACGGGCGTCGCCGAGCACCCACAGCGGCTGGCGGCGGCCGCGGTCGGGCGGGTCGCTGCGGCTATCGGCGACGTGAACCACGCGGTTGCCGCTGAGGCGCAGCTGCCGGGACAGGCTCGTCGCCATCGGCCCGTCGCCGCAGATCACCACGTGGCCGCGCGCCCGGCGGGCGCGCAGCCGCTCAGCCTCCGCCGCGAAGACAAGCCGCAGGGCCTCGACCAGCGCGTAGAAGGTGACGGCCGGCGCGGCGAAGCGGGCGATCTCCAAAGTGATCGGGTACGCCCCGGCGCCACCGGCCGGCGGCAGCTCCAGGACGAAGAGCTGGAACGAGTTGTAGAGGACATCGGTGAACCGGGCGGAATCACCCATATACTGATGAAGGCCTATGTATCCAAACAGGAGGGACAGGACCGCCGCGGCGGTGAAGAGGGCGCGCATGCCGACGACAGGGGTGTACCGCTTGTCGCCTGCCATCCCACCTCACCTTCGATGCGTAGCCATTCTATGACTGAAAGCGATCAATGGCGCTCATGATTTTGTTCAGCAGGGCTGTACGATGCGGGCGTGAGGGAGCGAGCGAACCCGGAGGCACAGTGACCACTGCTCTTCCGCCGGTCGGCGAGCGCATCCGCGAGGCGCGGCTGCGCCACGGAATGAGCCTGCGCGCCCTGGCGCGGGCGGTGGGCGTGTCCGCCAGCTTGATCTCCCAGATCGAAACGGGCAAGAGCCGCCCGTCGGTGAGCACCCTGTACGCGATCACCAAAGCGCTGGAGATCTCCGTCGAGGACGTCTTCGACAACGCGGAGGCGGACGCGTCCGACCTCGGTGCGGCGGAGCCGATGATCGGCACGGCGCTCCAGGCGGTGCACGGGTTCGCCCAGCCGGCCGGCCACCGCATCGGTCCGATCGTGCGCCCCGAGGCCCGCGAGGTGCTGCAGCTGGACTCCGGCGTGACCTGGGAGCGCCTGGGGCACGTGCCGGGCACGCGGATCGACTTCCTGCTGGTGACGTACGCGCCGGGAGGCAGCTCGTCCAGCGGCGACCAGCTCATGCGCCACTCCGGGTTGGAGTACGGGTTTCTGCTCGAAGGTGAGCTGACCCTGACGCTCGGCTTCGAGGAGCACCTGCTGCGCCCGGGCGACGCGGTCTCGTTCCCGTCGAGCACCCCCCACCGGTACCGGAACGACGGGGTCACGCCCGCCGTCGGCGTCTGGTACGTGCACGAAGAGCCTTGACGGTTCCTGTGAACCGTTAAGTGACGCTTGACACGGGCCCTTAACACGTCCTTCACTGAGGGGGTCGCCTCAGTGAGGAGGGCGCGGTGGCTATCCGCACGTTCGGGACGAACGCCGTCGACTGGGAAGAGCGTGTCGACCTGGATCGGCTGCGCCGCGAGCGGCTTGACCGGCTCAAGGCCCAGCTGGACGCGTCGGAGTTCGGCGCGCTGCTCACCTTCGACTTCTCCAACATCCGCTATCTGACGTCCACGCACATCGGCACCTGGGCGATGGACAAGCTGATCCGGTTTGCCGTGCTGCCTCGCGGCGGCGAGCCGGTGATCTGGGACTTCGGTTCCGCTGCCCGGCACCACCAGCTCTACAACCCGTGGCTCGACGGCACCGAGCGGGCCCGGGCCGGGATCTCCACGCTGCGCGGGGCCTTCCATCCGGACGCGGGCATCGCCGCAGACGTCGCCAAGAAGGTCGCCACCGTGCTGCGCGAGCACGGCCTGGCGGACGCGCCGGTCGGCGTCGACCTGATCGAGATGCCGGTCCTGGCCGCGCTGCAGGCCGAGGGACTGACCGTCGTGGACGGGCAGCAGGTCTTCCTGGAGTCGCGGCGCATCAAGACCCGTGACGAGATCAGCCTGCTCGCACAGGCGTGCGCGATGGTCGACGCGGCGTACGAGGAGCTGTACGAGTTCCTGCGCCCCGGCGTCCGGGAGAACGAGTGCGTCGGCCTGGTCAGCAAGGTCCTCTACGACCTCGGCAGCGAGTACGTCGAGGGGGTCAACGCGATCTCCGGCGAGCGGTGCGCGCCCCACCCGCACGTGTACAGCGACCGGTTGATCCGCCCCGGCGACCCGGCGTTCTTCGACATCCTGCACAGCCACCTCGGCTACCGCACGTGCTACTACCGCTGCTTCGCGGTGGGCAGCGCGTCGCGCGGCATGCGGGACGCGTACACCCGGTGCCGGGAGTACATGGACCAGGCGATAGCGCTGGTCAAGCCGGGCACGACCACGGCCGACATCGTGTCGCTGTGGCCGCGCGCCGAGGAGTTCGGGTTCCCCGACGAGATGGCCGCCTTCGCGCTGCAGTACGGGCACGGTGTCGGGCTCTCCATCTGGGAGAAGCCGGTGTTCAGCCGGCTCGTCTCGCTGGATCACCCCGAGGTGCTGGAAGAGGGCATGGTCTTCGCGCTGGAGACGTACTGGCCGGCCGGCGACGGCTACTCCGCGGCGCGGATCGAGGAGGAGGTCGTGGTCACCGCCGACGGGTGCGAGGTGATCACGAAGTTCCCGGCCGAGAAGCTGCTGATCGCGGGGCGCCGGTACTGGACAGTGGACGGCCCGCTGCCGACCGCTCGCGAGGCGCAGTCCCACCTGAACACGCTCAAGGGGCGGGCGAATGACGCCGGACGAGCTGCTCGACGCGTACGCGGAGATGGTTTTGATCCGGCGCACCGAGAAGGCCGCACATGACCTCTTCATGTCCGGCCTGGTCAAGGGCACCACCCACCTGGCCGCCGGGCACGAGGCGGTCGCGGTCGGCGCCAGCGCCGCGCTGCACCCGGACGACTACGTCTTCGCCACGTACCGCGGCCACCACCACGCGCTGGCCCGCGGCGCGACGCCGGAGGAGTGCCTGGCCGAGCTGATGAGCCGGTCCACCGGGCTGTGCCAGGCCAAGGGCGGCTCGATGCACCTGACCAAGGCGAGCAAAGGCATGCTCGGCTCGTACGCGATCGTCGGCGCGCACCTGCCGATGGCCGCCGGCGCGGCGTGGTCGGCGAAGCTGCGCGGCAGCGGCCAGGTGGCCGTGGCGTTCTTCGGGGACGGCGCCACGAACATCGGCGCGTTCCACGAGGCGCTCAACCTCGCGGCGGTGTGGTCGCTGCCGGTGCTGTTCGTCTGCGAAAACAACCTCTACATGGAGTACACGCCGATCGAGGCGGTGACCGCGGTGCCCAACCCGGCCGCCGACCGGGCCGCCGGGTACAACATGCCCGCCGAGATCATCGACGGCAACGACGTGGTGGTCGTGTGGGAGACGGTGGCGCGGGCCGCCGAGCGGGCGCGCAAGGGCGACGGGCCGACCCTCATCGAGGCGCAGACGTACCGCCACTTCGGACACAGCCGCGCCGACCCGGCCAAGTACCGCCCGGCCGACGAGGTGGAGCGGTGGATGAAGCACGACCCGCTCGACGTGGCCCGGGCCCGGCTGGAGGCGCTGGGCGTGTCACCGGACACGATCGCGGAGCGCGACCGGCGGGCGGCGGCCACAGTGGACGCCGCCATCGCCGCGGCCAAGAACGCGCCAGAGCCGGAGCCGGCAATGGCCTTCACCGACGTGTGGGCGGACGGGGGAGCGGCATGGCGGACGTGAAGTTCACGTACCGGGACGCGGTGGCCGAGGGCATCGCCCGCGAGATGCGCCGGGACCCGAGCGTCGTCTGCCTGGGGGAAGACATCGGCGCGGCGGAGGGTGTGTTCAAGACGACTGTCGGGCTCTTCAAGGAGTTCGGGCCGGGGCGCGTCTGGGACACGCCGATCTCGGAGCAGGCGATCGTCGGTGCCGCCATGGGCGCGGCCATGACCGGCATGCGGCCGGTCGCCGAGATCATGTTCAGCGACTTCCTCGCGTGCTGCTGGGACTACCTGGCCAACGAGATCCCGAAGGCGCGCTACATGACCGGCGGGCAGGTGACCGTGCCGCTGGTCGTGCGCACGGCCAACGGCGGCGGGCTGGGCTTCGGCGCCCAGCACTCGCAGGCGGTGGAAAACTGGGCGTTGGCCGTCCCCGGCCTCAAGATCGTGGCGCCGTCCAACCCTGCCGACGTGGTCGGCCTGATGGCGGCGGCCATCCGCAGCGACGACCCGGTCGTCTTCTTCGAACACAAGGCGCTGCTCGCGGGCTCCGGGCCGCGCCCGCCGGACGACCATGTGGTCGAGCTCGGCCAGGCGGCGGTGGCCCGTGAGGGCACCGACGTCACGGTCGTGGCGCTCGCCTCCACAGTGCCGCTTTCGCTGAAGGCGGCCGAGCAGCTGGCCGGCGAGGGCATCTCGGTCGAGGTGATCGACCTGCGCTGCCTCATCCCGCTCGACATGCGCACCGTCCTGCGCTCGCTCGAGCGGACCTCCCGGCTCGTCGTCGTGGAGGAAAACCCGTACCAGGGCGGCTGGGGCGGCACGGTCGTCTCGGTCGTCGCCGACGAAGGCTTCGAACTGCTCGACGCCCCGATCAAGCGGGTCGCCGGTGCCAACGTGCCACTGCCGTTCGCCGACTCGCTCGAAGCCGAGGTGATCCCGACCGTCGACAAGGTCACCGAGGCGATCCGAAGGCTAACCGCCTATTAGGGAGTGCCCTCATGCCGAACCGTATTCTGCTCCGCGGCGGCCATATCCTCACGATGGACGCGTCGCTCGGTGACCTGCCGAGCGGCGACATTCTGATCGAAGACGACGAGATCGTCGGTATCGAGCCGCACATCGAGGCCGACGCCGAGGTGGTCGACGCCGCCGGCCGCATCGTCATACCCGGCTTCGTCGACACCCACCGGCACACCTGGGAGTCCGCGATCCGCGGCGTGGCGCCGAATGCCACGCTTGACGACTACTTCGTCGACATCCTGGACACGTTCGCGCCGGTGTACACCCCGGACGACGTGTACGCGAGCAACCTGGCCGGCGCGCTGGAGTGCCTCAACGCGGGCATCACGACGCTCGTCGACTGGTCGCACATCAACAACACGCCGGACCACCCGGACGCCGGCATCCGCGGCCTGCAGGAGGCGGGCATCCGCGCGCAGTACGCGTACGGCAGCGCGAACACCTCGCTCGCCGACTACTGGTTCGAGAGCAAGATCGTGATCCCGAAGGACGACGTGCGGCGCATCCGGGACACGTACTTCTCCTCCCCCGACGGGCTGCTCACGATGGGCCTCGCCACCCGCGGTCCCGGCTTCTGCACCGACGACGTGGTGCGCGCCGAGTGGGAGATGGCCCGTGACCTGGGCATCCCGATCACCGTGCACGTGGCGATGGGGCGGATGGCCGGCCGCTTCGGCATGATCAAGCAGCTCGACGGGCTGGGCCTGCTCGGCGCCGACACCACGTACATCCACTGCTGCTACTTCAGCGAGGAGGAGTGGGGGCTCGTCGCCCGCAGCGGCGGCACGGTCTCCATCGCACCGCAGGTCGAGGTCCAGATGGGGCACGGATGGCCGCCGGTCGCCAAATCCATCGAGTACGGCCTGCGCCCCAGCCTCTCGATCGACGTGGTGACCACGGTGCCGGGCGACATGTTCACCCAGATCCGCAGCGCGTTCGGCACCGACCGGGCGCGGCGCAACGCGATCTACTGGGAGAAGAACGAGCCGGCCGAGGGGCACCTCACCGCACGCCAGATGCTGGAGATCGCCACGCTCAACGGCGCACACGTCGCCGGCCTGGAAGACCGCACCGGCTCGCTGACCGTCGGCAAGCAGGCCGACATCGTGCTCATCGACGCGCGGGCGATCAACATCGCGCCGGTGCACGACGCGGTCACCGCGGTCACGCTTTGCGCCGACGTGTCCAACGTGGAGTCCGTGCTCGTGGCCGGGCAGTTCGTCAAGCGCGACGGCAAGTTGCTGGCCGACGTCACTCGGGCCCGCCAGCTCGTGGAGAACGCCCGCGACCGTCTGCTCGGCGCGGTGGCCGACAAGAAGGCCGTGGCGGCGTGAGCGTTTCCCGCCATGTCGTGCGGAGGGCGTCGGAGGCGGTGTTCACCGCCGTCTCCGGCGGCTACTCGCGCTGGTCCATCGTGGACGAAGGCGTGCCGGGCGCCGTGCACACCGGGTTCGCCGTCTGCGAGCTGGCGCCCGGCGCCTCCGTCCCCAGCCAGGTCAACTGGTTCGAGGAGTCGGTCTTCCTGCTCAGCGGGTCCGCCGTGATGGACACGCCCGGCGGGTCGTACCGGTTGGAGCCCGGCGACTACGGCCTCGTCAACACCGGCGTGCCGTACGCGTGGCGCAACCTGGGCGACGAGCCGGCCCGGTGGGCGCAGATGCAGGCGCCGCAGCCGCGCGGGCGGATGGGCGGCGACACGCTGCCGGTAGCACTGGCCACCCCCGGGCCGGTGCTACCGGTGGATCCCCGAGACCCGCGCAACCAGACGTTCGGCCACATCGCGCCGCAGCACATGGAGCCGGGCAAGCAGAGCCAGGACCTGCTCGCGGTATCGGCGAGCATGCGCACCGCACTGCTGGTCTACAGCGGCATCACGGTGAAGATGATGGTGGACAGCGACCTCGGCGCCGACCTGTCCACGATGTTCATGGTGCAGTACCAGCCGGACGGCGTCGCCGGCGCGCACGACCACCCCTTCGAGGAGACGTACCTGATCCTCGAGGGCGCCACCGATGCCACCTTCGACGGCGAGAGGTACCGCCTCGAGGTCGGCGACGTGGCGTGGGCGGGTGTCGGCTGCGTGCACGGCTTCGCCAACGCCGGCGCCGGGCCGGTGCGGTGGCTGGAGACACAGGCCCCGCAGCCGCCGCCCCGCCATTCGTACCGCTTCGCCCGCGACTGGACGTACCTGGTCGAGGTTGTGGACAAGGAGGACACGTGAGCGGGAGTCGTGAGGCTACGGGCCTCGACCACGACGGCGGCCGAGCGCCGAGCGACGGAGCGTGGCGGGCACAGAGCGTTGTCGTAGTTGGCGGCTCGGCCGGGATCGGGCTGGAGGTCGCCCGCTTCTTCGCCGACCTCGGCGACGACGTCGTGCTGACCAGCCGCGACGCGGGTCGGGCCGAGCGGGTGGCCAAGGAGGTGGGCGCGCGGGGCGTGGCGCTCGACCTCGCCGAGCCCGAGACCATCGCCGACGCGCTCGCCGGGGTGGAGCGCGTCGACCATCTGGTGCTCGCCGCGATCGAGCGTGACCACAACACCGCCGCCGAGTACGCGATCGAGCGGGCGATCCGGCTGGTCACGCTCAAGCTGGTCGGCTACACCGAGGTCGTGCACACGCTCGTGCCGAAGATGCACCAGGGCAGCTCGATCGTGGTCTTCGGCGGGCAGGCGATGCAGCGCCCGTACCCGGGCTCCACCACGGTCTCCACCGTGAACGGCGGCGTGGTCGGTCTCGTGCACACGCTCGCCTGCGAGCTGGCCCCGATCCGGGTCAACGGCATCCATCCCGGCATCGTGGGCGACAGCCCGTACTGGGAGGGCAAGCCGCTGGACGCGGTCGTGGCGCGTACGCCGCTCGGCCGGCTCGCGGTCATGAACGAGGTGCGTGACGCGGTTGTCTTCCTGCTCCGCAACGGGGCGATCAACGGCGTCAACCTCCCCGTCGACGGAGGCTGGCTGCTCAAGTGAACGTTGCGATCATCGGTACGGGGCGGATGGGCGCCGCCATGGCGGTCCGGCTGCGCGAGTCGGGCGCCGACGTGGTGGTGTGGAACCGCACCCGCGACAAGGCCGAGGCGACGGGGTGTGCGGTGGCGCAGACGGCGCGCGAGGCGGTGGCCGAGGCCGGCACGGTGCTGGTGTCGCTCGCCGACGACGCGGCGGTGCACGCCGCGTACGACGGCCCGGACGGCGTCGCGGCCGGCCTCCGCGAGGGCACGGTCGTGGTGGAGAGCAGCACCGTCGACCCGGAGACGGTACGCCGGCTCGAGCCGCTGGTCACCGGGCGCGGCGCGGTGCTGCTGGACGGACCGGTGTCGGGCAGCACCGCCCTGGTGGAGAAGGGGCAGCTGACCTTCATGGTCGGCGGTCCGGCGGAAGGGGTCGAGCGGGCGCGGCCCGCGCTCGACCTGCTGGCCCGCCAGGTCTTCCACGTCGGTGACCTCGGCTCGGGCGCGGTCGTGAAGCTCGCCGTCAACACCGTCGTGCTCGCGCTCAACCAGGCCCTCGCCGAGTCGCTCGTGCTCGCCGAGCGGGCCGGCGTGCCCCGCGAGACCACGTACGAAGTGCTGGCCAACAGCGCGATCGGTTCGGCGTTCGTTTCGTACAAGCGGGCGGCGTTCGAGCGGCCGGACGAGGCGCCGGTCGCGTTCAGCATCGACCTTGTCGCCAAAGACCTCGACCTGGTCCGCCAGCTCGCCGCCCGGGTCGGCGCCCGCATGCCGCAGGCGGACACCAACCTGGGTGTGGCGAGCGCCGCCGTGGCCGCCGCGCTCGGCGACCGGGACATGAGCGCGATCGCCGCTTATCTGCGCACGCGGTCAGGGGAGCTCTAGCCACTGGCGGGTGCGCTTGCCCGGCAGGTACGGCGAGTCGAGGCGCTTGGCCACCACGCCGCCGGCGCCCTGCTCGCGACTGGCCTGCCGGGCGAACTCCCCGCCGCCGGTGAAGTGCGGCGGCACCTGCCAGTGCGGCCCGGCCAGCTCGAGCGCGTCAAGCAGCTCACGCCGCTCGGTGTACGGCAGGTCCACCGTGGCGCGCCCCTCGACCCAGAGCAGGTCGAAGACGAGGTACTGCACGGGCACCCGGGACGCCACCCGGCGGGCGGCCGCGCCGTCGGTGACCCGCACGCGCGGGCGCAGCGCGGCCTCGCTCACCCGCCCCGAGGCGTCGAACGCCACGATCATGCCGTCGAGTACGCACTCGGTCGGCGCCAGCGCCTCGGCCATCTCGCGCAGTTCCGGGTACGAGGCGGTGATGTCCTTCTCGTCGGTGCCGAGCGCCCGCGGGCGGCCGCCGGACACGTAGGTCACGGCGCGCACACCGTCCCAGGCCAGCTCGTACGCCCACGCGTCGTCGTCGGCCGGCAGCTTCGCCGCGCGTGCCGCCAGCATCGGCGCCACCAGGTCGGGCATCGGCGTGAAGCCGGCCGGCGGCGGGTCCATCCGGTGGATCATCCAGTTCTTGCCGTCGGTGCGAAACAGCACGTACCGGCCGGAGATCCGCTCGCCGCGCAGCGTGACGATCACCTCGCCGTCGCGCCACTTCTCCGTCTCGTACGTGCCTCGGTCGAAGATGGTCATCCGGCCGCCGCCGTACTCACCGGCCGGGATCTCACCGTGGAAGTCGCGGTACTCCATCGGATGGTCCTCGGTCTGTACCGCGAGGTTGTTGCGCGCCGGGTCGCGGGGCACTCCGCGCGGCACGGCCCAGGAGACGAGCACGCCGTTGCGCTCCAGCCGAAGGTCCCAGTGCAGGCTGCGGGCGTGATGCTGCTGGATCACGAACGTGTCGTCGCCGCCCGCGCTCGGGCGCTGCGCGGGCACCGGCTCCGGCGTCCGCTTGGCATCGCGTTTGCGGCGGTACTCGTCCAGCCGGTCGCCCATAGTCGCAATTGTGGCCGCGTCGCGTCGGTATCGCATGGGCTCCGCCTGGGTACCGTGGGAAGCACCTACAAGGCCCGGGGTGAGGGCGTGTCCTACTTCACCGTCATCCGTCTCGGCGAGGCCGCTCTGGTCTACGCCGAGGGTCCACTCGACGCCACCGTTGCCGCCAGCATTCACGACGCGCTCGCCGACATCGTCGACGAGCGGGCGACCCCGATAGTCATCGACCTTGTCCGCGTGCCGACCGTCAACGACGGCATCGTCACGGCCCTCGCGGCGGCCGCCTCACGCGCCGCCCAGCAGGGCCGGGGTCTCGAGCTGCGCCTGGCCGCCGGCCAGCGCTTCACCGTCACCGGCGCGGCCCAGCTGCGCCAGGTGATGGGACGGGCCTACCCGACGGCTGCCTGACTCGTCTCCAGCCGTCGCAGTGCCGCCTCCAGGTGGGGCGGCAACCGGCGGCGATGTCGCATGACCCAGGGCAGCTCGGCGAGCGCGTCGTGGAGGCCGGCACGTCCGTCCGAGGTGGACAGCGCCCGCGCCGCGTCGCGTACCGCCCGGGTCGCCGGCCGGCGCAGCCAGGTCGTGAGCAGGTCGTTGCGGATCTGTTGCCGCCGCCGCGCCGCCGGGTCGCGGCCGTTCGGCACGGGCAGGTGACGCACGACGAGGGACGGCAGGTAAGCCAGGCCCCACCCCTGAGTCGCCAGGTCCATGGCGAGCAGCGCCTCCTCGCCGTACACGTGGAGCTTGGGCTGGAACCCACCGACCGCGAGAAACACCTCCCGCCGGACCACCGCGCTGCAGGCGAGAAAGCCCAGCACCGACGGGCCAGGCTGGGTCGGCATGGTGCCGAGCGGCGCGGTGGCCATCCCCGCCGAGACCGGGTCGAGCTTCGCGGTGGGCCCCACCAGCACGCGAGCGGCCAGCAGCGCGGTACTGGGATGGCGGTCGAGCGCGCGGGCGGCCTGTTCGAGCGCGTCACCGTCCCAGTAGGAGTCGTCGTCGGCGAACGCCACGTACGGCGTCTGCGCCAGGGCCACACCGACGTTGCGGGCGGCCGCGCCGGCGTTCACCGGCAGGCGCAGCACCCGCACCTGGGGAAACCGCGCCCGGACGGCGGCCGCGCTGCCGTCGGTGGAGGCGTTGTCGACGAGTATCACGGGCGCCCGGTGCCGCGGCAGCGTCTGCAGCAGCTGCTCCCGCCGGTTGTGGCTGGCTACGACGACCGTCACTTTGCGCACGGCGCGCGGGATACCCCGCCTTGGCGTCCATATGCGATCGGGGCGCCCCGGAGGGCGCCCCGATCAGTGCGGAGATTGCGGTACGGCGGTCAGGAGGAGCAGGCGGTGCCGTTCAGACTCCAGCCTGTGGGCGCTCCGTTGGTTCCGCCATGTGTGCCCTGGAAGCCGAACGAGGCGCTGGCCCCAGGTGCGAGGGTGCCGTTGTAGCCGACGTTGCGCGCGCTCACCGAGGAGCCGCTCTGCGTGACGGTCGCGTTCCAGCTGCTGGTGATCTGCTGGCCGCTCGGGAACGTGAAGTTGAGCGTCCAGCCGTTGACCGTGCTGGAACTCGTGTTGGTCACCGAGACGTTGCCGGTGAAGCCGTTGTTCCACGAGTTCGCCGTGTACGCGACGCGGCACGCACCACCGCCGCCCGGCGGGGGAGTGGTCGGCGGCCGGGTGGTGGCCGGCGGGCTCGTCGACGGGTTGGTGGGCGGGGTGCCCTGGTTGACAGTGGTGGAGAACGAGGTCACGCCGTTGCCGACGCTGCCGTTCCACGGCTCGAAACCGCCCTGGATGCTGGTCAGGTACCAGGAGTTGGTGATCGCGCCGCGGTTGCGGATGTCGTTGATGAAGTCCAGCACGTTGAAGCTCCAGCTGGTGATCGGCGACGGCGCCACGTACGAGATGACGTTGTTGGAGCCGTTGCTGCCGCGCCAGACGTCCCAGGTGCGGCCGCCGACCGTGCCATTGCCGATCGAGGAGCCGATGGGCTGGATCGAGCCCTGCCGGTTGAACCAGATCATGATCTCCATCTGGTTGACGCCGTCCCGTTTGGGCGTCGGGTCCAGCCAGATGTCGAACGAGGCGTTGTAGGTGCCGCTCGCGTACGTGTAATTGATGCTCTGCGGGATGCTGCTGATCTGGCTGACCTGCATGGGCAGGTTGGTCCCCGGCGAGCAGTTGGTGTAGTGGCAGCCGAAGTAGACCGCGGGGTACGACAGCGGCGCGCCGTTGGTCGCCGCGCTGCCCTGCTGGCTCACGATCGAGAAGCCGGTGCTCGTGACGTTGATGCACTGCTCCGCGCTGGAACCCCAGCGGTTGTTCATCACCACGTAGCGGTTCTGGATCGTGGTCGAACCGTACTGCTCACAGATCCGGACATCGGCCTGCGCCGGTGCGGCGGCGACGGTGATGACCGTGGCGGTGCCCGCGATGAACAGGCCGACCGCGGCCAATGCGCGTATCGGGCGTTTCATGGGTGCTCCTTCTCGTGGGTGGGGTCCGGGTGGGTCGGACGGGAGCGCTCCCATGAGGTTATGACATATTTACGCTTATGAAAACATGCTGCGCGCAGCCCTCAGCTGATCCATCGCTCGGGCCAGCGCAGCCGTGATCCGTTTCTCGCTCTCCGGGCCGATGCGGGCGACCGGCACCGAGATGCTGATCGCGTCGGCCGGGGATCGGCGAGCGGTACCGCGATAGCGAAGCAGACTATGCCGTCGGTGTTTTCCTCCCGGTCGACCGCGTAACCCCGCCGGCGGGTCTCCTCCAGCTCGGCGTGAAGTGCTTCCCGTTCGGTGATGGTGTGGCTGGTCAGCGCGGTCAGCGGCCACCGCAGCTGGCCTTCCGGGTCGGGGTGGCGGGCCAGCAGCGCCTTGCCCAGCGCCGTGGCGTGGGCGGGCAGCTTGCGCCCGATCGCGCTGTACAGCCGCAGCCGGTGCACGGACTCGCGCTTGGCCAGGTAGACCACGTCCGGACCGTCGAGCCGGCCGAGGTGCGTGGCCTCGCCGAACTGCCGAGACAGGTCGTCGAGCACTCCCGCGACCAGGCCCACGGCGTCGTCGGCCTCCAGGTACGCCGCGCCGACCGCCAGCGCGCGCACGCCGAGGCCGAAGCGCGTGCCGGTCTGATCCGTCTCCACCCACCCGCGGCGGGCCATGGTGCGCAGGATGCCGTGGAGGCTGCTCTTGGGGATGTCGAGCGCGCGGGAGAGCTCGACAAGCGAGCGGCGCGTAGGGGACGCGGCCAGCACCTCCAGCACCTCAAGGGTGCGGTCGGCTGACTTCACGGGGGGTTGGACCGAAGTCATGGGTTCCATTATGGTCATGTACGTGACCAGCGTTCATCATGTTGAACAGGCAATCGGTGCCGCCCGGCTCTTACCCGTGGTGGTCCTCGAACATGCGAGCGGTGCCGAGCCGCTTGCCGCCGCGCTGACCGCGGGCGGCCTGCGCAGCGTCGAGGTGACTTTCCGTACCGACGCGGCGGCCGAGGCGATCCGGATCATGGCGGAAAACCCCGAGCTGCTGGTCGGCGCCGGCACGGTGTTGACTCCGGCCCAGGTCGACGCGGCGGTCGAGGCGGGCGCGAAGTTTGTGGTCAGCCCCGGGTTCAGCCCGGCGGTCGTGGCCCACTGCCAGGAGGTCGGCCTGCCGGTCTACCCGGGTGCGGCCACCGCCACGGAGATCCAGATGGCGCTCGACGCGGGGCTGTCGATCGTCAAGTTCTTCCCGGCCGAGCAGATCGGCGGCGCCAAGATGATCAAAGCGCTGGCCGCGCCGTTCCGTTCGGTGCGGTTCATCCCCACCGGTGGGGTAAACACCGCAAACCTGCCCGACTACCTCGCGCTGGGCGCGGTCTTCGCGGTCGGTGGCACCTGGATGGTCGCGCCCGACCTGCTCGCCGCGGGCAAGTGGGACGAGGTCACCCGGCTCACGGCGGAGGCGGTCGCGGTGACGTCGCGTTCGAAGGAGGACCGGTGACGCTCCAGATAAGGCCGGCCGAGGAGTGCCGCTACGACCTTGTCTCGCTCGGCGAGATCATGCTGCGCCTCGATCCGGGTGAGGGGCGGGTGCGCACCGCCCGCAGCTTCCGGGCGTGGGAGGGCGGCGGGGAGTACAACGTGGCCCGCGGCTTGCGCCGTTGCTTCGGCATGCGCACGGCGGTGGTCACCGCGTTCGCCGACAACGAGGTGGGGCGCCTGCTCGAAGACCTGGTGCTGCAGGGTGGCGTGGACACGTCGTTCGTCAAGTGGCTGCCGTACGACGGGATCGGCCGGGCGGTGCGCAACGGGCTCAACTTCACCGAGCGCGGCTTCGGCGTGCGGGGCGCGGTGGGCACGTCCGACCGCGGGCACACCGCGGCCAGCCAGCTGCGCCCGGACGACGTCGACTGGGACCACCTCTTCGGCACGCTCGGCGCGCGCTGGCTGCACACCGGTGGCATCTACGCCGCGCTCTCGCAGACCACGCCGGACGTCATCGAGGCGGCCATGTCCGCCGCCCACCGGCACGGCACCGTCATCTCGTACGACCTGAACTACCGGCCCAGCCTGTGGAAGGCGGTCGGTGGCAAGGAGCGGGCGCAGGAGGTCAACCGCAGGCTCGCGCGGTACGTGGACGTGATGATCGGCAACGAGGAGGACTTCACTGCCTCGCTCGGCTTCGAGGTGCCGGACACCGACGAGTCACTGTCCACCCTGGAGGTTGCCAACTTCCGCCGCATGATCGAGGAGGTCACGAAGGAGTACGGCAACTTCGCCGTCGTGGCCACCACGCTGCGCACCGTGCGCAGCGCGACGGTAAACGACTGGGGCGCGATCGCCTGGGCGGACGGCGCTTTCGCCGAGGCCACGCACCGGCCCGAGCTGGAGATTCTGGACCGCGTGGGCGGCGGCGACAGCTTCGCGTCCGGCCTCATCTACGGGCTCATGACCACCGGCGACCTCAGCACCGCGGTCGAGTACGGCGCGGCGCACGGTGCGCTTGCCATGACGACCCCGGGCGATACCTCCATGGCGAGCCTCAAAGAGGTCGAGGCGTTGGTGCGCGGAGGGAGTGCCCGCGTCCAAAGGTGACGGTGTGCGGTGCTTTGTCGGGGCGGTTGTGCCGTAAAACGTGAGACTTGCGTAGCGCAATTGCGTGTTCGGGGGACTACTCTTAGACGCGATCGGGGCCTACCTTTGGCCGGTCGCTCCGAGTAGTCTCTTGGCTTCAACGCGTTGCCCCTCCCCGGCGCCGGGGCTGGAAACCTCCGGAGGCGTTCGCACATGCTTGGATCCAGGCTGCGGATCCTCGTTGTCGGTGCCGGCATCGCCGGCCTGGCAGCCGCCCGCGCACTGCGCCTCGCCGGCTTCCGGCCCGAGGTGGTCGACAAGCTGCCGGCGTCCACTGTGGCGGGTGCCGGCATCTACCTGCCGGGCAACGCGATGCGTGCCCTGCGGGAGCTCGACCTCGACGCTCCGGTGCGGCCGTGCGGTGAGGTGGTGACGCGGCAGCGCTTTCTCGACGCGCGTGGGCGCCAGCTCTGCGAGGTCGACCTGGCCACGCTCTGGGACGGCGTCGGCGAGTGCCGCGCGCTGCCCCGCGCCGACCTGCATCGCGTGATGCTCAGCGGCGCCGGCGGTGCGGTCCGCCACGAGACCGAGGTGACGTGCGTCGACGTCGTGGCCGGCGAGAGCGCCAAGGTGGAGTTCGGCGACGGGTCCACCGCGGAGTTCGACCTGGTGATCGGCGCCGACGGCCGCCGCTCCGGCGTGCGGATGATGGCCGCGCTGGGCAGCGCCGCGGTGCCGGTCGGCCAGGTGATGTACCGCAGCGTGGTGACCGGCGGTCCCAAGATCACGGAGTGGACCGCGGTGCTCGGCAAGCGGGCCGCGTTCGTGGTGATGCCGATGGGCGCGGGCCGCCTGTTCTGCTACGCCGACGAGGCCGGCTCGTCCGCGCCGCCCGACCCGCTGGCACGCGTGCGCGAGGTCTTCGAGAGCTTCGGCGGCCCGGTGCCGGCCGTGCTGGAGGCGGTAGAGAAGGTGCAGGTCGCCGTCACCGACGAGGTCGAGATCGGCAGCTGGTCGCGAGGGCCGGTCGTGCTGGTCGGCGATGCCGCGCACGCCACCGCGCCGACGCTCGCCCAGGGCGCCGCGATGGCCATGGAAGACGCGGTCGTGCTCGCCCAGTCGCTGCGCCGGTCGGCCACGGTGCCCGAGGCGCTCGAGGCGTTCGAGGAGCGCCGGCGCCCGCGCACCCGCTTGGTGCTGGAGCGCACCCGCGACCGCGACCGGCTGCGCGACGTGGCACCGGCCCTGCGCGACCCGCTGCTGCGGCGCCGCGGCGGCTCGATCTTCGCGGACCACTACAAGGGCCTGGTCGCGCCGCACTGACCGGCCCGCGGGCTGTGCTGGTTGGGCTCGCTTCGCTCGCTGGGTGCCCGCGGCTGCCGGCGCCATCCGACCTCGTCGCTGCGCTCCTCGGACCGGCTCCCGCCGGCCCGCGGGCTGGCTACTAACCCCCGTAGTGGGTGGCTGCCGGCGGAGGACTATTCTGCCCGTTGGACCGCCAGATCAAGAGTCAGCACACATTCGGAGGCCCTGCGTGACCACCGTCGCACCGAAGCCGATCGTGACGCGGCCGTGGCCGGTCCGCGAGCCGGTCAAGGGTTCCGCGATCGCCCGCATCCTCCGCACCACGGACGCGAAGCAGATCGGGATCATGTACATGATCACGTCCTTCGTGTTCTTCATGATCGGTGGCCTGATGGCGCTGCTCATGCGCGCCGAGCTGGCCCGGCCGGGCATGCAGTTCCTCTCGCCCGAGCAGTACAACCAGCTGTTCACCATGCACGGCACGATCATGCTGCTGTTCTTCGCGACGCCGATCGTGTTCGCGTTCGCCAACTTCGTCGTGCCGATCCAGATCGGCGCGCCGGACGTGTCGTTCCCCGGCTGAACTCCTTCGCCTACTGGCTCTACGCGTTCGGCGGCACGCTCGCCCTGGCCGGTTTCATCACGCCGGGTGGCGCCGCCGACTTCGGCTGGTTCGCGTACGCGCCGCTCAACGACGCGGTCAACTCGCCCGGCGTGGGCGCCAACATGTGGATCGTCGGCCTGGCCATCTCCGGTCTGGGCACGATCCTCGGCGGCGTCAACATGATCACGACGATCCTCACGCTGCGCGCGCCCGGCATGACGATGTTCCGGATGCCGATCTTCACGTGGTCGATCCTGATCACGGCCCTGCTCGCGATCCTCGTCTTCCCGCTGCTGGCCGCCGCGCTCTTCGCGCTCGCCGCCGACCGCATCCTCGGCGCGCACGTGTTCGACCCGGCCACCGGCGGTCCGATGCTGTGGCAGCACCTCTTCTGGTTCTTCGGGCACCCCGAGGTGTACATCGTCGCGCTGCCGTTCTTCGGCATCATCAGCGAGGTCGTGCCGGTCTTCAGCCGCAAGCCGCTCTTCGGCTACAAGGGCATGGTCGGCGCGATGATCGCCATCGCCGCGCTGTCGATGAGCGTGTGGGCGCACCACATGTTCGCGACCGGCCAGGTGCTGCTGCCGTTCTTCAGCTTCCTGAGCTTCCTGATCGCGGTGCCCACCGGCATGAAGTTCTTCAACTGGATCGGCACCATGTGGCGTGGCCAGTTGACGTTCGAGTCGCCGATGCTGTTCGCGATCGGCTTCCTGGTGACGTTCCTCTTCGGCGGCCTGTCCGGCGTGCTGCTGGCCAGCCCGCCGGTCGACTTCCACGTCTCCGACTCGTACTTCGTGGTGGCCCACTTCCACTACGTGCTCTTCGGCACGATCGTGTTCGCGGTGTACGCCGGCATCTACTTCTGGTTCCCGAAGATGACCGGCCGGATGCTCGACGAGCGGCTCGGCAAGATCCACTTCTGGCTGACGTTCCTCGGCTTCCACACCACGTTCCTGGTGCAGCACTGGCTCGGCAACGAGGGCTTCCCCCGCCGGTACGCCGACTACCTCCCGGACGACGGCTTCACGACGCTCAACACGATCTCCACGATCGGCTCGTTCGTGCTCGGCGCGTCCACGCTGCCGTTCCTCTACAACGTGTGGAAGTCGTACAAGGCCGGCCAGGTGGTCGAGGTCGACGACCCGTGGGGCCACGGCAACTCGCTGGAGTGGGCCACATCGTCGCCGCCCCCGCTGCGCAACTTCGACCGCATGCCGCGCATCCGCTCGGAGCGCCCGGCGTTCGACGCGAAGTTTCCCGAGCTGGCCGCCGGCTCGCACCACCTGGCCGCGCCGCCCGAGGGCGGCGCAAAGCCGCTGACCAGCGAGTCCCGCGGTGGCGCCTCGTACCAGGAAGACACCTCGGACGAGATCGACCGCTAAGCGTCGCCGGCCTGGGTGACCAGCGGCGGAGGCCGCCGGTCGCCCGGTTCAGGGTGTCAGCGTGACGCCGGCCGCCTTCATCTCGCGGAGCGCGGCCTCGGTCGTGGCCGGGGCGACGCCGGCGGTCAGGTCGACAAGCACTGTCGTCTGAAAGCCCTCGCGCGCCGAGTCCAGCGCGGTCGCCCTTACGCAGTGGTCGGTCGCGATGCCGACCACGTCGACCTGCGTCACGTCGCGGGCGCGGAGCCAGTCGGCCAGGCCGGTGCCTTCGTCGTCGTGGCCTTCGAAGCCCGAGTACGCCGCCGCGTGCTCGCCCTTGCGGAACACCGCCTCGATGCGGCTTGTCGCCAGGGCGGGGTGGAACTCGACGCCGCCCGTGCCGACCACGCAGTGGCGCGGCCAGCTGTCGACGTAGTCGGGCGGGCTGCCGAAGTGGGCGCCGGGGTCGACGTGGTAGTCCTTCGTCGCCACGACGTGGTCCCACGGGCCGTTTGTCAGCGCGCCGGAGATGCCGGCCGCGACGGCGGCGCCGCCGGTGACGGCCAGCGAGCCGCCTTCGCAGAAGTCGTTCTGTACATCCACGATGATGAGCGCGCGGCTCATGCGAAACACCCCTTCAGGACGCGGGAATGACGGACACCGGAATCGCGGGGTCACCCGCGGAGAGCTTGAGCCCTTCCCACGGGATCGAGATCAGGCACTGGCGCAGGTGGGCCCGGGACTCGGCGAGCGTGGGGAGGTCGGCCGGCTCGCCGGCGACGAGGTACGGCCGCTGGAGGAGGCGGTCACCGAGCTGGCGCTCGGCCGCTCCCTGGGATACCACGATCTCCTCGGTGGCGGTGCCGGTCGGCTTGTGGCGGCGGACGGCGGTCTTGCGGCCACCGACCGTGGCCTTGTTTTCGGAGCGCTTGACCACCGGACGCCCGTCGACCTCGACGAGCTTGTACACGAGGCCCGCGGTGGGAGCCCCGGAGCCGACGACGACCGCGGTGCCCGCGCCGTACATGTCGACGGGCTCGGCGGCGAGCGCGGCGATCGCGTACTCGTCGAGGTCGCCGGAGACGATGATCTTCGTCTCGGTCGCGCCCAGCGAGTTGAGCAGGTCGCGGGACTGCTGGGCGAGCACGGAGAGGTCACCGGAGTCGAGGCGGATGGCGCGCAGCTCCGGCCCGGCGACCGCGATCGCGTTGCGGATGCCCTGGCTGATGTCGTACGTGTCGACGAGCAGCGTCGTGTCCTTGCCCAGCGCCGCCACCTGGGACGCGAAGGCGGCCGGCTCGTCGTCGTGCAGCAGCGTGAACGCGTGTGCCGCCGTGCCCGCGGTCGGTATGCCGTACCGGAAGCCCGCCTCGAGGTTGGACGTGTACTCGAAGCCGGCCAGGTAGGCGGCGCGCGCGGCGGCCACGGCCGCCTCCTCGTGCGTGCGGCGGGAGCCCATCTCGATGACCGTGCGGCCCCGGGCGGCGGTGACCATGCGGGCGGCCGCCGCGGCGATCGCGCTGTCGTGGTTGAGCACCGAGAGGATCAGCGTCTCCAGCAGCACACACTCGGCGAACGTGCCGGTCACGGTCAGGATCGGAGAGCCGGGGAAGTAGAGCTCGCCCTCCCCGTACCCCTCGATGTCACCCGTGAAGCGGTAGGTGGACAGCCAGGCGGCGGTCTCGTCGTCGACCACCCCGCGGCTCCGCAGGTGATCCACCTCGGCCTCGGTGAACCGGAACTCGCGCACCAGGTCGACAAGCCGCCCTGTGCCGGCGACCACGCCGTAACGGCGGCCGGACGGGAGGCGGCGGGCGAAGACCTCGAAGACGCAGCGGCGGTCGGCCGTGCCGTCTTTGAGTGCGGCGCTGAGCATTGTCAGCTCGTAGTGGTCGGTAAGCAGGGCGGTCACGCCCACCACCCTATGTTTCCGGCAGCGCTCGTAGGGCGTGAGCCAGCTCGCTCCGGTTGGTGACGCCAAGTTTCCCGTACACCCGCTGGAGATGGTTTTCGATCGTGCGGGTGGAGAGGAAGAGCTGGTCGGCGATCTGCTTGCTGGCGACGCCGGCCGCCGCCAGGCGGGCGATCTGGTGCTCGCGCTCGGTGAGCGCCGGCCGGGCCGCTCGCAGCGCGGGCGTGCGGAGAGCGTCGCAGCAGGCGAGCAGGTCACCGAGGCGGGCGCTCGCCTCGGAACGCTCGGCGCCGGTGGCGGCCCGGAGCCGGACCACCGCCATCGCGGCGGCCTCGGCGGCGAAGAGCAGCAGGCCCAGCTCGGCGAAGGCGTCGGCGACGGTCAGCAGCTCGGCACCGTCGCCGGCGGCCGCCGCGTGCCGGGCCATCAGCGCGGCGACCGGGCCGTCGACGGCACAGGCCAGCTCGGCGAGGCGGTCGGCGACGGTCTGCGCCTGGCTCGCGCCCGAGGGCCACTCGATGGCCAGCGTCGCGCAGCCGAGCCGGACGAGGTCGTGCAGGACCAGCACCTCGTGTGCCGCGAACCCGTCCTGGCGCAGCCGCTCGACCAGCGTGACAAGCGCCCGGATCGCCTGCTCGACGTCGCCGCCGCAGGCGAACACCCAGGCGCGTGCCTGCTCCCGCCAGGGATACAGCACGGCCATGCCGGGCCGCTGGGTCTGGTCGGAGTCGGCCATCGCCGCCTTCGCCTCGTCGGCGTCGCCGAGCAGGGCGGCGGCGTACGCCCGCTCGGCATGGGCCAGGCCGGCGAAGACCCGGCTGCCGGCCAGCACCGCGCAGGCCTGGAGGCTGCCGCGCAGGGCCTCGGCGCTGCGGCCGCGGAGGCGGGCCGACTGGGCGCGGACCACGGAAAGGTAGCCCGAGCCGAGCCGGAAGTCGCCCGCGTCGGCCAGGTCGGCAAACTCGTCGGCGACGACCGCGTCGATGCCGGCGAGGTCGCCGGCGATGGCGAGGCGGGTGCCGCGGGCCAGCTCCAGGGCGAGCTGCAGGTACGGCATCTCGGCCCGCCACAGCGGCGCGTCGGCCTGCACCTGGTCGGTCAGGCGGGCGCTGGCGGCGAGCTGGCCGCGGACGGCATCGGCGTGCGCGAGGACGCACTGCGCGAGCGCGCGGGCGGAGGCAGGTGCGCCCGGACTGTCCACGATCGACTGTGAAAGGCGGCACGCCTCGGCGGTCTCCAGGCGGTGCATCCGCATGATCGCCTCGAACGAGTGCACCCGGGCCCGGAAGCCTGGGTCGCTCACCGTCGCCGCGTCCCGGGCGATGTCGTCCACAGCGGACTCCCGGCCGAGCCCCCAGTACGACACGAGGCCGCGCACCACGAGCCAACGGCTGCGCCGCTGGTCCGAGTCGATCTCGTCGCGCACCGAGTCGAGGACCGGGAGCGCCTCCTCGGACCGGTCCATGAACATCAGGACCGCGGCGAGCAGGTCGGCCGCGTCGAAGCCGCCGCCGATGTCCAGCGCCGCCCGCGCGAGGCGGGCGCCGAGATGCATGTTGTACCGGCTGAACGCCTGTGCGCCGGCCTCCAGCAGCGGGACCGGGTCGGTGGCGGTGCCCGAGTCGAGCCGCCACTCCGCCACCCGCAGCAGGTCGTCGCGGCGGCGAATGCCGGCTCCCTCGACGAGCGTGGCGAGGCGGGCCTTGAGCCGCATGGCCCTGGTCACCGGGCAGCGCTGGCGCACCACCTCCCCGTACAGCGGGTGGGCCAGCCGCACGTGGTGGCGGCGGTCGCTGGCGGCGACCCGGATCAGGCCGCGCTCCTCGGCGATCTCCACCGGCTCCTCGCCGGATGCCTCGATCAGCAGCGACAGCCCGATCGGCTCGCCGAAGGCGACCAGCTCGATCACCGCGCGCACGTCGTCGCTGAGGTCGCCGATGCGGGCGTCGATCAGGTCGGTGAGGCGGGGCGCCAGGTCGAACTCGCCGGTCCAGCGCCACACCCCGTACGGCCGGGTGAGCTCGTCGCTCGTCGAGGCGGCGATCACCAGCTCGCGCAGCAGCAGCGGGTTGCCCGCGGAGAGGCGCCAGAGGCGGTCGGCCGACGTGGTGTCGACCGGTCCGCCGAGCATCTCGACAAGCAGCGCGCGGGTGTCGCCCGCGGAGAGCGGGGCCAGCTCGTCGTGGTCGACAAGGTCGTCGGTCCACAGTGCACGCACCGGCAGCGGCACCTGCTCGCCGGTGCGGAGGGTGCCCAGCACCGTCGCGTGTGCGTCGCGGGCGACAAGGTAGACCAGCGCGGCGGACGACGGGTCGAGCAGGTGGGCGTCGTCGATCGCGAGCACGATCTGTCGGCCCGCGGCCTGGCGGTGCAGCGCGTCAACGGCCCACCGCAGCAGGCCGGCCGGCGACATCCCGGCCGGCTGGTCGCCGGGAAGCACCTGGGCCAGCCCGCCGAAGGGCAGCCCGGCCACCGCGATGCTCGCGGTCGCCGTCCAGACCGCGTATCGCTCCGGGGGAAGGACGCTGACCGCCTCGCGCAGCAGCCGGGTCTTGCCAATGCCGGCGGTGCCGCTGAGGATTAGGCCGTGGCGTTCGCCACTCGTGGCCGAAGCGACGATGCGGCGCAGCTCATCGGCCCGGCCGACGAAGTGCCACGGGCCCACTCGCGGAAGCATATAGAGCCGCCTCACGACACGCGGACCGCCGGATGTGCCAACTTGAGTAGCGGACCGGTCAGCGCTGAGTAGCGGCCGGGCTGCCGCACGCCCTCTCGGACCAATACCGTTCCGATGCGCGGATGACGCGTTCGTCGTGGGAGGCGTTTGATGACGGCAGCAGTGGGCGCGGTGGACTCGGTGGGGGCCGAGCCGGGCGCCGGGGGTCGGCGCGGGATCCGGCTCCGTGTCGACCCGGTGGACCCGGTGCCGGACGAGCCGACGGCGGTAGTGGTGGCCGGCAGCGGCCGGCACGCCCTCCTCGACGCGCTGCTGGGCGCGTCCGGACCCGCGCCGGACGTTCCGGAGAGCGCATATCTGGTGATCCATCCGGGGCTGCGGGTGGCCGCCTGGGCCTATGTGCCCGGTGCTCGCCTTCCCCAGCCGTTCGACCTGGCGGGCCCGAGGTCGGGCGGCTTCGTCCGGCCACCGCGGCGGGTGGAGCTGGCGCTGGCCGACCCGTTGCTGCGGCACTTCACGCTGATCCGGGCGCCCGACATGTCCACACTGGACGTGGCCGGCAGCCGGATTCTGCTGGACGTCGTGCGCCGCGCCGGTGCCCTTGTCCACGCCGGCGACGGCGGGCAGGACCTGGTCACGCGCGTCGCCGAGTCCGGTGCGGCGGTGTTCCAGGCGGCACCGCGCGGAGGTGACGGAGGCAGAGTGTTCGACGTCGGTCCCGACATGGCCGATGTCGCGCAGCTGCGCCGGGCGCTGGTCGAGTGGGCGGGCGCGGAGGCGCTGGCGCGAGCCAGCGTCAACCCGCCGATGCTCCCGGGCGCGTTCGGGACCGTCCGGGTCGCCGCCGGCGCGCACGAGTCCGGGTGGGCCGAGCGGCTCGACCGTGCCTGCGTGTCGGCCGCGCACACCGTGCGGCAGCGCCTCGCGATCGAGCTGGCAAACGTGCACCTGCGCGGGGTCCAGGAGATCGTCTTCGGGGTCGGCGCGGCCGGCCTGCCCGACGCGCTCGACCGCGAGATGCACGCGGTGTCGCTGCGGGCCGTCGCCGAGTGCGACGCCGCCGTCGACCGCATCCTCGACGACGCACTCACCCAGGTCCTCGGCGAGATTCCACCCGAGGGGGTACGCCGGCGTGTGGCGCTCGCCGTCCGCCGGGAGATCGCCGGCGAGGGCGACGCGTCCGACCCGGCCCGCGTCCTGCTGGTCACGAGCACGGCCGGCGTCGCCACGATCACGGGCGCGGGAGCCGTCACGGCGCTCGGTGCGTACCGCGACGAGCCCGACCGCGCGGTCCTGCCGCCGCTCGGTGTCGGCCTCTCCGGCGCCTGCTACCAGTACTGGGCCGCGCCCGACCGGGCCGACCAGGCGCACACCCGCTCGTGGCTGCAGCAGGCGGTGCGTGGTGTGGAGCTGGAGCTGCTGTCGGAGGTGACGCGGCGGTTCGAGACGGTGCGGCGGTCGCTGGGCGGCCTGCTCGCCGACGCGGTCGACCACGGAATCCTGCTGGCCTGAGGCGGCATCCGTCCGACTTGGGACGACTAAACTTGCTCATTCAGCGCAAAGCAGGACGTTGGCGTTCCTCGCTTCCGCGATCGCGGTGGCACGATGGGGGGCATGGCGGCTCCACAGGTTGCGCCGGTCGAGACTCCGGACATTGACGAGGTGCCGGTCGCGGACCGGGCATGGGTGACGATCGTGTGGGACGATCCGGTCAACCTGATGTCGTATGTCACCTGGGTCTTCCAGAAGCTGTTCGGCTACAGCAAGGACAAGGCCGAAAAGCTCATGCTCGACGTGCACCACAAGGGCAAGGCGGTCGTGTCGAGCGGCGCGCGGGAGCGGATGGAGCACGACGCCTCGCAGCTCCATGCGTACGGTTTGTGGGCCACGGTCGACCAAGCCTGAAGGGCTGTTGCGCGGACCCGCCAAGCGAGGACCGGCGCTGAACGAGGGGTAATTCGTGAGCATGTTCCGCCGGCACGGAGAGCACTGCGTGGCGACGTTCGCCCCGGACGAGGTGCGCGTGCTGCGCAAGGTGGCCTCGGAGGTCGTGGGGCTGCTCAGCGAGGGCTTCGACCACGAGGACCCGGTGGTCGAGCGGCTCTTCCCGGACATCTACCCGGAGGATCCGCACAACTCGGCCGAGTTCCGGCGGTACACCGAGGGCGACCTGAAGACCAGCAAGATCGACCAGGCCGGCGCGATCCTGGCCGTCCTCCCCTCCGACGGGGGCGGCGAGGTGCGGCTCGACTGGGACACCGCCGAGGCCTGGCTGCGGGCTCTCAACGACGCCCGGCTCGCGATGGGCGTGCGCCTGGAGATCAAAGCCGAGACAGACCTGGGCGAAGAGCTGGACGAGGCCGTCCTGCGCGACCCGACCTCGTCCCGCGTCTTCCAGCTCTCGGTGTACGCATACCTCGGCTACCTGCAGGAATCCCTGCTCAACGCCCTCACCGACTAGTCACACGCGCCGCGCTTCGCTTGAGAGGCAACTCGCGGCCGGACCCGCCTCCCGGCGGCGGCGTCAGCCGAGCAGGGCCAGCTCGCCGGCGGTCAGCCGCAGGTCGACGGCGGCCGCCGAGTCCTGGATGCTCGCCGGGCGGGAGGCCCCCGGGATCGGGACGACGACCGGCGACTTCGCCAGCATCCAGGCAAGGCACACCCGCTGCGGGCTGACCCCGTGCGCGGCCGCCACCTCGGCGAACGGGGCGAAGCGGCTGCCCAGCTCGCCGGCCTGGGTGATGCCACCCAGCGGGGACCAGGGCAGGAACGCGATGCCGAGCTCGTCGCAGAGGTCCAGCTCCGGCTCCGAGCTGCGGAAGGCGGGCGAGAACTGGTTCTGCACCGAGACGAGCCGGCCGCCGAGGATCTCCTGGGAGAGGCGGATCTGATCGGGGTTCGCGTTCGAGATGCCGGCCATCTGGATCTTGCCGGCGTCGAGCAGGTCGCGGATCGCGCCGACCGACTCCTCGTAGGGGGTCTCCGGGTCGGGGCGGTGGAACTGGTACAGCCCGATCGCGTCCACACCCAGCCGCTTGAGCGACGCCTCGCACGCCTCCCGGAGGTACTCCGGCCGCCCGTCGAGCGTCCAGCTGCCGTCGCCGGGGCGCAGGTGGCCGCCCTTCGTGGCGACCAGCACGTGCGACGTGTCCCCGCCGTAGCTGGCCAGCGCGCGGGCGATCACCGTCTCGTTGTGGCCGACGTCGTGCGCGTACAGGTGGTAGGCGTCCGCGGTGTCGATCAGGTTCACGCCGGCGTCGAGGGCGGCGTGGATCGTGCGGACGGAACGCTCCTCGTCGGGGCGCCCCTCGATGGACATCGGCATGCCGCCGAGCCCGATCGCGCTGACCTCGACGTCTCCGATACGGCGAAACTCCATGACACCCACCCTGGACCGGCTGCCGCGCGCGATCCAACAGAAGAAACTGCTGAGATTAAGCGCATAGACTGCTTAATCGTGGAGCTGCGGCATCTGGAGTACTTCGTCGCGGTCGCGGAGGAGCAGCATTTCACCCGGGCGGCCGAGCGTATGCGCGTGGCCCAGTCGGGGCTCTCGGCGTCGATCCGGTCGCTGGAGCGGGAGCTGGGCGCGCCGCTGTTCGTCCGGTCGACCCGGCGCGTGGAGCTCACCGAGGCCGGCCGGGCGCTGCTGGCCGAGGCGCGGCGCACGCTCGCCAGCGCCGACGCGGCCCGGCAGGCGGTGGCCGCGGTCAAGGGACTGCTGCGCGGCACGATCGCAGTCGGGGCGGAGCAGTGCCTGGGCGTGGTCGACGTGGCACGCCTGCTCGCCGACTTCCGCGACCGGCACCCCAACGTCGAGATCATGCTGCGCCAGGGCGCCTCGGCCGACCTCTGCGCCGACCTGCGGTCCGGCCGGCTCGACATGGGGTTCGTCGCCACCGACGGCAAGCCGCCGGAGCAGCTGGACCTGATCCCGCTCGCCGCCGAGCCGATGATGGTGGTTTGCCACCCCGCGCACCGTTTCGCGGACAGCGCGGCGGTCGACTGGGACGAGCTGGAAAAGGAGATCTTCGTCGACTTCCACCGCGGGTTCGGCGCCCGGGAGGTGACCGAGGAGGAGTGCGCCGCCCGGCGGCTCTCTCGGCGCGTGGCGGTCGAGGTCAACGACGTGCACAGCCTGCTCGACTTCGTCGGCGCGGGGCTGGGAGTGGCCGTCGTGCCGCGCCCGATCGCCCGCAAGCGGCCGGCCCAGGTGCGTGCCGTGCCGCTGACCGCCGCTTCCGCGTACACCTGGCGGGTCTGGGTGGCACTGCCCGCCGGCCGCCCGGCCAGCCCGCCCGCGGCGGAGCTGTTGCGCCAAGCACAGCTCGGCGATTGAGGGTCCCGACGCAAGGTATTCTGTGGGACGTGCTGACCATCGATCGGGCGATCGTCGACGCGATCTTCGCCCACGCCCGCCGGGACCACCCGGACGAGGCGTGCGGCGTCGTCGCCGGCCCGGTGGGCAGCGACAAGCCGGTCCGGCACATCCCGATGCAAAACGCGGCCCGTTCGATGACCTTCTACGAGTTCGACTCGATGGAGTACCTGAAGGTGTGGCGGGAGATGGACGACCGTGACGAGGAAGCGGTGGTGATCTACCACTCGCACACCGCCACGGAGGCATACCCGTCCCGCAGCGACGCGTCGATCGCCGGCTGGCCCGAGGCGCACTATTTATTGGTCTCCACGCGCGACCCGGCGGTGGAGGAGATCCGGTCGTTCCGCATCGTGGACGGGGCCGTAACCGAGGAGCCGGTCCGCATCGTTGATGCGACCGTGGATCCGCATGCCGTCCAGACGTACATGTTCGGGCAGAGCCCGGCGACGGTCGACTACGAGTGTTCCGGCCGCTGAGCACCCGCGCCGTTCACCGTTGTCGATCTTTCTCCGAGGAGTTTCCGTCATGGCCATCGAGGTTCGCATCCCCACCATCCTGCGCAGCTACACCGGCGGCGCGAAGGTCGTCGAGGGCAGTGGAGACACGCTCACCGAGCTGCTTTCCGACCTTGACTCGCGCCACTCCGGCCTGCGCGGCCGGCTCGTCACCGAAGAGGGTGGCCTGCACCGCTTCGTAAATGTGTATGTCAACGACGAGGACGTCCGTTTCCTCGGCGCGCTGGACACCAAGCTGTCCGACGGCGACACCGTGACCATCCTGCCGGCGGTCGCCGGTGGCGCGTTCGGCTTCGCGGCGGCGGCCGCGATGCTCGGCAACCCCCTCTAGGCGGCGCGCTGTGGCGCGGTACGACAGCCTGCTGGACGCGTGTGGGGGCACCCCGCTGGTCGGCCTGCCCCGGCTGTCGCCGGTGGTGCCCGACGGGGCGCCACCGGTGCGCCTGTGGGCCAAGCTCGAAGATCGAAACCCGACCGGCTCGGTCAAGGACCGCGCGGCGCTCTTCATGGTGCGCGCGGCCGAGGAGGCCGGCCGCCTCCGCCCGGGCGACACGATCCTCGAGCCCACGAGCGGCAACACCGGCATATCGCTGGCGATGGTGGCCAAGCTCCGGGGATACCGGATTGTCTGCGTGATGCCGGAAAACGTCTCCACCGAGCGGATCCAGCTGCTCCGGATGTACGGCGCTGAGATCATCTTCTCGCCGGCGGCGGGCGGCTCCAACCAGGCGGTGGCCACGGCCAAGCAGATCTCGGCCGAGCATCCCGACTGGGTGATGCTCTTCCAGTACGGCAACGAGGCCAACGCCCGCGCCCACTACGAGACCACCGGTCCCGAGCTGCTGCGCGACCTGCCGTCGATCACGCACTTCGTCGCGGGGCTGGGCACCACCGGCACACTGATGGGCACCGGTCGGTACCTGCGGGAGAAGGTCGAGAGCATCGACATCGTCGCCGCCGAGCCGCGGTACGGCGAGCTTGTCTACGGCCTGCGCAACATCGACGAGGGCTACGTCCCGGAGCTGTACGACGCTACGGTGCTCACCCGCCGCTTCTCGGTGGGCACCCGCGACGCCGTGCTCCGCACCCGCCAGCTCGTCGAGGTCGAGGGGCTGTTCGTGGGCTTCTCCACGGGCGCGGTGCTGCACGCCGCGCTCGCGATGGCCCACGAGGCGGTCAAGGCGGGCCGCCGCGCCGACGTGGCTTTCGTCGTCGCCGACGCGGGCTGGAAATACCTGTCCACGGGCGCCTACGGCGGCACGCTCGCCGACGCCGAAGACGCCCTCGAAGGTCAGCTCTGGGCTTGAGGCCGGCACCCGTTCCGGTGCCGGCCGGCCCGGCCGAACCTGGGCATCGTGCCGATCAGATCGCGCGTACCGTAAGCACGATCGAGGCGATCAGAGGGATCGTGGCGAGAGCCAGCATGATCCAGGGGAGGCGACGGCGCTGGATGGACATGAACGCGCCCACCGTCAGCCCGATGCCGGCCAGACCCACGGCGATGAACGACGGCTCGTACCAGCTGGCTGGATCGCCCCGCCACATGGCGAGCACCGCCCGCGTCGCCACCAGCAGGCCGATCAGGCCGAGGCCGCTCGCCCAGGCGCACATCGCGATGAGCTTGCTGGTCGGCGGTGCGGGGTCGTCGGAGCCGGGGAGGCGGAAGGCCCGAGACGTGGCGGCCGGGGGCGAGACGGGCTCCGGCCGGGCTTCGCGCTGGATGCGCAGGCCGAGGCCCTCGACGAAGGAACGTTCCGAATTCGACTCGTCGGCCTGGGTCGACACGTGGCTACCGTCCTGTCGCGGGGTAGGGATGCGGGCTCACCCAGTGCAACGGGCCCGTATCACTCCGCGTAACGGTGACGGTCCACAACCACAGGAATCTCATGATCCCCACGCGCAATGTCACCTTGGCGACATGTTGTATCAGTTCTTTCTGTCGCGCCCTGGTCACGGCGTAGGCTGCCCAGCGTGAACGACTCGACGGTAAGGATCTTCGGGCCAACCGCCGAGGGCCTCTCGATAGCCCAGCGTGAAGTCGGGACCGCAGGATGCGACTGACGGTGCTCGGCTGCGCCGGCAGTTTTCCGGGCCCCGAGTCCGCCTGCTCGGCTTACCTCGTCGAGGAGGACGACTTCCGGTTGCTGATCGACTTTGGTTCGGGCTCGCTCACCGCCCTCCAGCGGTACGCCGGACTGCACGCGGTCGACGCGATCCTCCTGACCCACCTGCACTGCGACCACATGCTCGACGCGTGTACCTACGTCGTGGTGCGGCGGTACGACCCGGCCGGCCCGCTGCCGCCCATCCCCGTGTACGCGCCGGCAGGTGCGCCCGACCGCATCGCCGCCGCGTACAGCCAGGAGGAGGGCCCGGTCGACGACGTGTACACGTTCTACGGCCTGCAGCCGGGCACGTTTCCGATCGGGCCGTTCACGGTCACGGTCGACCGCGTCAACCACCCCGTCGAGACGTACGGCGTGCGGCTGGAGTCCAAGGGGCGGGTCCTCGCGTACTCGTCGGACACGGCACCGTGCGAGCCGCTCGTGCGGCTCGCGCTCGGCGCCGACCTGTTCCTCTGCGAAGCGAGCTACCTCGATGGCATGGACAACCCGCCGGATCTGCACCTGACCGGTGGCGAGGCCGGTGAAGCGGCCACCAAAGCCGGGGTTGGCCAGCTGTTGCTGACGCATCTTGTACCCGCGTGGGGCAGCGAGGCGGACACGTTCGAGGCCGCCTCGGCCGCCTTCAGCGGCCCGGTAGAGATCGTCAGACCTGGATCTCGGTACGACATCTGAAGTTTGCACCACTGTTCGCCGATGCGTCAGTTGGGTGTCGCCTCCCGCACCGGCGCAAACCCCACGGTGAGCGCATGCGTATCGCGATCATCGCGGAGTCGTTCCCCCCGGACGTCAACGGCGTCGCGCACTCCGTCGTCCGCATCGCTGAGCACCTGGTCAGGCGCGGTCACGCACCCCTGGTCATAGCTCCGGCCCCGTCATCGTCGACCCGAGGCCTCACCGGCATGCACCCGTTTCCGGTGATCCGGGTACCGAGCATGCCGCTGCCGCGGTACCGCAGCCTGCGGCTCGGCCTGCCCGGCCCCAAGCTCACCGAGGCGCTGGTTTCGCACGCCCCGGACATGGTCCACCTCGCCTGCCCGTTCCTGCTCGGCGCGCGTGGCGTCGCCCTCGCCCAGCAGCGGCGGATGCCCTGCCTCGCCGTGTACCAGACCGATGTGGCCGCCTACGCGCGCACGTACGTCGGCTGGGGCGAGGCCGCGGTGTGGAAGTGGATGCGTACGGTCCACAACGGCGCCGACCGCACGCTCGCCCCCTCCACCCGCTCGGCCGCCGACCTTGTCGCACACGGGATCCAGCGGGTGTGGCTGTGGAAGCGGGGCGTCGACACCGTGCGGTTCGACCCGGCCAAGCGCAACGAGCTGGTACGCAAGGCGCTGGCCCCGAACGGAGAGGTGCTCGTCGGGTACGTCGGGCGCCTCGCCCCCGAGAAGCGGGTGGACCTGCTGGCCAAGACCTGTGACCTGCCCGGCGTGCGCGTGGTGGTCGTCGGCGACGGCCCGGCCCGCCGCGACCTGGAAAGGGCGCTGCCGAAGGCCCTTTTCCTCGGCGCCCGGCAGGGTGGCCAGCTCGCCCGGCTCTTCGCGAGCTTCGACATCTTCGCGCACACGGGACCGCACGAGACGTTCGGCCAGACGATCCAGGAGGCGTTCGCCAGCGGGCTGCCCGTGGTCGCCCCGTCCTCGGGCGGGCCGGTCGACCTGGTGACGCCCGGGGAGAACGGCACGCTCGTGCCGCCCGAGGACGGCGACGCCCTCGCGGGCGCTGTCGCCGAGCTCGCGACGGATGCCGAGCTGCGCCGCCAGTACGGCATCAACGCCCGCGCGGGCGTCGAGGGCCGCACCTGGAGCGCGGTCGGGGACGAGCTGATCGCCCACTACGAGTCGATCCTGGCCAGCCCCGGAGTCACCCGCCACGTCCGAGTCGCGGCATGAGGATCGTCAGGCTGGCGAACTTTGTCATGCCCCGCTCCGGTGGCCTCCGTACCGCCCTCCGCTGCCTCGGTGAGGGCTACCTCGCGGCGGGACACGAGCCGATCATGATCGTGCCGGGGCCCGAGATGTCCGACGAGATGACGCCGCACGGCCGGGTGATCACGCTGCCGGGTCCGGAGGTGCCGGGCAGCGGCGGGTACCGCCTGCTGATCACCGGGCGGCGGCGGCTCTCCAAGCTGCTCGACCGCCTGGAGCCCGACCACATCGAGGTATCCGACCGCTCGACGCTGCGCTGGACCGGGCGGTGGGCCCGCGACCGGGGCGTGCCGTCGATGATGGTGTCGCACGAGAGCCTCGCCGGCCTGCTGACCGTGTGGGGCGTGCCGGAGTCGATCCGCGTGGGCTTCGCCGACCTGGCGAACAAGCGCACCGCGCGGGCGTACGACAAGATCGTCTGTACGACCGCGTGGGCCGCCGCCGAGTTTCGCCGGCTGGGCGTGGAAAACCTCGTCGAGGTGCCGCTCGGCGTCGACCTGGAGACGTTCCACCCGACCCGGCGCGACCACGAGGTGCGCGCCCGGTACGCGGCCGACGGCGAGGTGCTGCTCGTGCACTGCAGCCGCCTCTCCGGCGAGAAGCACCCGGAGATCGCCGTGGACACGGTGGCCGCGTTGCGCGCCGCGGGCGTACCGGCGGTGCTCGTGGTGGTCGGCGACGGGCCGCGGCGCGAGGCGCTGGAGCAGCGCGCGGCCGGGCTGCCGGTGCGCTTCCTCGGCTTCGTCGCCGACCGCAACGACGTGGCGAACCTGCTCGCCTGCGCCGATGTGGTGGTGGCGCCGGGCCCGGTGGAGACGTTCGGCCTCGCGGCGCTGGAGTCGCTCGCCTGCGGCAGCCCGGTCGTCGTCAACGCCGCCAGCGCGCTCCCCGAGGTGGTCGGTGCCGCCGGGATCGCCGCACCCGGTACCGGCGCCGCGTTCGGCGAGGCGGTCATCCAGCTGCTGGATCGCCCGGAGAGCCAGCGGCGGGCGGCGGCGCGGGCGCGGGCCGAGCAGTTTTCGTGGCCCGCCGCGGTGGAAGGCTTCCTTCGCGCACACGGCGCCGAGGTCCGCGAGCTGGCAAGGTCCGAGGCGAGGAGCGGGGCGGCGGGTCCGGGGAGCGCGCTGTGTTGACCTTCGTCGCACTCGGCGACTCGACGACCGCGGGCTTCGGCGACCCGATGCCCGACGGCAGCTGGCGCGGCTGGGCGGCGCTGCTGGCCGACGGCCTTGCACCGCCCGGGCAGGTGGCCTTCCACAACCTCGCGGTCAGCGGCGCGCTCGCCGCCGACGTGGCCCGTGACCAGCTGCCGGCGGCGCTGGACCACAAGCCGGACGTCGCGGCGGTGCTGGTGGGCGTCAACGACACGCTCCGGCGGGGTTTCGACGTGTCCGCGATCGGCAACACGATGGACCATACGATCGGCGCGCTCCACCGGGCCGGCGCGCTCGTGCTCAGCGCCTGCTTCCCCGACCCGGGTCAGCTCTTCGGGCTACCCGCGCCGCTGGCCCGCCCGCTGTCGCGCCGGATAGCCGCGGTCAACGCGGTCACGCACGCGGTCGCGGCCCGAGTGCCCGGCGTGCACCTTGACCTCAACCTGCTTCCGCAGGCGTACGACGCTCGCATGTGGAGCGTCGACCGGCTGCATCCGGGCGAGCGCGGGCACCGGCTGCTGGCGGGCTCGTTCTTCGACCTGCTCGCCCACCGGGGCGGCCCCGCGCACCGGCGCCCCGACCCCGAGCCGGGCAACCCGCTGCCGTCCCGCGCCGCCAGCGTGTGGTGGATGGCGACGCAGGGCAGCGCCTGGCTGTACCGCCGCTCGCGCGACCTGGTCCCCTCGCTGGCCCGCATGGCCATCGCCGAGTGGTGGTACGACCTGCGTGGCATCGCCAGCCACATGGACGAGGCGATCCAGAGCGAGATCAGCACGGCGCTGGCGATGTTTTCCGACGGCGCGACCACCGGCAAGCCTGGCTGACCGCTCCCCCGCCGAGGCATGGGGCGGACGGCAGAGCGGTCGGAGTGGCACATAAGGTGTGCGCATGGGACGACCGGACGGGCGCGCGCCCGACGAACTGCGGCCGGTGAAGCTGACCCGCCAGTGGAGCATCCATCCCGAGGGCTCGGTGCTGGTGGAGTTCGGTGCGACGCGGGTGCTCTGCACCGCGAGCGTGACCGAAGGGGTGCCGCGCTGGCGCAAGGGTTCCGGCCTCGGCTGGGTCACCTCGGAGTACTCGATGCTGCCCCGCGCGACCACCACCCGCTCCGACCGGGAGAGCATCAAGGGGCGGGTCGGCGGGCGCACCCATGAGATCTCTCGCCTGATCGGTCGCAGCCTGCGCGCCTGCATCGACCTCAAGGCCCTGGGGGAAAACTCCATCGTGCTCGACTGCGACGTGCTCCAGGCCGACGGCGGCACGCGCACGGCGGCGATCACCGGGGCGTACGTGGCGCTCCACGACGCGGTGAGCTGGATGGCCAAGCGCGGGCTGCTCGCCGGCAAGCCGGCCGACGCGGTACACCGGTCGGTCGCCGCGGTGAGCGTCGGCGTGATCGACGGCCAGCCCCGCCTCGACCTCTGCTACGAGGAAGACGTCGCGGCCGAAGTGGACATGAACATCGTCTGCACCGGCGCGGGTGACTTCGTCGAGGTGCAGGGGACCGGCGAGTCCGGTGTGTTCGACCGGGCCCAGCTGGACGCACTGCTCGACCTCGGCGTCGCCGGGTGCGGCCAGCTCGCCGACCTCCAGAAGGCCGCGCTTTCGTGACCGAGCCGCTGTCCAACCGGGAGGCCGCCCACTCATGACCAAGCTGCTGCTGGCCACACGCAACGCGAAGAAGCTGCAGGAGCTGCAGCGGATCCTGGACAAGGCGCTCGGTCCACACGCGATCGAGCTGGTCGGCCTGGCCGACGTCCCGGAATACCCGGAGGCGCCCGAGACCGGCCTCACCTTCGGTGAGAACGCGTTGCTCAAGGCGCGCGAAGGCGTCAAGTACACCGGCCTGCCCACGGTCGCCGACGACTCGGGCCTCGCGGTCGACGCGCTCTCCGGCATGCCTGGTGTCTTCAGCGCCCGCTGGTCCGGCCGGCACGGTGACGACAAGGCCAACCTCGACCTCGTGCTGGCCCAGATCGGCGACGTGCCCGACGAGCACCGTGGCGCGGCGTTCGTCTGCGCGGCCGCGCTCGTGCTGCCCGGCGGCAAGGAGCACCTCGTCGAGGGGCGCCAGGCCGGCCGGCTGATCCGCACCCCGCGCGGCGACGGTGGCTTCGGCTACGACCCGATCTTCCTGGCCGACGGGCAGGACCGGACCAACGCCGAGCTGACCGCCGAGGAAAAGGACGCGATCAGCCACCGGGGTAAGGCGTTCCGCGCACTGGCAAAGGTCGTCGCGAAGACGCTCCCCGTCTCCCCCCGATAACCACCGAGGACGGCGGCACCGGCGGCGAAAGGTCCACCGCTGGTGGTTGAAGGCGAGGTTGGTGCCGCCGGCCACGATCCGGCGACGGTGAGGTTGAGGCCGATCGCCTGCAGCGCGAGCACCGCGGTAAGCGTCAGCACGTAGTCGCCGAGCCCCTGCGGCAGGAAGCGGGCCAGCTGCGGCCCGACGGCGCGGCCGTGCGCCCGGAAGGCGATGCGCCGGTTGAGCGCGAAGTTCAGCGCTTAGGTCACCCAGAACGCGACCATGACCGCGACGGCTTTGGGCAGCGGCGTCAGCCGGTGCAGGAGTGTCGGCAGCGCCAAGCCGAAGGTGAAGCCCACGGCCGCGAGGAGCAGAAACCTCGGCAGCGAATCACGTGACACAGCGGCGACGCCTCCGCGCCAGGGAAAATCCAAGAGAGGCCACCCCAGCCGCTGAAAGCTAGAGACCTTCGCGGTCAGGGTGAGCCCTTCTGGAAAGTTCAATCCGAAGGAGATGTGAGCTGCCGCGATGTCCGCGGTGGTCCGGACCGTTGCTCCCGCGGCCTCACCCTCCGCGGTGGCCGGCTTACGGGGTCAGGCATTTGACCAGGAAGGCGCAAGATCCACCTGCCTGATCTCGCCGTCGGTGACTGCCGATCAGGTGCCGGCGGCGTGAGCTTCGAGATCTTGGTGAGTTGGCGCGTTATTGGCGGGGTCAACCGGTGGTTGCAACGCCTAGGAGCTGGGCCATCTTCTCACTGGGGGTGGCCCAGGCCAAGGTTTGGCGGGGGCGGCTGTTGAGTTCGTCGGCGACGGTGTCCAGGTCGGTTTGGCTGATGGTGGTGAAGTCGGTACGGCCTTTGGGGAAGTATTGGCGTAGTAGGCCGTTGGTGTTCTCGTTGCTGCCGCGTTGCCACGGTGATCGGGGGTCGCAGAAGTAGACCGGGCAGCCGGTAGCCGTCGTGAATTGCAGGTGGCGGGCCATCTCCGTGCCTTGGTCCCAGGTCAGTGAGGCCCGCAGCCGCTCGGGTAGCCAGCTCATCGCGGTGGCCAACTGGGCGATGACATGCTCGGAGACCTTGCCGTCGGGTAACCCGACCAGGATCACGAACCGGGTATGCCGCTCCACCAGCGTCGCGATCGCTGAACCGCCGGCACCGCGGCCGCCTTCGAGCAGATCACCTTCCCAATGCCCGGGCACCGCCCGATCACCGGCCTCGGCCGGACGGGCGGAGATATTCAACCCCAGCCAGGGCCGCTGCGAGCGGACCGGCCCACCATCGACCGGCCGAGCCCGACGCCGGGCCCGCCCGGACCGTAACGCCACCTGCCGAGCCAACTCCCCGCGTAGGTTCCCCCGCGCCTGCAGATAGATCGCCTGGTAGATCGTCTCGTGCGACACCCACATCTCCGGCTCGTCCGGGAACTCCACCCGTAACCGGGCCGCGATCTGCTGCGGTGACCAACGCCGCCGCAACCACCCCAGCACCACCTCCCGCAACCGACCCGACCCGACCAGCCTGGCCCGCTTCGGCCGCCGCGACCGCAGATAACACCGGTAATCAGCCACGCTGGCTCGATACCGCTGACCGTACTGCTCATCCGCACGAACCTCCCGCGACACCGTCGAACGATGCCGCCCCAACCGCCGCGCGATCGACCCGATCGACTCACCACCAGCCCGACCCAACGCAATCTGCTCACGCTCAGCAAAAACTCAACCGCGCCGCCACCACACCACCCACCAAGATCATCAAAGAGTGTCGCAACCACCGATTGAAACCGCCATTTCGACGCTAACTTGCCAAGATCTGCCGGAGTGGGCTCCTGGGTTGAGCTGGGCGACCGCGCAGGGTGAGGCGGCACCCGCGGGCACAGCGGCAGCTCACAGCTAACTCGGGTCGGACTCTGAGAACGCTCACCCTGACCGCGAAAAGTCTCTAGATACCTTATGGGGTCGAGGCGGGCGAATCCGTCTACAACCGAGGGGCGACCACCCTCTCCCCGAAGTCTCTACAGATCCGCCGGAGCCAGCACGCGGGGTTGGGGTGAGGTGGGCGTCCGCGGAGGGTGAGGCCGCGGAACGCACCCCAAGAAAACGCTCCGCTGCGCTCCACGTTTCCCCGGGGGCCCCGCGCAACCGTCCGGACCACGACGGACAGAGAGCGGTAGCCCGGATCTGTTTCGAATTGGATCTTCTGAAACGGCTACCAGGCCGGGCCTAGGCGAGCGGGCCGATGGCCGCTTCGACCGCGGTGAGCAGGGCCCGGCCGCGCACCGTGGCGCGGGCCTGCTCCAGCACCGGGGCGAGGAACGTGTCCGGTCCCGGCTCGCCGGCGAAGTCGCGCACCATCGTGATCGCGATCTCGCCGGCCGGTGAGGGGCGGAGCGGCTGGCGCAGCTGCAGGCCGCGCACCGCGGAGAGCAGCTCGACGGCGAGCAGGCTGGTCAGGTTGTCGAGCACCCGGCGCAGCTTGACCGCGGCCGCCCAGCCCATCGATACATGGTCCTCCTGCATGCCCGAGGTCGGCACCGAGTCGACCGAGGCGGGCGAGGCGAGCCGCCGGTTTTCCGCGACGATGCCGGCGGCCGTGTACTGAGCGATCATCAGGCCGGAGTTGACGCCCGGGTCCGGTGACAGGAACGCCGGCAGGTCGCGGGACCGGCACACGTCGAGCAGCCGGTCGACCCGCCGCTCGGAGATCGCACCCACCTCGGCCGCGGCGATCGCCATGAAGTCGGCGGCGAAGCCGAGCGGTGCGCCGTGGAAGTTTCCGGTCGACTCGACGCGCCCGTCCGGGAGCACCACCGGGTTGTCCACCACGCTGGCCAGCTCGCGCTCGGCCACCTGCGCCGCGAACACCAGCGTGTCGCGGGCCGCGCCGGCGACCTGGGGGGCGCAGCGCATCGAGTACGCGTCCTGCACCGCGTGCACCATGTCGTTGCGGTGCGAATCCATGATCCGCGAGTCCTGGAGGAGCCGGTAGATGTTGGCCGCGGACACCGCCTGACCGGGGTGCGGGCGGATCGCGTGCAGCTCGGGCAGGAACGGGCGGTCGGTGCCCAGCATCACCTCGATCGCGAGCGCGGCGGTCAGGTCGGCCATCGTGAAGAGGTGGCCCGCGTCCTCGATCGCCAGCAGCAGCATGCCGAGCATGCCGTCGGTGCCGTTGACCAGCGCGAGCCCTTCCTTCGAGGAGAGAGTCACCGGCCGCAGGCCGGCGCGGTGCAGCGCCTCGCCGCCGTCGACCCGGGCGCCCGACTTGTCCAGCACCCAGCCCTCGCCGAGCAGAACCAGCGCGCAGTGGGCCAGCGGCGCCAGGTCGCCGGAGGCGCCGAGCGAGCCGTGCTCGGGCACCCACGGCGTGACGTCGTGGTTGAGCAGGTCGACCAGCGCCTGCGCGATCAGCGGCCGCACGCCGGAGCGGCCCAGCGCCAGCGACCGCACCCGCAGCAGCATCATCGCCCGCACGACCTCGCGCGGCATCGGCGCGCCGACGCCGGCCGCGTGCGAGCGGATCAGCGCGTGCTGCAGCTCGGCCCGGCGCTCCGGCGCCACGAACGTGTTGGCGAGCGCGCCGAAGCCGGTCGAGACGCCGTAGACAGGCCGGCCCTCACGCTCGATACCGTCGACGATCGCGCGGCTGCGCTCCATCGCCTCGATGGTGGACGGCGCGAGGCGGACGGGAGCCTGCGCGCGGGCGACGTCGGCGACGTCGGTGGCGGTGACGCCGGTGGGCTGGACGGTGACGGTCATCGCGAAGGCACTCCATTGTGCACGGTGTGGCGGACGAGTGGCACGCCCGGCCGGTAGGCCAGGTGCAGGTGGGACGGTGCGTCGAGCACCACAAGGTCGGCCCGCGCGCCGGGCCGCAGGACGCCGATGTCCGTGCGGCGCAAGGCTCGCGCGCCACCCGCGGTGGCGGCCCAGACCGCCTCCGCCGGGGTCATGCCCATCTCGCGTACCGCGAGGGCGATGCAGAAGGGCATCGATGTGGTGTACGAGGAGCCGGGGTTGCAGTCGGTGGCGAGCGCGACGGTCACGCGGGCGTCAAGGAGGCGCCGCGCGTCGGGGTACGCCGAGCGGGTGGAGAACTCCGCGCCTGGCAGGAGCGTGGCGACGGTCGCCGAGCCGGCGAGCGCGTCCACATCGGACTTGTCGAGATGCGTGCAGTGATCCGCGCTGGCCGCGCCGAGCTCCACCGCCAGCCGCACGCCCGGGCCGGTGCCGAGCTGGTTGGCGTGTACCCGCACGCCGAGCCCGGCCGCCTGGCCGACGGTCAGGATCGCGCGGGAGTGGTCGGCGTCGAACGCACCCCGCTCGCAGAAGACGTCGATCCACCGCGCGTGCGGTGCGGCGGCGCGGAGCATCGGCCCGCACACCAGGCCGACGTAGTCGTCCGGGCGGTTGGCGTACTCGGCCGGCACGACATGCGCGCCGAGGAACGTCGTCTCCTCCGTGAACTCGCGGGCGATGCGCAGGGAGCGTGCCTCGTCGGTGACGCTCAGCCCGTACCCACTCTTGATCTCGATCGTGGTGGTGCCCTGCCGCAGCGCCTCGCGGTGCAGGCGCTCGACGGTGTCGCGGAGATCGTCGTCGCTGGCCGCCCTGGTGGCCGCGACGGTCGTGCGGATGCCGCCGCCGGTGTACGCCTCGCCGGCCATGCGGGCCGCGAACTCGGCCGCCCGGTCGCCGGCGAAGACCAGGTGGGCGTGGCTGTCGACAAAGCCGGGGAGCACGGCGGCGCCCTCGGCGTCGAGGCGGCGGTCGGCCGGCTGTGCGTACGCGGCGCGCCCCAACCAGGCGATCCTGCCGTCCTCGATCAGCACGGCGGCGCGCTGGACGACGCCGAGCGGCCCGCGCCCGAGCGCCGGGTCGTTGGTGACCAGCTCGCCGATGTTGTCGATAAGAAGATTCATGCGATGGCGTCCTCGAGAGCCGCGGCCACGTCCAGCCACAGATGCCGTCCATCATGGACAACTTGGCGACCGTCCACGATGACGTGTGCCACGTCGGCGGCGGTGGCGGCGTAAAGGGCGCCGTGCGGGCCGGTGCCCGCCGTGCGGACGGTGTCCAGCCGCACGGTCACCAGGTCGGCGCGCCGGCCGGCGGCGATCGTGCCGGCGTCGCTCCAGCCCAGGGCCGCGTGTCCGGCCTCGGTGGCGGCGGCGACGAGCTCGGTGGCGGAGAAGTGGCCGCGCCGCTCGGTGCGCAGCCGCTCGTCCATCTCGACCGCCCGCGCCTCCTCGAAGATGTCGACCACCGCGTGGCTGTCGCTGCCGAGGCACAGCGGGCTGCCGCCATCGACGAGAGCCCGGGCGGGGCCGATGCCGTCGGCGAGGTCACGCTCAGTGGTGGGGCAGAGGCACACGGCCGTGTCGGTGTCGCCCAGCTCGGTGCGGTCGGAGTCGCTGAGGTGGGTGGCGTGCACCGCCGTCGTCTGCGGCCCGAGCGCACCCGCGTCAGCGAGCAGCTCGGTCGGGGTGCGGCGGTAACGGGCGAGGCAGGCGGCGTTTTCGGCCCGCTGCTCGGAGAGGTGTACGTGCAGCGGCGCTCCCCGCGCGGCCGCCCACTCGACCACGGTCGGGATCTGCTCGGCCGGCACCGCGCGTACGGAGTGGACGGCCGCGCCGACCCGGGCGTGCTCGGCGGGCGTGAACGCGGACACCCGCTCGGCCCAGCGTGCCGCGTCGCCGTCGCCGAAGCGCCGCTGCACACCGGCGAGCGGCTCGCCATCCACAGTGGACGTGAGGTAGCAGGTGTCGAGCAGCGTGATCCGGATGCCCGCCTCGGCGGCCGCCTCGACAAGGGCGGCGGACATCTCGTTGGGGTCGGCGTAGCGGGCGCCCTCGCTGTCGTGGTGCAGGTAGTGGAACTCGCCGACGCAGGTGATGCCGGCGAGGGCCATCTCCGCGTAAGCGGCGCGGGCGAGGGCGCGGTAGCTGTCCGGGGTGAGCCGGCCGGCGACCGCGTACATGGTGTCGCGCCAGCTCCAGAACGTGCCACGGGCCTGCGTGTGCCCGCGCAGCGCGCGGTGGAAGGCGTGCGAGTGCGCGTTGGCGAGGCCGGGCAGCGTGAGCCCGGCCAGCCTCGCCGCACCGGGGGGTGCCGCCACGCCGGGCGTGAGGCCGGTGAAGCGGCCGCCCTCCACCTCGATGAGCACGCTGGGTGCCGGCCCGCCGTCCAGCCAGGCCCACTCGGCGTGGTAGGCGGTCATGCCAGCTCGCCCAGCACCCGGGCCAGCGCGTCGATGCCGGCCTCGCAGTCGGCGTCGGTGGCGTACTCAGCGGGGGAGTGTGAGACGCCGGTCGGGTTGCGGACGAAGAGCATCGCGGTCGGCACGTACGCCGACAGCACGCCCGCGTCGTGCCCGGCGCCGGTCGGGAGCACACTCGCCGCCAGGATCTCGGCGAGACGGCCCACGAGTCCGCTGTCGAAGGCCACCTCGGGCGTGACTGACTCCTCAGTCAGGGTCACGGCCGTGCCGTCCCGCGCCGCCCGCTCGACGGCCCGCTTGTGTACCGCCTCCACGAGGGCCTGCAGGGCACCGGCTTCGGCCGCGCGTGCGTCGAGCCACCCGCGCACCAGCGTGGGCACCGCGTTGGTGGCGTTGGGCTCCACGTCGACGCGACCCATCGTCGCGTGGGCGCCGCGCAGCCGTGCCTCCTTGTTCGCGGCCAGGACCGTGTACGCGTACGTGAGCATCGGGTCGCGCCGGTCAGCCATGCGCGTGGTCCCGGCGTGGTTACCCTCGCCGGCGAAGTCCAGCCGCCACCGGCCGTGCGGCCAGATGGCACTGCCGACACCGACCGGTTGGTCGAGCGCGCGCCCCTGCTCGACGTGCAGCTCGACGAAGCAGCTGACCCGGTCGAGCAGTTCGGTGCGCCCCACCGGAGTCCGCCCCAGCGCCTCGGCCAGCGTCGTGCCTGAGCGGTCGGTCAGCGCGGCGGCCCGCTCCGGGTCGAGCACCCCGGCGAGCAGCCGCGAGCCGAGGCACGGCACGCCGAAGCGGGCCCCTTCCTCCTCGGCGAAGGCGGCGACGCCGATCCTCCCTCGGGGCTCGGCGGGCAGCCGGTCGAGCGCGAGGAAGGCGCTGACTATCCCCAGTGGACCGTCGTACGCCCCGCCGTGCGGCACCGAGTCGAAGTGGCTGCCGGTCAGGACCGCGGGACCGTCGCCGCCGCCGCGCCACGCGACGAGGTTGCCGTTGCCGTCCTCTTCGACCGGCATGTCCCGGGCGTCCGCCTGAGCCCTGAACCAGTCGCGGCAGGCCAGCTCGGCCGGCTCCCACGCGTACCGCAGGTAGCCGCCGCTGTCCGGGTCGCGCCCGATCGGGGCGAGCTGGTCCCACAGCTGACGGAAGTCGCTCATGCCCGTCCTCGCTTCGCTGCGGGCGGGCACGAGGCTCCAGACGCGCTGAGTCCCATGGTTCGCTCGCTGCGCTCGCTCACGATTCACCCATCGGGACGCGCACGCCCTTGTCCGCCGCCACGTCCGCAGCGAGTTCATAGCCCGCGTCGACGTGCCGTATCACGCCCATCCCCGGGTCGTTGGTGAGCACACGCTCGATCTTCTGGCCGGCGAGCGCGCTTCCGTCGGCGACACACACCTGGCCGGCGTGGATCGACCGGCCGATGCCCACGCCACCGCCGTGGTGGATGGAGACCCACGAGGCGCCGGACGCCGTGTTGACGAGCGCGTTGAGCAGTGGCCAGTCGGCGATCGCGTCGGAGCCGTCGGCCATGGCCTCGGTCTCCCGGTACGGCGAGGCGACCGAGCCGCAGTCGAGGTGGTCGCGCCCGATCACGATGGGCGCCTTGAGCGTGCCGTCGGCCACCATCTCGTTGAACCGCACACCGGCGCGGTCCCGCTCGCCGTAGCCAAGCCAGCAGATGCGGGCCGGCAGCCCTTGGAAGGCAACCCGCTCGCCGGCCAGCTTGATCCATCGGGCGAGGGCCTCGTTCTCCGGAAAGAGGTCGAGCACCGCGCGGTCGGTGGCGGCGATGTCGGCCGGGTCGCCGGAGAGCGCCGCCCACCGGAACGGGCCTTTGCCCTCGCAGAAGAGCGGCCGGATGTACGCCGGCACGAAGCCGGGGAACGCGAACGCGCGCGGGTAACCGCCGAGCTGCGCCTCGCCGCGGATCGAGTTGCCGTAGTCGAAGACCTCGGCGCCGGCGTCGAGGAAGCCCACCATCGCCTCCACGTGCGTCGCCATCGAGGCGCGGGCGCGGTCGGTGAACTCCTCCGGCTTCTTGGCGGCGTAGTCGGGCGCGTCGGCCAGGTCGACGTCGACGGGCAGGTAGCTCAGCGGGTCGTGGGCGCTTGTCTGGTCGGTGACGATGTCGACCTCGACCCCGCGGCGCAGCAGCTCGGGCAGCACGGTGGCGGCGTTTCCCACGACGCCGACCGAGAGCGCCTTCCGCTCCCACTTGGCGGCGGTCACCGCGGCGACCGCTTCGTCCAAAGTGGAGGCGACGGTGTCGAGGTAGCGGGTCTCCACACGCCGCGCCAGCCGCGCCGGGTCGACGTCGACGATCAGGCAGGCGCCGCCGTTCATCGTCACGGCGAGCGGCTGCGCGCCGCCCATCCCGCCGCAGCCGCCGGTGACCGTCAGCGTGCCGGCGAGCGTGCCGCCGAAGCGCTTGGCCGCCACCGCGGCGAACGTCTCGTACGTACCCTGCAGGATGCCCTGCGTCCCGATGTAGATCCAGGAGCCCGCGGTCATCTGCCCGTACATGGTCAGGCCGAGCCGCTCCAGCCGGCGGAACTCGGGCCACGTGGCCCAGTCGCCCACGAGGTTGGAGTTGGCGATCAGCACGCGCGGCGCCCACTCGTGGGTGCGGAAGACGCCCACCGGCCGCCCAGACTGGACGAGCATCGTCTCGTCGTCGGCCAGCGTGCCGAGCGTGCGCACGAGCGCGTGGTACGACGGCCAGTCCCGCGCGGCCTTGCCGGTGCCGCCGTACACGACAAGGTCTTCGGGGCGCTCGGCCACGTCGGGGTCCAGGTTGTTCATCAACATCCGCATCGCGGCCTCCTGCGGCCAGCCGCGGGCGGTGCGCTCGGTGCCCCGTGGGGCTGTAATGGTTGGCGCTCGCGCGGCGCCCAAGGCGCCGGCGCCGCCCGTCCTCGTCGCTGCGCTCCTCGGATCGGGTGTTGCCGGCCCTGGGCCGTCGATGGTCGGCATGCTCTTCCCCTCAGCTCGTGAAGACCTGGCGGCGGGTGACGGACTGCTCGAACTCCTCCAGCCGGCGCTGCACGTCACCGGGCGCGGCGTCGCAGATCGCCTGGAGCACCACCATGGCGAGCGCCATCGGCGCGGTGTGCAGGTCGAAGACGAGCTGGGTGCCGACGGCCGCGGTGAGCGTCACGTCGGCGTGCTCGGCGGCGGGGCTCATCGGCGAGTCGGTGATGACCACGGTGGAGAGGCCGGCCGCGCGGGCGTCGCGCAGCGCGTCGAGCGACTCGCGCGGGTAGCGGGGGAGCACGACCGCCAGCAGGGCCGTCGCGCCGGCCGCGTGCGCCTGCTCGAGCCGGTCGGCCAGCAGGCTGCCGCCGGAGTCGAGCACCCGCACGTCGGGCAGGACCTTCGCGGCGAAGTACGCGAAATAGGCGGCCAGCGGCGCGGCGGCGCGCAGGCCGAGCACGGGCAGCGGGCGGCTGGCGGCGAGCAGCGCGCCGGCCGTGGTGAGGGCCGCGCCGTCGGCGAGCTGGTCGGCCAGCCGGTCGAGGTGGCGCATCTCGCCGCGCACGGCCTGCTGGACCTCGCTGCCCACCTCGCGCGGCATGGTCACGCCGGTGCCGGTGAGCTCGCGCAGCCGCCGGCGGAGCGCGGGAAAGCCGTCATAGCCGAGCGCCATCGCGAACCGGGTCACCGACGGCTGGCTCACCCGGGCCAGCTCGGCCACCTCGGCCGCGGAGAGGAACGCAGCCGCCGGCGCGTGCTGCACCAGGCTGTGCGCGATGCGGCGCTGCGTCGGGGTGAGGCGGACGCCCTGGAACAGCCCGACCACCCCGTCGGGGTCATTCACAAGCCGACTCTATGCATAAGTTCATTCACCCGCAATGGCCTTGGCTTAGGTCTCGCTTAGAGGCGTTGCCCCCGGCACGTGCCATCCGGCAGCATCTGGCGGTGCTCTCAGGTCGCCGCTGGGTCCTCGTGGGTGCCGCGGCGCTGCTCGCGGCCGTGACCGCCACGGTGCTGACCCTGCGCTCAGGCCCGACGCCGGCCTGCGCCGCGCCGCCGACCGGCAGCACCGTCCACCGCGGCAAGGCGACCTTCTACGACTCCAAGGGCGAGGGTGGCAACTGCTCGTACGTGAGTGCCCCCGACGACCGCCTCTATGTCGCGCTGGGCCCTTCCGAGTACTCCGCCGGCGCGGCGTGCGGCGGCTACCTGGACGTGACCGGCCCCAAGGGCAAGGTCCGCGTCCTGATCATGGATCAGTGCCCCGAGTGCCAACCCGGCCACCTCGACCTGAGCAAGGAGGCGTTCGCCAGGATCGCCAACCCTGTCGACGGCGTGGTGTCGATCTCGTACAAGGCCGCGTCCAACCCCACCCTCCCCGGCCCGCTCAGCTTCCGGATCAAGGAGGGCGCGTCCCGGTACTGGTTCGCCGCGCTGGTGGTCAACCACGGCAACCCACTCCGCTCGGTCGAGGTCCGCTCCGGCTCCACCTGGCGCGCCACCGAACGCGCCGAGTACAACTACTGGATCTACGAGAGCGGCCTCGGCCCCGGCCCGTACACGATCCGGATCACCGACGTGTACGGCCAGCGCGCCACCGCCACCGGCATCAAGATGGCGCCCGAGCAGCTGCAGGAGACCAGCGTCCGCCTGTACGGCGCGGGCGCGGCCGCCCCGAAGGCGCCGGCGTCGCCGAAGGCCTCGAAGTCGCCGTCCGCGAAGCCCAAGGCGAGCCCCACACCCACCACCGCTCCGCCGTCGCTCGCCCCCGCGGCCGCCATCGCCGACGAACAGCTGGGCCCCGCCGAAGGCTGCTAGAGCTACCGCGACGCCGTCGTGGTCCGGACCACGACGGACAGAGCGGTAGCTCAAATCTGTAACGGGCCTGGTCCGAGAGCTGTTTCCCGCGTGGGCTGGACCCTGCCCCTGTGGGAGAGTCCATGCTGAGCGGCGTGGACGGGGATCTCCTGCCGATCGGGCAGTTTGCCAGGCTGAGCCGGCTGAGCGTGAAGCAGCTGCGGCACTACGACGAGCTGGGGCTGCTCGTGCCGGCGTGGGTGGATCCCGGCTCCGGCTACCGCTACTACCGGCGGGCGCAGGCCAGGCAGGCGCTGTCGATCGGGTTGCTGCGTTCGCTCGATGTGCCGCTGCCGGTGATCCGGGAGGTGCTCGCGGGCGCCACAGACGCCCTGACCGGTGTGCGCGCGGCGCAGGAGGCGGAGCTGGCGCGGCGGCGTCGGACGCTGGCCGCGCTGGAACGGGTCCTGGCGGGCGGCCTGCCGGCCGTGCCGGTGCGCGTGGTCACCGAGCCGGAGCGCACGGTGGCCGTTGTCGGCGAGAGCGCGGCCGGGCCCGCCGATGTGGGGCGCGCGACCTCCGCGGCGATTGCGCGGCTGATGCGGGTTGCGGCACCCGCGGGACCGCCGCAGTTGGTCGGGCTCTTTCCGATCGACCTTGAGGACACCTTTCCGGTACGCGCGGCGCTCGTCGTCGCACCCGACCGCACGCCGGAGCCGGGGTTCGACGTGGAGGTGCTGCCGGGCGGGGCGTTCGCCTGCGCGACTCACGTCGGCCCGTACGACCAGATACCGCTGACCGTCCACGCGGTCCTGGGGTGGTGCGCCGAGCGGGGCACCCGCTGCGCGGGCCGATCCGCGAGGTGTACGTGTCCGACCCCGCCACCACCGAACCCGACCAGCTTGTCACCCACCTGATGATTCCTTTGGAGGAGCGCTGATGAACCCGACTGTCGCGACCCACGGCCCCACCGCCTGCCTGAGCGTGACCGGCCAGGGCGAGCCCGGCGGCGGTGAGTACGCCGCGGCCGTCCAGGCCATCTACACCGTGGCCACGGCGCTCGGTGCCGGCTACGCGCCGCTGGAGGGCCAGTGGTGGGTCGAGGACGAGCGACCGGCACTCGAGGTACCGCGCGAGCAGTGGCGCTGGCACCTGATGCTCCCGCTTCCGGCCGCGCCGTCGGCGGGCACCCTGGAGGCCGCGCGCGAGCACAGCCGCGTGGCGTGTCCGGCGGCCTACCGCATCCGCCTCGCCACGGTCGCTGAGGGGGAGTGCGTCGAGTTGCTGCATGAGGGGCCGTTCAGCGAGGAGCCGCGGTCGCTGAAGGTCATACACGACTACATGGCCGAGCAAGGGCTGGTGCCCAACGGCCCGCACCACGAGGTCTACCTGAGCCCGCCGGACGACCCGGCACCCCGCACGCTGCTGCGCCAGCCCGTTCGGCCGGCTTAGGACTTCAACGCAAGGGAAGCCACATCATCGTCTCGTCGCGGTCGTCCCCGGGGCCCACGCGCAACGCCCCGGGCAGGCGGCCCACCTCCTTGTACCCGAGGCCGGCGTAGAACCGCTCCAGCCCCAGCCCGCCCCGCACTGTCACGTGCAGCGCCTCCCGCCCGAGGTGGCGGGCCAGGCGCTCGGCCTCCCGCATGAGCGCCACGCCGTAGCCCTGCCCCTGGCACGCGGGGTGGACCATCACGCGCTTGAGCGTGCACCAGTGGTCCTTCAGCACGAACTGGTTGTCCACAAAGATCAGCATCGCCACGAGCCGGTCGCCCTCGTACCCCGCGAGCAGGCGGTCCGGCCCGTCCTCGACGGTGGCGAAGGCGGCGTTCGCGGTCGGCACCACCTCGTCGCGCGTCACCGGCTCGACGAAGCCGACCGCGCCGCCCGCGTTTGTCACCTCCGTCCAGAGCGTCACGATCTCCTCGCGCAGACTGGGCGTGAGTGCGGGATCAAGCTCGAACCGGATGGCCATGCCTCCATCCTGCCGGCCGAACGTGTCAACCGTTTCGAGGGTTGGTTCGTCCAATCTGCATGCCGCACACCGCCGCGCGCGTGCTGCGCGCCGCCACCGCCGCGATCCTGCTCGCCGCTGCCCTGCCGGCCTGCGGGACCGACACGCCGACAAGCGTGGGTGGCAGTGCGCCCGCCACCACCCCACCCGCCACCACGCCGCCCGCCACCCAGACGCCGAGGGTGGTGGCGCCGAAGACTCAGCGGCCGGCGGACCCACCCGGCTCGGCACGGCCCGACCCGTGCGACGGGGTCGCCCGCGCCGGCAGCTTCGGACCGACGAGGCAGGAGCCGCACACGGTCGACGCGCTGTACCTGGTCCGGGTGGAGCGGAAGGCATGCACGGACGTGGTGGTGTTCCGGGTCAACGGCACGGCTCGGTTCGGGGGCCACGCCGAGTACGTGGCGAGCGCCCGCGCCGCCGGCTCCGGTGACCCGATCGAGCTGCGCGGCGACGCCGTGCTGGAGATCGTGATCTTCGCGCCGGACTTCGCCAACGCCGGTGGCGGCCACCAGCCCGGCCGCGAGCCGTGGCGGGTGGGTCAGGAGGTCGCGCAGGTGCCGAGCGGCACGTCGGCGCTGCGCGAGGTGGCGTACGCCGGGCCGAACGACGGCAGCGAGACCGTCTTTGTGATCGGGCTGCGCGAGCGCCTCCCCTTCACCATCGCGTGGCGGTCGGGCGACGGCTTCAGCGAGCTGAGCGTTTCGGTCGCCCACCGCGCGCCGGGAGGCAAGTGAGACCGAGCGGTGCGGGAGAGGGGACTCGAACCCCTACGTCCTCTCGGACACCAGGACCTAAACCTGACGCGGCTGCCAATTACGCCACTCCCGCAACGGCAAGGAGTCTACTCAGTCCAGCCCCAGGTCCTTGCGGAGCTTGGCGACGTGGCCGGTGGCCTTGACGTTGTAGAGCGCCTTGACGACCCGGCCCTCCTCGTCGAGCACGAACGTGGAGCGGATCACGCCGGTCACGGTCTTGCCGTAGAGCTGCTTCTCCCCGTACGCCCCGTATGCCGTCAGCACCGACTTGTCCTCGTCGGACACGAGCGGAAACGTCAGCGCGTCACGCTCGCGGAACTTTGCCAGCTTGGCCGGCTTGTCCGGCGAGATGCCCATCACCTCGTAGCCCGCGGCCTGCAGCGAGGCCAGCGAGTCGCGGAAGTCACACGCCTGCTTGGTGCAGCCGGGCGTCATCGCCGACGGGTACGCGTAAAGCACGACCTTTCGCCCGCGCAGCTCCTTGAGGGAGAGCGTCTCGCCGGTGTCGGTGGAAAGCGAAAAGTCCGGTGCCGTGTCACCGGGGGCAAGGCGAGGTGTCTCGGTCATGTCCCGCACCCTACCGGAAGATGGCTTATTGCCATCTCTTGGCAAGAGAGCATATGCAGAAATAAGCTCGCGAACCATGGAAGCTGTCGCGCTCCACATCTCGAACGGGGTGCTCAATGGCCCCGTTTCGGCCATTTACGGTGTGATCGCCCTCGTGGCGCTCGCGTACTGCGTCTCGCGCGGGCGGCGTGACCTCGACGACCGCCTCGCGCCGATGGCAGGGCTCGTCGCGGCGTTCATCTTCGCCGTGCAGATGCTCAACTTCCCGGTGCTGCCGGGCGTCAGCGGGCACCTCCTCGGGGGCGCGATGGCCGCGCTGCTGGTCGGGCCGTGGGTGGGCGCGCTGTGCGTATCGGTCGTGCTGGTCGTCCAGGCGCTCGTCTTCGCCGACGGCGGGGTCACCGCGCTCGGCGCCAACATCACCAACATGGCGCTCGTCGGGACCGCCGTGGCGTACCTGCTGATCGCTCTGCTCCTGCGGGTCCTGCCGCGCACGCCGAGCGGGCTCGGCATCACCGCGTTCGTCGCGTCGGTTGTCGCGGTGGTCGCGGCGTCGCAGAGCTTCGTGCTCCAGTACGTGATCGGCGGCACCACCGATCTCGAGCACTACAGCATCGGCGCCATCGCCGGGTCATGGCCGGCACGCACCTTCTCATCGGGATCGGTGAGGGCCTTATCGCGGCCGTCACCGTCGTGACCGTGGCGAAGACAAGGCCCGATCTCGTGTACGCGCTGCGCGGTCTCAAGCAGGCCCGCCCGGTGACCACGGAAAGGGTGGCGGCGTGAAGAAGACGACCTGGTTCATCCTCGGTGGACTGCTTGTCGCACTGCTGCTCGCCGGCGTGGTGAGCAACTTCGCCTCGAGCTCGCCCGACGGCCTCGACTCCGCGTCCACAAAGGGCTGCACGCTCGACGAAAACGACGAGATCACCGGCGGCTCGTGCATGGCGCAGAATGCCAAGGACAGCGAGACGGCGGACAGCCCGTTCGCCGACTACGGCATCAGCGGCATCGGCAACTCGTACGTCTCCACCGGGCTCGCGGGTGTGGCCGGCGTGCTGCTGACCTTCGCGGTCGGAGGTGGGCTCTTCTGGCTGTCGCGGAAGCGGGAGCCCGCCAAGCCGCGCGAATGAAGGGCCTCTACCTCGAGCGGGACACGCCACTGCACCGGCTCCCGCCCGAGGTGAAGATCGCGGCGATGGTGTCGGCGACCGTGATCGTGGTGATCACCCCGCGCGAGGCTCTCTGGGCCTTCGCGGGGTACGCGGTGCTGGTCGCCGTCATCGCCGCGATCGGGCGGGTGCCGGCCGGCTGGCTGGCCAAGCGCTCGCTGGTCGAGGTGCCGTTCGTGCTGCTCGCCCTCGCACTGCCGTTCCTCGCGGCGGGCGAGAAGACGATGTTCCTGGGCCTGGAGGTGTCCCGCGACGGCCTGTACGGCGGCTTCAACATCCTCGCCAAGGGCACGCTCGGCGTACTGCTGTCGCTGACCCTGGCGGCGACCACGACGACACGTGACCTGATCGTCGGCCTGGACCGGCTGCGCTGCCCGCAGATCATCACGCAGATCGCCACGTTCATGCTCCGGTACCTGTCCGTGCTCGGCGGCGAGGCCCGGCGGATGCGGATCGCCCGCATCTCGCGGGGTGACGACCCGCGCTTCCTGTGGCAGGTGCGCGGCTTCGCCGTCGGGGTGGGCGCGCTGTTCCTGCGCGCGTTCGAGCGGGGTGAGCGGGTCTACCTCGCGATGGTGGCCCGCGGGTACGAGGGGCGCATGCCAGCCGCCTGGCTCGCGGCCGGCGCCGCGACGCGCAACCAGTGGCTCGCCGCGGCTACCGTTCCGGTGGCGGCGGCGGCGATTGCGGGTACGGCGGTGATTCTGGGATGACTGAACCACTCTCGCTCGATGTGCGTGGAGTCGAGTACGCGTACCCCGATGGGCATGTGGCCCTGCGCGGGGTGGACATCTCCGTGGCCAGGGGTGAGCGGGTGGCGCTCCTCGGGCCCAACGGTGCCGGCAAGACAACGCTCGTCCTGCACCTGAACGGCATTCTCACCGGGGGTGGGGGGTCGGTCGCGGTCGGCGGCATGACCGTCGACCGCGACCGCGCCACGTTGGCGGAGATCCGGCGCCGGGTCGGCATCGTCTTCCAGGACCCCGACGACCAGCTCTTCCTGCCGACGGTCGGCGAGGACGTGGCGTTCGGCCCGGCAAACCTGGGCCTGCGCGGCGCCGAGCTCACCGCCCGGGTCGACGAGGCGCTGGCCGCGGTCGGCATGTCCGAGCACCGCGACCGCGCGCCGCACCACCTGTCGTTCGGGCAGCGGCGGCGGGTGGCGGTGGCCACCGTGCTCTCGATGCGCCCGGAGATCCTCGTGCTCGACGAGCCATCGTCCAACCTGGACCCGGCGGCCCGGCGCGAGCTGGCCGAGATCCTGCGGTCCTTGCCCGTGACGCTGCTGATGGTCACCCACGACCTGCCGTACGCGATGGAGCTCTGCGACCGCTCGGTCATCCTCGACGAGGGACGGATCGTTGCCGACGCGCCGACCCGCGCGCTGCTCGCCGACACCGAACTGCTGGCGCGGCACCGGCTGGAGCTGCCGTACGGCTTCGCCGTTACGACGTAGCCGGCTCTTCCGCGTCGTCCTGGGCGGCCGAGCGGGCCGCCTCCCGCATGCGCAGCGCGGCCGCCACGGCGACGCCGCCGCCGACCGCGATCACCGCGAGGATCACGAGCCGGGCGACCACCGGCGGCCACGGCACGGGCACCACGCCCCGGGCGAAGACCGCCGCGTTCGCCGCGCCGGCGAAGACCGCGACGCAGGTACCGCCCAGCGCGAGCGCGAAGTCGGCGGCCGGGCGCCGCCGCAGGGCGAGGATGCCGGCGGCGACCGCGGCCAGCGCCGTGGCCACCGGCCACACCTGGCCGACGAGCAAACCCACGAGCACGGGACCGACCCCGGTGGTACCGGCGTCGAGCTCGCGCGCCACCGCGTACCCGATGGCGAGCGGGCCGAGCGCGATGGCCAGGCCGGCGAGCACCGGGAGGGCCCGCGACCACAGGCCCAGCACGGCCACGCCGATGCCGACGATGATCACGAAGGCCCACCACAGGCCGGGGCTCGGCGGCGGCACCCAGTCGAGCGTGCCGCGGACCTCCATCGTGGACACGCCGTCGCGGAGGGGCACGACCCAGTCGCGTACCCGCTGCTCGCGGGAGGGATCGGCGCGGACCGCTGGCGGCGGCTCGGCGCTCATCCAGTGGATGCGGTGGTCGTGCCAGCGGGCCACCGGCTCGCCCGATGCGCGCCGCCACTCCGGCGGCTGGGTCGGGTCGGCGGTGGCCGGCGGCTCGGTGTCGCCCGCGAGCGTCTCGTTGAGGTACGTGGCGGGGGAGCGGGTGTTCTCGTACACCCCGTCGGGGCGCACCTCCAGGTACGGCTCGCCGTCGTAGCCGAGCACCTCGATCGTGCGGCCGGTGCGGTTGTCCAGCTCCAGCCGCGCACCCGCCTCCACGGCGCGGACGCTCAGGCCGGGCATCGACGGCGCCTCGGTCACGAGCGTGCGGTAGTTGGTGGCGTCCGGCGCGTCGCCGCCGTGCGCCCAGGCCGCGGCCGGGGCCGCCAGCACCATCAGGGCACCGGCGGCCGCCGCGCAGAACAGCCGTCTCAGCCGACCGCCGCCAGGATCGCCTGCGTGGTGGGCTGGACGTCCTTGCCCGCCACCCGCACGGTGGGCGTGCCGGTCACGCCATCCCCGCTGGCTTCGTCGGTCACGTGTGCCGTCCACGGCTTGTACTTCCCGTCCCGTACCGCCTGGGCGAAGGCGTCTCCGAGGCCCACCGAGCGGCCGATCTCGATCAGCTTGTCGTCGCTGAGGCCGGCGCTCCCTTCGGCCGGCTGCTGCGCGAAGAGCGCCTTGGCGTACTCCCGGAACTTACCGCCCTCCGCCGCGGCGCCGGAAGCGGCCGACGAGCGGGTGGAGTAGTCGGTGCTGGAAGCGCGGTCGAGGAACGCCACCGGGTGGTACACGACGGTGACCTTGCCCTCGGAGACCAGCTGGTCGATGGTGCCGCCGGTCTGCTGCTCGAACTGCCCGCACGCCGGGCAGATGAAGTCTTCGTAGATGTCGATCTGGACCGGCCCGCTGCCGACCTTGATGCCGGTGCCGTTTTCCACGGCGCCCGGCGGCGGCGTGAAGCTGCCAGAATCCTGGCTCGCCACCACACCCCAGCCGATCAACCCGGCGATGACCAGCACGGCGACCGCCGCAATCGACGTCCACAACGTGCGTGAACGCCGCTTTTCGCGGGCGATCTGGTCGCGCACCACACGCGCGGCCTGCTTCTGCCCGACCCTGGAACTCATTTCTTCTCCAGCCAGCTATCGATGGACAAACGGGTGAGGGGCCAGATCAGGAGGAACCCGGCGAGCGCGAGGAAGCCCAGGTCGCGCAGGATCTCGGGGCCGTACGTAGGGCTCTGGCCGGCGGCGAGCTGGCCACCGCTGCCGAAGCAGCCGCAGTCGATCTGCAGGCCACGCGCCCAGGCCTGGGTGATACCCGCGATGAACACCACCAACAGCGCCGCGGAGACGCCGGCGGCGAGCCGGGTGGCGAGGCCCACGAGGAGGAGTACGCCGAGCGCGAGCTCGACGAACGGCAGCGCGGCGCCGATCACCTTGGCGAGGTCGTAAGGCATCACGTCGTAAGCGTTGACGGCTCGGCCCGACCCGGCGAGGTCGCCGACCTTGGTGCCCCCGGCGACCAGCCAGACGGCGGCGAGGCCAAGGCGAACCAGCGTGCCGAGCCACGGTCGGGCGGTGTGCCATCTGCTATCAGATGTGGGCGAAACGGGCGGACTCGCGACGGTCACATTCATTTAGTCGTCCTACAGAGTGCGGAGGTTCCGTTAGCTGGCGAGCGCGTCGCCGAGCGTTTCAACGAGCTCGGCGCGTGCACGGGCCACCCGGGAGCGGATCGTGCCCACCGGCACGCCCTCCACGTCGGCCGCCTCCGCGTACGACAAGCCGAGCACCTGCGTGAGCACGAACGCGCCACGCCGGTCGTCAGGCAGCCGTCGCAGCAGGTCGGCCGCGCCGAGCTGGGCGGCGGGATCCGGGTACGGGCCGTCGGTGTGTGCCTGCGAGGCCAGCCGCTCGTCGAGCCTGCGGCGGCGGACCACGGTGCGCACATGGTCGGCGCAGGCCCGGCGAGCGATGCCGAGCAGCCACGTGCGGGCGGTGGAACGCCCCTCGAAGGAGGGGAGTGCCCGGAACGCCCGCAGGTAGGTCTCCTGCGTCAGATCGTCCGCGCTGCCCGGGTCGACCAGCGCGGCGACGAAACGCCACACCTCGACCTGAGTGACCCGCACGAACTCCGCCTGCGCGGCCCGGTCGCCGTCGCGGGCAGCATCCACCCACTCGTCGGCGGCGTGGCCATCACGCTGGGCGGGAATCACGGCACCTCAGGGTACGCGGGGTAGCTGGACGAAAGATGTGTGCCCCTCCGGGAACTTTTTCGACCGCTCCACCGACTACATACCCATGACCGGCTATGCGCCCCGGCTCGCTTTTGCGTGTCCGGCTCAGAAATCATGGCCGTCATGACCCGCAGTGCCCACCCCGCTCCGTCGCTCGGCGCTCGCCCGCCGTCGGGCTCAAGGTCCGTAGCCTCGCGACTCCCGCTTGTTTCCCGGCTCCTCCTCGCGCTCGTCGCCGGCGCGCTCGCCACCCTCGCGCTCCCTGCCTCCCCCGCCAGCGCGCACGCCGTGCTCGCCAGCAGCAACCCGGCCGGCAACTCCGTGCTGCAGGCCGCGCCGGCGGAGGTCGTGCTGACGTTCAGCGAGTCGGTGCGCAAGGTGCCCGACCGGGTGCGGGTGATCGGACCCGACGGGAAGCGGGTCGACCGGGGTGACGCCCAGTTCGATGGCGCGGTCGTGACGATTCCGGTGGAGCAGACCGGTGCCCAGGGGACGTACCTCGTCAGCTTCCGGGTCATCTCGGCGGACAGCCACCCGGTGTCGGGCGGGTTCACGTACTCGGTGGGCGCTCCCTCCAGCACGCCGCCCAGCGACGCGGGCGAGGAGCAGGGCGACAACACGGTCGTGGCGACCGGCACGAAGGTGGTCCGCTACATCGGGTACGCCGGGCTCGTCCTGCTCGTCGGCCCGGTGCTGGTGATCAGCCTGCTGTGGCCGTCACGCCTCTCGCGCGGCGGTCCGGCCGGCGTGATCTGGACGGGCTTGGGGCTGGTGACACTCGCCACAGTGGCCGGGATCTGGCTCCAGGTGCCGTACACGACCGGCGGCGGCCTCTTCGACGTCGACGGGAGTGGGCTGCGAGACGTGCTGTCCAGCACGTACGGCACCGCGCACCTGATCCGGCTCGGCCTGCTCGTGGCGATCGCGCTGCTGCTGCGGCCGCTGCTGCGCGGCGAGACCGGGCGGGTAGACCAGATCCTGCTCGCGGTGCTCGGCGGCGCGGCGATCTTCACGTGGCCGATCGCCGGCCACCCGGCCGCCTCGCCGGTCGCGGCGGTCTCGGTCGTGGTCGACGTGGTCCACCTGACCAGCATGGCGGTGTGGCTGGGTGGGCTGCTGATGCTGATCGCGTTCCTGCTGCGGCTGGCCAACGAGCGCGAGCTCGGCGCGATCCTGCCGATCTGGTCGCGCTGGGCTGCGCTCGCCGTGTGCGCGCTGGTCCTGGCCGGTACCGTGCAGGCGCTGATCGAGGTGGGCACGCCCGACGCGCTGGTGTCGACCACGTACGGCCAATTGATCATCGCCAAGGTGGTGCTGTTCAGCGCGGTGATATCCGTCGCCGCGTACTCCCGCAAGCTGGTCCGCGACCGGCTGGCCGGCGGCGGACCGCGGCGGCTGCGCCGCGCGGTGGGTGTGGAGCTCGGCATCACCGCGGTCGTGCTGGGACTTTCCGCGGTGCTTGTGCAGACCACCCCGGCGCGCACCGCCTCGGCGAACGAGGAGCTCGGCGGGCCCGGCTTCTACTCGGCGACGCTCGAGAGCAGCATCTTCAAGCTCCAGGTCGACGTCGACCCGGCGGCCAAGGGCAACAACTCGGTGCACCTCTACGCCTACGACAAGGCCAACAAGCCGCTGCGGGTGGTCGAGTGGAAGGGCACGGCCGCGCTGCCCGCGAAGGACGTGGCGCCGGTCGACATCCCGCTGCTCCCGCTCACCGACAACCACGCCACGGGCGAGATCACGCTGCCGCTCGACGGTGAGTGGCAGCTCAAGTTCACCGCTCGCATCTCCGACATCGATCAGGCCACGGTGACCGCCACCGTGCCCGTGAGCTAGAGAGGTCCTCCATGAAACGCGCTGCTCTCGTGCTCGGCGCCGCCGTCGCATTCCTGCTGGCGGTGGCGGCACCGGCGTCCGCGCATGTCACCGTCAACCCGCAGGAGGCGGAAAAGGGCGGGTTCGCGCGGCTGGCCTTCCGGGTGCCCAACGAGAGCGACACCGCGTCGACGGTCAAGCTCGAGGTGGTACTCCCGGAGAACGCGCCGGTCGGCTCCGTCTCGATCATGCCGGTGGCCGGGTGGACGGCGACGATGGAGCGGCGCAAGGTCGACCCGCCGGTCGACGTGCACGGCAGCCAGATCAGCGACGTCGTCTCGAAGATCACCTGGACCGCCGCGGCCGGTGGTGGCGTGAAGCCGGGCGAGTTCATCGAGTTCCCGGTGTCGATGGGGCCGCTGCCGGACACCGACACGATGGTCTTCAAGGCCCTCCAGACGTACTCGGACAACGAGGTCTCGCGGTGGATCGAGGAGCCGCAGGCCGGTGCGGAGGAGCCGGAAAACCCGGCGCCGGTACTCACCCTCGTGTCCGCGTCGTCGTCCGAGGCGGAGCCGACGGCCTCTCCCGCCGCGGCGGCCCCGTCCGATGAGGACGGCGACGGCCCGGCGCTGATCCTCGCCGTGGTGGCCCTCGTCGCCGCGCTGGGAGGCCTTGTCCTGGGCGGTCTCGCGTTTGTCCGGAGCCGCCGGGCGTCGTGACGCCTACATGCTCGTTCTCCTCATAAGGGGCATCTTGGAGGGGAAACGGGAATGCGGATCGTGCGTACGGCGGCGGGCATGCTGCTGCTCACCATCGGACTGCCGGTGCTGCTGGTCGGCGGTGCACTGTGGACAGCCATGCAGCACCGCGACGCGGAGGGTGCCTTCAGTGGCCGCGTCGAGCGCATCACCACGCCCGGCCACGCCGTCGTCGTGCCCGACCTCGACGCCCTTCTGCGCCGCGATGCCCCGTTCGCCCGCGCGGGAGACACCCGCCTGCGCGTCACCGCACGCACGGAGGCGGGACCCGCGCTTGTGGCGATCGCCCCGGCCGAGGAAGTGGCCCGCTATCTGGCCGGCGCCGCGTACGCCCAGGTGGACCGCGTCAGCCTGACCGCGGGCCCGCTCCCGGTCGGCATCACGCCCGTGGCGGGCACGGCGGTACCGGCCGCACAGCCCGCGTGGCAGGTGTCCGGCGCGGGCGGGGTGGGCTGGGCCTCGTCCGAGGTACGCGGCCAGCGCCTCGCCCTCGTCGTCATGCACCCGGACGCGCGGGCGGGGATGACGGTCGACCTGCGCGTGGAGGTACGCCCCGGCTGGCTGTCCACGGCGACGTGGGGCCTGCTGCTGGCCGGCGGGGCGCTGATCGTGCTCGGCATGGCGACGCTCGCCTGGCCGACCCGCCGGCAGGTGCCCGCCGCCCGCCCGGCGACCCTCGCCGACGTGCTGACCCCGCCCGCGCCGGTGCCCGCACAGCCGGGTGGCCACGCGCGGTCGGGGTGGGCCGCGCCGACGCCGATGCCGGTACAGCCGATCCTCGCCTGGCCGCCCCACCCGAGCGTGGGCGTGACGCCAACTCCACTGGCCGCCCCCGACCTCGGGCAAGTCGCGGCGGGGCTTGAGATGGACGGGCCGGCGCGTGGCGGCTCCCGCTCCGGCGAGCCGGAGGCCATCCAGGCGGACGACGCCGACGAGCCGGGCGAGCCGCCTGAGGCGGAGCCGGAGGCGCCCGGCCCGGACCTGCCCGGCTCGGCCGACCTGGCCAGCGCTCTCGGCGCGCTAGGGACCGGGAGCCGCTCGACCCGCCGCCGCAAGACCGCCGCCGGCCTGCCGACCGAGGCACAGGCGCCCCAGGTCCCGCCGGTCTCGCCACCCACCGAAGCTGGTATCGGTGGTCACCCGCGGAGGGTGAGGCCGCGGGAGCAGCGGTCCGGACCACCGCGGACGTCGCGGTAGCTCGAATCTGAATGGGGTACCAATGGCGAGTGGCCCTCCACATGCCGTTTGCGGAGGGCCACTCTCACCGGGGGAAACGGTGTGCTGGTGATTTTTGGGGAGCTTGTCTGTTAAGGACAGATTAGCCCACTCGGGCGTGGCTAGGTAGATCTGTCCATTTCGCACCTCGTCTGCGATAATCGAGCACCCCGCTGCGCGCCGGCAGGACGGCGATCAACACGAGCGCGAGCAGCACATACGCGTTGCGGCGGAGGAACTCGCCCACCGTGTCGGTCGGCAGCGGCGCGATGCCCCAGTCGTCGAACGAGACCACGCCGTGCAGCAGCACCAGGAAGCCCGCGGCGGCCACCCCCAGCAGCGCGAGCCGCGGCCGGAGGTCGCGTTCGCGCAGGCCGGCGTCCACCAGGACGACGAAGGCCGGCACGAACCAGTACACGTGGTGCGTCCACGCGATCGGGCTGATCAGCGCCCCGACCAGGCCGGCGAGCGCGAGCCCGGCCACCTCGTCGCCGGCGCGGGCGGCTTGGGCGGCGCGGCGGATGCCGAAGCCCGCGACAAGCGCGACAAGGCCCAGCCACACCAGCCGGCTCGGCTCGTCGGGCAGCGCGGCGCGGCCGATCAGCCCGAGCAGTGACTGGTTGGCGGTGTAGTCGGTGCGCCCCACCCGGTCGGTCGACCACAGATCATTCGTCCAGAACTGCCACGAGTCGCGCGGCGCCATCACCGCCGCCAGCAGCGTGGCGCCGGCCGCCGTCGTGATCGCGGTGATCGCGGCGCGCCACCTCCGCGCGGCAAGGAGATAGACGATGAAGATTCCGGGGTACAGCTTGAGCGCCGTCGCCAGCCCCACGCCTACGCCGGCCCAGCGCGAGTTTCTGGGAACGAGGAGGAGCAGGTCGCCGAGGACCAGCACCACGAGGAGCATGTTGATCTGGCCGAAGGTGAACGTCTCGCGGGTCGGCTCGATCACGAACACCAGCGGGATCGCGATGCCCGCCACGAACCACGGCGGCTGGCGGTGGCGCAGCGCCACGGGGTGTACGAGCCACCAGGTGGTGACGGCGATGGCGGCGGCGGTGCCGATCAGGAACATCACGATCGTGGCGCCCACCGGGATCTCGGCGAGCGGGCGGAGCAGCGCGGCGGTGAACGGCGGGTACGTGAAGTAGAGCTCCCCCTGCACCCGGTCGGGCTGGGCGTAGTCGTAGAGCGGGTGGCCGTCCGCCCACCAGCGCATCGCGCTCACATAGATGCGCAGGTCGAAGAAGTCGTGACGGTTGCCGTACCACTCCAGGAAGGCGGCGACCGCGGCAGCGATTGCCGTGACCGTGGCGATCCGGATGGCTTTCGGCATGTTCAGCAGCGTAACGGCGCTTCGGCCAGGGTGATGGACGGCCGTCGGCGCGTAGGCTGAGCGCGTGGCTGATCTTCTGGTCTGGATCGACTGTGAAATGACCGGGCTCGACCTCGGCAAGGACGCGCTGATCGAGGTGGCCGCCCTGGTCACCGACCCTGACCTGCGCGTGCTCGGCGAGGGGGTCGACGTGGTTATCCATGCCGACGAGGCGGCGTTAGCCGGAATGCCCGAAGTTGTCCACGACATGCATGAGAAGTCAGGCCTTACGGAGGAGGTCCGTCGCTCGACGGTCACCGTCCCCGAGGCCGAAGACATGATCATGGAGTACATCACCCAGTGGGTGCCGGACCCCCGCAGCGCCCCCCTCTGCGGCAACTCGATCGCCACCGACCGCGGTTTCGTGGCCCGCGACATGCCCCGCCTCGACGCCCACCTGCACTACCGCATGATCGACGTCTCGTCCATCAAGGAGCTGTGCCGCCGCTGGTACCCCCGCGTGTACTTCGGCCAGCCCGCGAAAGGCCTGGCCCACCGCGCGCTAGCCGACATCCGGGAGAGCATCCGCGAGCTGGAGTACTACCGCCGCACGATCTTCGTGCCCCTGCCCGGCCCCGACGTGGAGGCCGCCAAGGCCATCGCCGCGACCCTCTGAGACCGTCCCGCCATACCCTGTCGACGAATCGGGCCAGGGTGTGGCTATCATTGGTCGTCGCACCGCACCGGACGTCCGGCGCGGCTGCCGTGGTGGCTGTAGCTCAGTTGGCAGAGCACCGGGTTGTGGTCCCGGGTGTCGGGGGTTCAAATCCCCTCAGTCACCCCACGTATTGGATCGCCTAATACGCAGGTCAGCCCTGGTCTACGGACCAGGGCTGACTGCTTGTAAGGGGCACTTGGGGCTCGTCCCAGGGCCCCAGCGCCGGCTGCAGTCCTTCTTCGCCTGAAGTGCACCTGGAGCGCGCCAGTCGGTTCGGCACGTAGAGGTCGGCTGGGTCACAGCGCGTCGAATCGTCCAAGTCGCCGTTGAGAGAGCCTGCGGCGCGTCTCGCCGTTCGCGATCACCGTCAGGTCATTGGTGAGAGCACGACTATGGACCTGGGGTCGATGGGCCGGCGCCGGCGACGTTCGCGGTGTGATCGGTGCCGTCGGGGCTGGACAAGGGGCGGCCGGTGCTGGAGGAACTGCCGGTGTGCCGGTGGTGGTAAGCGATCAGGGACCTGGTCAAGGGCTGGCGGGTGGCTCGGTTGTGCCAGATGGGCGTGGTTGACGCGAGTAGGCGTTAGGCGATGCGGGCGCCGACGCCGCGGCCGCCGTGCAGTTGCAGGTCGAGTTGGCCTTTGAGCGTGTCGTCGACTGACTCGATGGGCTGCCGGATCGGTTTGAGCAGCTGCTCGCCCGGGCGTGGGGTGCGGTCAAACGGTCGCAGCAGCAGGCCACGATCAGCGAGCGAACGTTCCAGCTCTGCCGAGACGTAGCCCTTTGTCCGCGATGATCAACAGTCCGGTTGGGGGACGGAACAATGCAGCTTGGGGTCTGGGTCGCGGATGCTCTCAAGCTGGGCGCGGCAATGCGCCCAGTCCTGGATGCTCCCGCGTCCCACCACGTCCTGGCCATTTGTGATCGTGGACGTTCGTGGCCCTCGGAGGGGCTGTTGAGTCCACGATCCGCGAGGGGCGGGGCTTGTCCCGCGGACCCGGCAGCGGAGGTCGGGGTTTCGGCGAGCGCCAAGCTCGCCGCCGACCGGAGCGGTGCCCGCGGGAGCATGCGGTCCGCAGGTGATGCGGACGGGGCAGAAATCTTTCGGTAAGAACGGCCGCAACTACCCGTTGTAGGGGATGGCGCTGCCCTTCATGTATTGGTCCCAGCTCATGTTCCAGTCGGTCCAGCCGTTGCCGTTTTCGAGCTTTTCCTCGGTGCCCTTGACGGTGATCGGGTCGCCGATGCGGGTCTGGCCGAAGAGCCAGGCGCCCATCGCCATCGATACGTTGACGCAGCCGTGCGAGACGTTGGTCCGGCCCTGCACGCCCTCTGACCAGGGCGCCGCGTGGATGAACTGGCCGCTCCAGGTGAGGCGCTGCGCGTAGTCGATCGGCGTGCGGTAGCGGTTGGCGGGGTTGGGGTCGTCCATCGTGTCGAAGACGGTCTTGCGCTGCTTTTCGATGACCACCATCGTGCCGCTGGCAGATGGCGTGCTCTTCTTGCCGAGGCTCACCGGGATGGTCTTGATGACCTTGCCGTCCTTGGTGACGGTCATCTTCTTGGTCTTGTTGTCGACGGTCATGATGAAGGACGGCCCGATCTTGACGTCGACGCTCACGTCGGCGCGCCCGAAGTAGCCGTCGCCCATCGGCAGGCCGCCGGTCTGCATTCGGTACGAGATTTTGGTGCCGGCCTGCCAGAACGTCTTCGGGCGGTAGTGCACCTCGGTCGGGCTGGTCCAGTGCCAGATGCCCTCCTGCTGCGGCGTGGCCTGCACGAAGAGGCGGCGCTGCACGTCGTCGCGGAAGTCTTCGGGCACCGCGCGGCCGAAGCGCACGATCAGCGGCATGCCCACGCCGACCACCTGGTTTTCGCCGAGGAAGCTGGAGACCCGCACGACCTTTGTGGGCTTCGCCATCGTCGTGAACGAGCTTGAGTTTGAGGTCGGCTTACCGTCCGCGCCGGTCGCGTTGACCGTCACCGTGTACTTGGTGCCGTAGTCGAGTGCCCCTCCCGGCAGCCACGACTTGCCGTCCTCCTGCAGCGCGCCCTCGACCGTCTCGCCGCTCTCACTCTTGAGCTCGATGGAGGGGTTGCTCGCGTTTTCCAGCTGGAAAGCGATCTCGGTCGACGCCGGCACGTCCGTGGCGTCGGCGGCCGGGCTGGTGACGGTGCCGCCCTGCTTGGGGCCGCTGTCCTGCTGCTGTTCCTGGCCGCTGCCGTTCTTGCCGTCGTTCCACTGGGCGGAGGGCGAGTCGTCACTGCAGGCGGTGAGGAGGGCGAGGGTGCCGGCCAGCGCGGCCGCGCACAGGGCGCGCCACGCGGCCTGCCGGCTCGGCGTGCGTCGGTGCGTTCGCATCGCTGCCATGGTCCCCTCGCAAGTCCTCGATACCCCTGTGCTCATTACCCAGGCGCAGGGGTCAATCCTCCTCTAATGACGGGCTCCGCCAAATCCCGGTTTCATGCCGTGGCGTTGAACACTCGGTTTTGAGCCGATTTATTGGCATTTACTGCGTTACGGGTAGAGCGCTGCCCTTGATGAACTCGCTCCAGCTCATGTTCCACGCGGTCCAGCCATCGCCGGCGCCGAGCTTCTCCTCCGTGCCCGTCACCGTGACCGGGTCGCCGATCTTGCTCTGGCCGAAGAGCCACCGCGCGTTGTCGGTGGAGACGTTCACACAGCCGTGCGACACGTTGGTGCGACCCTGCTGGCTCACGGACCACGGGGCAGCGTGGATGTACTGCCCGCTCCACGTCAACCGCTGCGCGAACGCGATGTCCACCCGGTACCGGTCGGTGGGGTTGGGGTCGTCGGTGGTGTCGAAGACGGTCTGCTCCTTCTTCTCCATCACCACCATGGTCCCGCTGACCGAGGGGGTCGCCTTCTTGCCGAGGCTCACCGGCAGGGTCTTCACGACCTTGCCGTCCTTCAGGACCGTCATCTTCTTGGACTTGTTGTCGACCTTCATCTCGAACCGTGCGCCGATCTTCGCGGTCGCTTTCCGGTCCGTGTCGCCGTACCGCCCCTTGCCCATCGGGTGACCGCCCAGCGCGATCCGGGCGGTGATCTTCGTGCCCGGCTGCCAGTACTCGGGCGCCCGGTAGTACGCCTGCGTGCCGTTGGACACCCAGTGCCACGCGCCCGGCTGCGGCGGGTCGGTGCTCACGAACATGCGCTTCTGCACGCCCGCCCGGTCCTTCTTGGCGACGCCCGGGTGGAACTCGACGACCACGGGCATGGCCACGCCGTAGGTGCGGTCGTCGAACAGGTACAGGCCGGTGCCGACCCGCTTGCCCGGCTCGCCCATCGTGGTGAACGTTGTGGTCTGTGAGGCCGTGCCGCCGTCCTTGCTCGCGGTGACCGTCGCCGTGTACGTCTTGCCGTACTTGAGCGGGCTGCTGGGCACCCACGCGCTGCCGTCGTCCCGCATGGTCCCGGAGACCTTGGCGCCACCCGCCTCGGTCACCGTGACGGCGGTCACCTCGCCGCCCTCCAGCTTGACGCCGATCTCGGAGCTGACGGGCAGGTTCTTCGCGTTGGCCGCTGGCGTGATCGAAAACGAGAACGCCCCCGACACCGGCTCCTGCGCCCCCGCGCTCGGGGTGGCACCAGCGCTGGCCGCCGGCCCCGCCGTGGTCCCATCCACGAACCGGGGCGTCTCACCGCCACCCCCACAGGCGGCGAGAGCCAGCGGAGCCAGCACCGCCAGCACGGCAGCCTTCACCAACCCCCGCGTGCCCCTGCTCATGTCGACCCCGTTCGGTTAAAGGCTTGGTGTCATCGTGTGGCTCCAGGCGCCCCGGCACGCCAAGGGCGCCCGCCGGCGTGCGCGCTCGCGCGCCAGGGTTTATGGTGCACTACCCGCGCAGCCACCGGTGGCCAGTCCAGCACCCTGCCAGATCATGACGTGTGTCGCTTCCGCCACTCGGCCCGGCGTGGCTGGTCGAACCGGTTGGAACGGGTGCTGAGGGCCGTGCTAATGTTCATGCCGTTGTCAGCGAGCGCCGCTAGCTCAACTGGCAGAGCAGCGGACTCTTAATCCGCGGGTTCGGGGTTCGAGTCCCTGGCGGCGCACAAATGATCAAGGCTCTGACCTGGCGTTTTTCGCCGGATCGGAGCCCTTCCACGTTCTATTGTGGACGCGTGGGTGATCGATGGGTGATCTGTAGCTTTCGGTAGCGCCTAGCACCGACCGACATCGCCGATCATTGGGCGGCCCAGCCTGACAGCTGAGTCTTCTGGAGTCCGCTGGCCATGTGCGTTGTCGGAGCGGCGTATCCGGCGCAGCGCGGCACCCCACCCCCCCGTTGCCCTGGAGGGTCGCTACGCCACCGCGCCGCCTCGGCCGTCCGGGGATAGGGCGGTGCCTCGATCGACGGGCTCGTCGGGCCTTTGGTCCGGGTGCGTCAGCCTGTGCGGGGCAGGTCGGGTCGCCAAGCCCAGCGGCTCGTGCGCCCGCCAGCTCTCCGCGTGACGGTGCCCCGGGGTCTTCCTGCACACCCGCAGCGTCGGCACCAGCCCTCGGTGCCGTCATCGGCCTCCAGAACCCGGCACGCCAAGACCGCGCGATCGGGTTCCAGACGCTGGCCGACCACGACTAAGGCGTGTTTCAAAGTCGGTCATTGCGTCAGCCGCGCGGGCCGCGGGGTGGTTCGAGCAGATCGTCGATCTCCACGTAATTGCCGTAACGAGGGTGTCCAGATCAGCGTCCACGAAGGGCTCCAGCAGCTCGACATTGGGAAGCAACGCCGGTCCTGGGCATCCCATCTCATCAACCCGGCGGCGACACGCAGCCCGATCTTCAAGGCATCAATCATCTGTCCTGCCACAATCGGGGCGGTGGCCGACTCAACGATCATCCCCGTCCTCGGGCAGAGGAGAGGCTTGGCCTTCACCTACAACACCGATGATCGTCTGGGGTCAGGAGCCTTCAGTAACGTCTACGCGGCCACGGACGACGCCGGCAGGAAGCTGGCCGCCAAGGTCATCCAGTTCCGCGATCGAGAAGACGACCTTCAACTTGCCATGCGCGAAGTTGAGATCCTGGGCGAGCTCAAGGCGAAGCCCAACGATCACCTGGTACATGCAGTGGACATCGCGCTTGAATCTGATCATCTCGTTCTAGTGATGGCCCGGGCTGACCGCACCCTCGCCGACCTCATCGCCGAAGGTCCCGTTCCGGAGGCCGAGGTCAAGAACATCCTGATCCAGATCGCCACGGGCATGGAGAGCCTGGCACTGGCCTCGGTGGTCCACCGTGACATCAAGCCCACCAACGTCTTGGAGTTGAACGGCCAGTGGTGCCTGACGGACTTCGGGATCTCGCGTATCACCTCCCGCGCCCGGGCAGATCACACTTGGAGGGCGACCGGAACGGCCGAGTACCGCGCGCCAGAGGTCTTCCGGGATCAAGACGAGACAGTGCGGGCTGATCTGTACTCATTGGGCTGCATTGCCTACGAGCTGATCACCGGTGTACAGGCGTTTCCATACGCCGACGGTGACATCCGGATCCGGCAACTCACCGAGCAACCGGAGCTGCCTGAAGGAACAGACCCAACTCTTCGATCGGTTGTGGCGCAGCTGCTGAACAAAGAACCAGCCGCTCGACCAAGTGACGCCCGGCAGGTTCGCGAGCAGTTGGTAGCGAGCGGCAGGTTGAGTCCAGAGCAGAGCATGCTGCTGGGCGTGCGCGCGGTGGTGGATGAACGGGAAGCTCTGTCCGCGCTCGGCCAGTCACTCCAGGCGGCCAACGCCGAACGCTTCCGGCAGGCGGCGGTTCAGGTTCACGCGCTGTGGGCAAGATTCGTTGAGCTGCTGACAGAGGTCTTCCCAACCGCCGAGCCCGAGCAAATCCCCGGAGAGTTCAGGGTGAACTTCAACGGCATGAGCGTTTCGTTCCTACGTTTCGTGGGTCAGGGATTCCACTACGCGGCTGATCTTCCCGAGTTGATATTGGTGGGCGAGGTCAAGGTTCGCTCGGGCACCATCCATGGCGAAGCCACGATCGCCAACCTGTACAGCCTGTGGGTGAACGACCTTCCGCAGCTTAGGATCGCTCAGTTTGAAATAGAGGGTTACGAGTTGCCGCCTGGGCGCGATCTCGTGAAGCTACCCAGGGCAGCGAACTCGCACTACATGCCTCGGGCATACGCGGAGCATGGCCCGACCTTCGGCGAGATCGTCATCTCTGACGAACTGGCAGATGCCAACGCTTTGCTGCGATATGTCGCTGCGTACCTCCAGCCCCTGACAGGTCAGTAATCCGAGGGCTTGAACTGCGGTTGGTCGCGGGTAACCCTAGCGGCGCCCATGCCCATCTGAATCGGCCCCGCCTGGCACGTTCACAGAACTAAAGCGTAGCGTGGTCGATCGACGACTGATGGTCGAGGCGGTCTACTCGCTCCACCAGACCTCATGTTGAGACAGGTCCTCGGTGATACCGAGGACCGGTTCGTTTAGTGGTTGAACACGCCTGAAGATCCCTATACGGTCAGGGCCTCACCTTTCGGGATCGCGTGATGCCGCGTTGTGATCATGTTGGGGGTCTCGTGGCGTTTAAGAGGACGCATGACGCCGGTGAAGTACCGGATTCGCCGCTGGCGCTGTTCGCGGATCTTCCGCGAATGGGCGATGCGGTTCCGAACCTGTGGGGTCACCAGACCGGCGTGTTGAGCGAGTACGCCGACGCGCACGTGGACACGCCGGACCTGGCCATCGAGTTACCTACCGGAACGGGCAAGACCGTACCGGGTCTGCTCATCGCCGACTGGCGGCGACGCAAGCTGGTCGAGCAGGTCGCCTACGCGTGCCCGACAGTGCAACTGGCTCACCAGGCGGCCCGGGTCGCACAGCGGGAGGGTATCCCGGCGGTCACGCTTGTCGGCGGCCACAATTCGTGGCCGCTGGCCGAAGTGACCCGCTACGACGGGGCTGAGGCCGTCGCCATCACCACGTACAGCACCGTATTCAACGCAGCGCCGAAACTCGGACGGCCCGGCAGCCTGTTCTTCGACGACGCCCATGCCGGGGAACAGTTCGTGGCCGAGGCGTGGAGCGTGGAGATCTCCCGGTTCCGGAACCCGGAGATGTACGTCGCCGTAGTCGACGCCATGCGCCCGGCACTCGACGGCATGTTCTACCAGCGGCTGACCGAGGATGACCCCGATCCCCGTACCCGGCCCGACGTGCGGCTGGTGGTACCGGTGCGACGCGGCCTGGTCGCTGAGGTGGACAAGGCGCTGTCCGCAGCTACGGGCAACCTGGCGTGGCGCTTCACCATGATCCGCGCGGGGCTCGCGTCATGCCTGGTGTACGTGTCGTGGGGCGGTGTGCTGGTTAGGCCCTTCGTACCGCCGACATTCGAGAACGATCCATTCAGCGCCGCCCGGCAACGGGTGTATCTGTCGGCCACCCTCGGCCGGGGTGGTGAGTTGGAGCGGGCGTTCGGACGGGCACCGATCACCCGGCTTGCCCTGCCACCCGAAGCCGGCACTCCCCGCAACGGCCGCCGCTTCTTCGTCCTCGCCGGCCTCACCACCGACGGCACCGACAACGGCGCTGATCTCGCCCGCGCCGTCGTCCAAGCAGCGGGCAAGGCGCTTGTGCTGGCACCCACAGTGGACAAGGCCGTCGAAACCGCGAACACGCTCAACCCGGCCAAGTGGCCGGTCCTGGACAAGGACGCCGTGGCGACAAGCCTCGACCCGTTCAGCAAGGCCGACCACGCGCTACTCCCATTGGCCCGCTATGACGGCATGGACCTGCCCGACGCGACCTGCCGGCTGGTGGTCCTCGATGGCAAGCCAGACGCCGCCCACCTTCAGGAGCGGTACCTCGCTGATCAGCTTCGGGCGCGGATCGCCCTGGAGGAGCGCATCCGCACCCGAGTGGTTCAGGGTGCAGGCCGCTGCACGCGGGGACCGGCCGACCACGCCGTTGTGGTGATCCTCGGCGACACCTTGACCCGGTACCTGTCGGAGACCGGCGTACGTACCGCGCTCAGCGCCGATCTACAAGCCGAGATCGCCTTCGGCCGGGAGAACTCCCGCGTTCCGGCGGCGGAGGTCCTCGCTAATGTGGGCACCTTCTTAGCGCAAGGTGACGACTGGCGTGACAACGCCGAGCCCGAGATCGCGCGGCTACGGCGCACCGCAACCACCTCACCGCTGGCCGGTACCGAACATCTCGCCGCTTCCGTGCCGCACGAGATCGAGGCATGCCGGCTGGCGTGGCGCAGCTCGTGGTCGGACGCTGCGATGCATGCCGAGAAGGCCGCCAACGCACTCAGCGGCCACGATGAGGTAAGGCATTACCGGGCTCTCTGGCTGTACCTCGCGGCGGCATGGTTCCACGCCGCCGCAGACGCCGGCAACCCGACCGCGCGTTCCGCCGCCGAGGCCCTCGTTACCCGGGCCGCTACCGCCTCGCGCGGCACCACATGGCTGCGCGAGGTCGAGCCCGCGGACAACCAGGTTGTCCACGTCAGCGCCGACGACACCCCGGCCGTGCGGAAGGTCGCCGAGCGGCTGGCCAAGGGCGTCAAGCGCGCCAGCCACGACGCGCTGCTGGCCTCGATCAACGAGGGCTTGACCGCGACCGAGGCAGTCAAGTTTGAACCAGCGCTGTCCAGCCTCGGCGGCCTGCTCGGCGCCGAAGCCTACAAGCCACCTGGCCAGGGCCGCTGCGACTCAGCGTGGTGCTGGGACGAACGCATCTGGCTGACCATCGAAGCCAAGAGCGGCCAGGACGCCACCAAGGCTGTCGCGCTGCGCGACGTACGGCAGGCAAACACCCAGCTCCGACAACTCGCCGCCGACCGCGGCCACGCCGCACCTCCAGGCGACAGCGCCTCGATCATCGTCACCCCGCGCGGCGCTGTGGACCCGGAAGCCGTGGACGGCGCCGAGCACCACGTGCACCTCGCGGAGCCCGCAAACCTGCAGGCCATCGCCGCCGACATCGCCGCCGCTTGGGAAGAGCTGCTCGGCCAAGCACCAGGCCAGCGCGCCGATGATCTCCAGCGACTCGTTCGCAACATACTTGGCAAGTACCGCGTACTTCCCGCCCAGGTTTTGTCACGCCTCACCACCACCCCCTCAACGGGGTAGCATTCGCCGCCGGATCCGGCGAGGACACCGTGCCGTAGCTGGGCCTGGCCTCGATGTGCGGGACGGTGCTCCATGGGCCAGCGTGGACGGGATGAGGCTCCTGCCGGTGAGGTCAGCGCGTTACTCGGCCCGTGGCGAAATCGCCGCACAGGCGGGCCAGGTTACGCCGCACTGCTCGCTGCCTCCACCGCTGTCAGGCTACTGGGCGATCCCATCGCGCCCTCAATGCAGCTCTCGGCACGGCCATTACGGTTCGTGTGCCGTCGGCTGCACGTCGCACAAGCGAGCGGACGTACCGAAAGTCGCAGGCCCCGGCGAAGCATGCGGTGCCATCATGACCAGGTGATGGTGAATATCGACCCGCACTGGAGCGACCCGACCTCGTCATGGTGGGCGAAGGCACACCGCGCCGGCATGCATGTCGAGTCGTTGCGCCGCCAAGTCGACGCCTTCCGGTCCGCCAACCCCTACTCGCTCACGCCCGAGCCGACCGACGAGACCGACCGGCTCGCGTATCGGCTGCGGTTCGACCAGCACGTGCCCGTCGCCGTCAGTACCACGGTTGGCGACATCCTCAGCAACCTCCGGGCTGCCCTGGAAAGCGTCGCCTTCGAGGTCGCTAAGCGGGGCCACGGTGGAACTCTGACGCGCGAGCAAGAGGAGGCGTCGACATTTCCCATCAAGGCCACGCCGGACAAGTTCGACGCGTTCTTCACCGGTCGACGGGCCGCCCTCTACGACGATCGCGCCCGCCGCGCGTTCCGACAGGTCCAGCCGTTCGCTCATGACGAGATCGTCATCCAGAGCGGCGTCCCGCTAGACAGCTCGTACGAGGACCGCGCCCGGTGGCGTCCGCTGTACCGGCTCGATCGCCTCTGGAACATCGACAAACATCGGCGACTCGCGATCGTTGCATGGTGGCCGGACCTCATCTACTGGAGCAGTGACGGCCCGTCCAACCGCAAGATGTTGCCCGGCGACGGCACCGTGGCGGACGGCTCGATCCTGTTCTACATCCACGGACATGACGAAGGCATGGGCGACAAGGTCAGCCACGAGTTCAACCTCGTCGTACGGGACGATCCCAGCTTCAACGACGGCTCAGGTGCTACCACCGACGTGGTGAAGTTGATGACCTCATGGCATCGGCACATCGTCAACACGGTGTTCCCTCACGTGTTCACGATCATGTCCCAGCCCTAGCCCCGAACCAGGCAAGCACCACCAGCGAGGAACACCGATGACGACTGACCCGCCGACCGCTGCAGTGCGCCGCATGCAGCAGCTCTGCCGCGAACAGGCAGACGACCTCCGCGAAACTCTGGAACGCACACAAGAAACCGTCGCCGCCCCCGGTACGCCCGCCAGCCGCGACCACGCGCGGATGCTGTCCTGGACCCGCAGCACTGACCGGCAAGATCTGTGGAGCCGCGCGGCAATCAACGCGCTACACATGGCGGTAGCTGTCGGCGATCATCTTAGAGCGCTGAGCGTGCTGCTCGCGGACCCGGACGATGTGCCGATCTACACGCATGCAACCGTCGCCCGCGCCGCCGTCGAGTCTGCCGCCACGATCATGCATCTGACGGATGCCACGGTTCCAAGCGCAGTGCGGTTCGCCCGCGGCGTGGCGCTGCTCATCACCGACTCGGACGCGGCTCGCCGCGCCGCAGCCCAGGTGCCCAACATCGGACCGATGAAGGCACCCGGCCCGGCGTTCGCCGCCCAGCACCAGCGGCTGCTCGACCTCCTCGACCGGGCGAAGATACAGATCGTCAAAGGCCGAGACGGCAAGCCCAAGGGCGTGATCGTCGAACCGGGAGGACCGGAACAGCCCATCTCCGTCAAGGCCAGCGATCTGGTCCGCGGCGCATTCACCGACCTCTACGCGGTGTACCCAATGTTGTCCGGCGTCACCCATGCCATGCCATGGCGGCTGTCCGACAGCGCCGACATCACCGGGCGGCAGGCGCACTGGTCTGCGGATCCGGTCGACGTTGGCGGCTCCGTCATCCCGGCGCTCGCCGCTGCGCTACGCACCGCCGAGGCCCACGCCCGGTACCGCGGTCAGGACCAAGATTTGAGCCTCGACCGGATGCGGCGACGATACCGTGCCGGCGACGACGCACTCAAGCAACTCATGCTTTACCGCCGAGGCACCCCGAACGGCGTGCCCCTTAGCGCCTTTCGGCTCACCGGAGGCGCCTGAGCACCGCATACGCGTACATCCCCGGAGAGGTCAGCCTCTCACCGGCGGCCCTCGCGCCCGATCAGGTTTGCCACAGGCGGCCAGCAGAAAACGCCGAACGCACAAGGATTCGCCTGGTCGGCGGGTGAGACGGTCACGCTATTTCGATCAGGGTGACCGCGCCGGACGCACGGGCCGACGAGTGCGTTGAACATGAGCGTGGTCTGGGGTCGCCCAAGGATCGTCGACCACGAGTGGCCCTGGTCCGACCCTGTGTACCAGGTGCCGGAGAAGCCAAGCGGCCTGCGTGGCGACAGGATCGGGGTCAGCGTGAAGGGTGTCTGATGCGGGGCGGGGGCGGTGAACGTTGTGGCGTTCCCCGCCCCGCGATGGTGCCGGTAGGGTCGTGGTTATCCGGCGGCTCGTTTGTTGATCGGGATGATGGTGGCGCGGCGGGGCACGATGGCTGCTGTCTGTTCGGCGGCGTTGCGGGCGAGGTCGGGTAGCACACTGGTGTAGGTGTCGGCGGTGACGGTGATGGACGAGTGCCGCAGCATCGCCTGGACGACCTTCATGTCGACCCCGGCGGCGAGGGCGAGGGTCGCCGCCCCGTGCCGCAAGTCGTGCAGCCGCACGGGCGGCAGCCCAGCCTGTCGGGCGAGGTGCTGGAAGTGGTCGGTGACGTCGGCCGGGTGCAGGGCCTCGCCGGTGGGGGTGGTGAACACCAGCCCGGTCTGCACCCATTTTGGTCCGGCGGCGAGGCGTTGGTGGCGTTGCCGGGCGCGGTGTGCGGTTAGCGCGGTGACGGTGTCGGTGTCGAGGGCGACGACGGCTTCGCTGTCGTCGGTTTTGGGTGGTTCGAGGCTGGTGGCCCAGCCGTGTTGGTGATCTGCCAGCGGATGGTGATCTGTTTGCCGGGTAGGTCGACGTCGGCCCAGTGCAGGCCGCAGGCTTCGCCTCGGCGCAGGCCGCGGTAGGCGATGAGATGGTACAGCGGGTAGAGCGGGTCGTCGGCGTCGTGGGCGTGGTCGAGGAACGCCCCGGTCTGCGCCGGTGTCCACACCATGACCGGTCCAGGAAGCGCACCGGTGGTCTTCCACGCCTCGACGCGTTCGTCGGTCCACACCAGCGGCTTGGGCCGGCTGGCCGCCGGCAGCTCCACGTGAGCGGCGGGGTTGATGTCGATGAAGCCTTGCCGGATGGCGGCGTTGAGCGCGGCGCGCAGGGTGGCCCGGATGCGGTGCATGGTGGCCGGGCCGACGACACGCATGCCCTTGACCTTGTCCCGGCTGGCAGGGTCCCGGTTAGCCCGCATGGCCGCTATCTGCTCGTTGCGTTCCTCGATCGCGTCGAACAGGGCGTCGAGGTGACTGACCCGCAGCTTATCCAGCCGCATGCTGCCGAGGTGCGGGATGAGGTGGTTGGTGATGTGGCCGGTGTAGGAGCGGCGGGTACCGACCCGCAGCTTTTTGCGCCCGGCCAGCCACGTCGTCAGCCAGGTTTCCACGGTAGGGATCTCGACGGTGTCCCCGAGGTGCAACAGCCGGCGCACCTCGGCCGGGGTGGGCAGCGGCCGTTTGCGCTTGAGGGCCAGCTCGATCAGGTCGCCGACCTTGGTCAGGTCGGTCGGCTCACCGGCCTTGGCGACGGCGAGGGCTTCCCGGATCTTGCCGAGGATGGCTCCGGCCTCGGTCTGGCTCGCGTAGGTGCCGCGTCGCAGCGGGCGGCGGCGTCCGTCAGCGGCGGGTGGGAGGTCGATCTGGTACTGCCACACGCCGTGGTTGGGGTTCCAGCCGCCGCCTCGGCGCAGTTTCGGGCACCGCTGTCCCAGCCGCTTACCGGCCGCGTCCCGGCAGCCGCAGCGCTTGTACGTGGTTCCGTTCATCAGTGGTTGATCCCTTCCCAGGGGGTGTCGGGGCGACCAGCGGACCCGCCGGAATCAGCCAGTCCGCTGGTCGCGGTGGTCGACGTCGTATCCATGTCGGGGCCGCACGGGCGGTCAAGCCTGTCGCCGGCGCCCGTTGAGGCGTGCGCATTGGGAATCGGCCGGCCGTACGCGCGGCTCAGGTGTCGATGCCGACGGCCTGCAACAGGTGCGCGACCGCGACGAGGTACCGGCCGCCGACCTTGCGGACCGGGACGGGGAACTGGCCGTCACGGGCGAGCCGGTAGGCGGTGGTGCGTCCGAAGCCGAGCACGGAGCCGGCGGTGACCACATCGGTGGTGACGCCGAGCGCGCGGACCTGCTCGACAGACCACGCCCGCGCCGCGGCCATCACCGACCTCCGCGACTGTCGCTACGGCTGCGCGCGGCGAGTCCGACATCGCTTGTGTTCCGGCTGTCGGGCTTTAGTCCGAGCTTCAGGACCAGCACGTCTTCGTGCTGCACGAGCCATTGCGGGTCACCGGCGGCGATGGCGTCGCGGACGTTCTTCTGCTGGAAGAACGACGCCCGGGGGATGATCACATCGTCGCGGACGCCGCAGATGAGCGCGATGCATTCCTCGACCAGCTCCAGGCCGGCGGCAACACCGGCCGCGACGACCATGCCGGGGATGTCGATCAGCTCGCCGTGCCGGCGGTACGGGCGGGCGGTGATCACCACGTGCCCGCCCGGCCGGAGCAGGGGGAGGCAGCCGGCGAGGATCTCGGTGAACCCGTCGGCGAGTTCGGCGTGGCTGCGGTAGGCGAGGTTGTCGGCCCGGCCGTACTTGTGGTGCAGCTTGCGGACCTTGCCGCGCCGGGGGCCGGGGGTGCGGACGTGGCCGTGGGTGGATGGTCCGTACGGCGGTGAGGTGACGATGAGTGCGACCTGGCCGTGCACGTTGGACGGTAGGAGGGCCGGCAGGGTGCGGGAGTCGCCGGTGTAGATCTGGCCGGTGCCGGTCGCGCCGTCGGATTGTGCGAGTCGGATGTTGTCGGCCGCCAGGTTGGCCCAGCGGGGTTCGTACTCTACGCCGATGCCGTGCCGGCCCAGCCGCATGGCCTCCACGATGGTGGTGCCGATGCCGGCCATCGGGTCCAGCACCAGCTCGCCCGGGGCGGTGTAGGTGCGGATGGCGTAGCGGGCGATGGTGGGCAGCATCTTGCCCGGGTGCTGCATCGACTCCGGCGTGTACCGGCCGCGTCGCAGGTCCCGCGAGGCGGTCTGCCCGGTCAGCCACACCGAGCCGGGCGAGCCGTCCGCGAACAGCGGCGCCAGGTCGAGGCCGGGTTCGATACCGGCGGCCTCCCCGGCGCCGTTGAGGTCACCACGGCGCGGGCCGGTCGCGGACGGGTCGGGCAGGGTGGGCGTGTCAGCCACGGGTGGCCTCCTCGGTGGTGCTGGTGGTGCCGGCGAACGCGAGCAGGTCGCGAAACGCCGGCAGGTGCCGACCGTGGCGCAGCCGCCGGTCCGGCTCGGCGGCCGGGTTCGGGTCGGTGCGCGGGTCGCGCTCGGGCAGCGGGACAAGCAGGAGCGGGATGTGCTGGTGGTAGAGCAGTCCGGCGGCGCGGGCGGCGGCGATGACCGTGGAGCGGTGACCGACCGTGCCAGGTTCGGGGCCTTGGGCGGTCAGCGCCGCGAGCAGGTGCCCGCCGGGGCGCAGCAGTCGCCGCCATCCGGTCATGGCGTGGGTGAGGCCGTGCGGGTCGAGGCTGTTCGCTCCGGCCCGGGGCAGCGTGAGCATGATCAGGTCGGCGCCTCGCCCGGAACCGGACACCACCCGACGCGGCCGGTCTACGCGAGCCGGCGGGGTACCACCTGGAGCCGGGTGACCCCGCGACGGGTGACGAGCTTGGCCGGGGCGCGGCGAAGGTAGCGGGCCGCCGCCGCGACGGTGGGGTGCCCATCGAGGTCGAGCACCACGGAGCCGACGCGGGTGTAGCGGCGGATCAGGTAGGCCAGGTCCACCGGGGACAGGCCGTGCCAGTCCGGCACGCCCGGCCGGGCGAACCCGGCGCGGCGCGGGCCGGACCTGGCGGCCAGGAAAAGGCCAACCGGCACCGGCTCCGACCGGGTGACCGGCGGGGCGGCGCGGTTGGTGAAGGGGTTGTTCGGCATGGGCGTGTGGGCCACGTCCGCCGACAAGCGCTGACACTAAGGGATTACAAATTCGGCCCCCCGAATTGGAAACCGGCCGCCCCGCCGCCTCGTTCCGCCTCGCCGGCGACCCCTTGAACAAGATCACAGTCTGGGTTGAACAAGATCGTTGGCAGGTTGAACAAGATCCACAAGCCTTGAACAAGATCGATATCGGCCGTCGTGCGGTTGAACAAGATCGCGCCGGGCGGGCAGGAATTCCGTAGGTGGACTTTCGAGCCGGCGTGTGTTCAAGGTGCCGAAGTCTCGGTGCTCGGTACCCGGGAACGATCGACGGCGGCCCCTTGAACACGCTGCTCAGCGGCGGTGTGGCCGGTGACCTCGGTCGCCTCGCCGGACGGTCTGACGCATCGACGCTGATGTGCGGTGTTCGGGGTAATCGCGCGGTGTCGAGGGTTGAACAAGATCACGGTGTTCAAGTTCTGTTCAAGGCCAGTGGTGGCGTGGTGGCACACCGCCGAACCGGCGCTTCGCCGGAACGGCAGATGCCATCACGAGGGGATCACCATGGACCACCACACCGACCTGCACCCGCCCGCTGCCGAACCTGCTGTTGAGCCTGTTGGTGGGGTCGCTGCGGCCGGGAGGGAGACGCTGCTGGGCGACATCGAGTACCGGTTCCGGCTGGCCGGGCAGGGGCCGAAGCCGCTGTCCGTGGACGGCCGCGCCCTCGGCCACGGCCTGCCCCGCCGCCGGATCGCGCTGCCGGAGTTGTCGGCGATCCTGATGCACCCGGCCTGCGGCTACGCCGCCCGCGACGCCGTGTGGCGGTTGCTGGTTGAGCGTGCCCGCACCGGTGACCCGGCCTGGCGGGCCGGTGCGGTCGGGGTCGCCATGCCAGGGCTGCGGTTCAAGGCGTACCTGCTGGCCAAGCTGTTCCCGACCGCGGATGTGCAGGCGGCCATCGTGGAGCATTTCCTGCGGGCGTTGAACCGGGTCGACCTGGCAAAGCCGGGCGTGGTCGGCAACCTGCTGACGACGGCGTTCTCCAAGGCGCGCAGCGAGCTGCGCGAGCAGGAACCGGCCAGCTCCGGCACGCCGAACTTCGCCCCCGGCTCGGTGCTGCCGCCGGCCCCGTATGGCCACCCGGACCTGGTACTGGCCCGCGCCGTCACGGCCGGGATCCTCACCGCCGAGGACGCGGAGCTGATCGCGGTGACGTACCTGGAAGAGGTTTCCCTGACCGCATATGCCGAACGGCTCGCTAAGCCGCGGTGGAACCTCTACAAGCGCCGCACCGCCGCCGTGGCGCGGCTGAAGGCCGCGATCGAGGCCGGCGAGTTGTCCGACCCGTACGCCGACGTGATCAACGAAGCGACCATGACGCTCGTGCTGGACGTGCCCACTACCCGCAAACGCCCGTGAACACCGCCGAAGACACGGTCAAAGACATGGCCTCTGAGCTGCGGTTTTCCAATTCGGCCCGCGCATTTGTAATCCCTTAGTGCGGGACAACTCCCCGCGCTGGTGACCAACCGACCGGACCCGCTGACGGCGCTGACATCCCGCACGGTCCCGGCCCACCGCCCCTTTTCTGGTGAGGAGGACGGGCTGCGCCGGTCGGCACCAGGTCACCACGAAGCGCTCACGTCCCGGTTCTGCCTTCGCCACACCACACGCGCACCCAGCAACCGGCCCTGCCCTGCGTAGGGCGGTCTGTGGCGCGCACCGGAGGTGCTCCTTCCATGACCCGCAAGGTTTTCTCGCGCCGCTGCCGGCGCGAATCCACGCGGGGACAGCCCCACCGGCTGCCCCCGTGTTTGGGACTGCTGGATCGGGCCGTACGCCTGATTCCGATCCTGCTCCTGGCCGCCGTCCTTCCCGCCGTCCTGCTGGCGTGGCCGGGCACGGCGTATGCCGCCGAGCCGGCGGATCCGCCGACCGAGCCGACGGTGACCTCGCTCGACCAGGTCATCGACAACGTTCGGCTGTGGCTGCTGGGCATCCTTGCCGCCTACGCCACGTTCTGCCTGGTCGTCGCGTTCTTCCGGTACACCAGCGGTGAGGCCGACGAGGTGGCCAAGGCCAAGATCGGGTTCCGGTCGGCCGCGATCGGCTATGCCGGTGCGATCCTGGCGCCGCTGCTGGTGACGATCATCGGCGGGTGGCTGTGATGAACCAGCCTCGCCTCGTCTTGTCGCACCGGACGGTCCGGCTGCTCACGCTCGCCCTGCTGGGCGTCGTGCTCGCCGGGTTCGCCGCGGTCGTGACGGGTCCGGTGCTGGCCGAGCCCACGCCATCTCCGGCGCCCGGAAGCGGTGCCCCGGACCCAGGGGTGCGGCCGTCCCCGAACCCCACCCCACCAGGCGGCCCGTCCCCGAACCCGGCCCCGTCCCCGATCGGACCGCCGCCCACTAACCAGCCGTCCCCGTCCCCATCGCAGACGCCCGCCCCGGCGCCCGGCCCGACACCGACGGGCTGGAGCCCGCCGTCCAACGAGGAGTACGGCGACCCGGGCCTGTTCGACATCCCCGGCCAGGTCCGCAAGGCCATCGACGAGTTCTTCGCCTGGGCGGTCGAAAGCGCACTGAACCCGGTGCTGTCCGCACTCGGCGAAACAGTCCTCAGCACGCCGGATCTGACCGACGACGAGCGGGTCCGCACACTGTGGACGACCAGCTTCGTGGTGGCCAACGCGCTGCTGGTGTTGTTCATGCTGGCCGGGGCGTTCCTGCTCGCCAGCCGCGAAACCCTTCAGACCCGGCACGGGCTCAAGGAGATTCTGCCTCGACTGGCTGTCGCCGGTGTGCTGATCAACACCAACCTGGTCATCCTCGACAAGGGCATCGAGGCAACCAACGCCGTCACGGCCGCGATCGCCGGCCAAGGCGTCAACGGCAAGACAGCCGCCGACGCGATCGCCCAAGCGCTCGGCGAGGCAAGTTCCGGAAACAGCTTCCTACTCACCCTGCTGATTCTCGGCGTGCTGGTCATGGCCGTCGCGGTCGTGTTCACGTTCGTGCTGCGTGTCGCATGCCTGGCGATTCTGGTCGGCATCGCCCCTCTGGCACTGCTGTGCCATGCCTCGCCCCTGACCGAGCAACTGGCCTTGACCTGGTGGCGGGCGGTCGGCGCCTGTCTGGGCATCCAGATCGGCCAAGGCATCGTCCTACTCGCCACGGTCCGTGTGTTCTTGGTCCCGGCCGGCGACACCGTCACCGGACCGGGCTTGCTGATCGGGATACCGACGCCGAGCCGGCTGATCAGCATCCTCGTGGTCGCGGCCATGCTGTGGCTGCTGATCAAGATCCCCGGCTGGACGCGCCACATGGTGCTCGGCCCGCTCGGCAGCAGCCGCGGCCTGCTCAGCCAGCTGCTGCACATGTACGTGATGGTCAAGACCCTCGGTGCGGCGGCCGGTCTGGCGCGCGGCGCGACCACGGCCGCTCGAGCGGCGGGGACGGCCGGGGGACGGCCGGGGACGACGCCTCGCCCCGGCGGTGGCCGCCCGTCCCCGACCGGCGGTCCCCGGCCCCGCCCTCGCCCGGGTCCGTCCCGGCCGTCCCCGTCCCCGGCGGGACCGGCGGCGTTCAGCCACGCCCCTGCCTCTCACACGCCGCTGTCGTCCCGGGCCGGGACGAACGCCGCTCCGGTGTTCAGCCATGCGCCGTCCCCGTCCCCGTCTCCGGCGGGGTCGTCCCCGTCCGTGGCCGTCCCCGGCGTGCAGTTCTCCCGCCCGTCTCCGGCCGAGGCGCCTAGCCCGGCGCCGGGCACACGGGCGGCGCGGGTGGCGTTCAGCGACGCGGCCTCAGCCACGCCGAGACGCGCCGGGGGTGGCCCGGGCCCCGGGGTGACGTTCTCGGCTGCGCCAGCGCCGCAGAGCGCGCCGCGCCGGCCGCCGGCCCTGGTCACACCCGTGTTCTCCTCCGCAGCCGGCACCCAGGCAGGTCGGCCGCGTGGCGGGGCGTCTCCGGCCAGCCGGCCCACCGCCGCCCGAAGGGCCGCCCCTGTGGCTGGCGCGGCCGGCACCGCCGGGACGCGCACCCCGAGCGCCGGCATCCCCTGGCCGACTCCACCGGCGCGGCGGGCGGCGCCGTCCCCACCGCCGTCCCCGACGGGACGGCCACCGGCCACCCCGTCCCCAAGATCGTCCCCGGCGTCAGGTCTGTCCCCGGTCTTCCGCGCGGCTCGTCCCGCGCCGTCCCCTCCGTCCCCGCCGTCGTGGCGCCGTCCCCAAGATCGAGGTGAGCAGCGATGAACCGCCGTACCGATGAGGCGCCGCTGCGGGCGCGGGTACCCGGAGACCTTGAACGCCCGGATCGCCTGGCGTTCGGCCTGACCGGCCGGCAGTTGGTCATCCTGGCCGTGACGGGTCTGCTGCTGTACTCGGCGTGGACGGCCGCGGCGACAATCGTGCACCCGTTGGTGTTCGGCGCCTTCACGATGCCGATCGCCGCATCGGCGTTCGGGCTCGCGGTCGGCCGCCGGGACGGGATCAGCCTCGACGCCTGGGTCCTGGCCGGGTTGCGGCACCGGCGCAGCCCGCGCCGGCTCGTGCCGGTCGAGGGTCCGATCACACCGGCCCCACCGTGGGTGAACACGACGGCCGGTGCGGGTGACCGGCTGCCGCTGCCCGCACCTTTGCGCCTGCCGGCGAAGGGCATCACCGAAGGCGGGTTGATCGACCTTGGCGGCGACGGCACGACCGGCTTGGTGGCCGCATCGACGGTGGCGTTCGGGCTGCGGACAGCAACTGAGCAGAACGGCCTGGTCGCCGGGTTCGCCCGCTGGCTGCACAGCCTCGATGGGCCGGCGCAGATCGTGGTGCGGGCGCAGCGGGTCGACCTGACCTATCTCGCCGACCGCTATCTGGCCGCCGCGCCAGGCTTGCCACACCTGGCGTTGGAGCAGGCCGCCCGCGCGCACGCCGCCTTCCTCGACGACCTTGCGACGCAGCGGGAGCTGCTGCACCGGCAAGTCACCGTCGCCGTGCGCAGCCGACGCGGCCCGCACCACACCGCGCACGCCGCCACTGAAGCGGTGCGCGCCCTGGTCGGATGTGAGGTCCCGGCCCGCGTCTTGGATGGCCCGGACACGGCGGTGCGGCTCGCGGCCAGCCTCGACCCGAGCGGCTCCGCCGCGGGATCCCGCTTCGCGGACGGGAGTGACGGCTCGTGGTGAACCTCTTCTCTCGCGTGTTCCGCCGCGCCAACCGCGACCACGACGGGCGGGGTATGGGATTCCTGCCCGGCTCGCCGGACGCGGTGCAGGTCGATGGCCGGTTCGTCCGCGTCGGTGACGGCTACACCACCACCCTCGCGGTGACCGGCTACCCGGCCGAGGTCGGCCCCGGCTGGGCCGAGCCAATCCTGGCCTATCCCGGCCTGGTCGACGTGACCTTCCACATCGAGCCGATCGCGCCGGCGGTGGCCTCCGACCGGTTGCGCAAGCAGCGCGGCCGGTTCGAGTCCAGCCGCCGGCAAGAAGCGGCGAAAGGCCGCCTGGATGACCCGGAGCTGGACACCGCGGCAGCCGACGCCGCCGAGCTAGCGATGCGGGTCGCCCGGGGCGAGGCGCGGTTGTTCCGACTCGGCATGTACCTCACCGTCCGCGGATCCAGTCCGCAGGACCTGGCGGACCGGGTGGCCGAGGTCAGGTCGCTGGCGGCGTCGTTGCTGCTGAACACCGCACCGGTCACGTGGCGGCAGCTTCAAGGCTGGATCACCGGCCTGCCCCTGGCGTTCGACGGGTTGGGGATGAAGCGGGTCTTCGACACCGACGCCCTCGCCGCAGCCTTTCCGTTCACCTCGCCGGATCTGCCCGACACCGCTGGGGACACCGGCATGGGCGTGCTGTTCGGGCTGAACCTGTACTCGGCCGGCGTCGTGGTGTGGGACCGGTGGGCGCAGTCCAACTTCAACGCCGTCATCCTTGCCCGCTCCGGTGAAGGCAAGTCCTACCTGGCGAAGCTGGATCTGCTGCGCAACCTGTGCCTCGGGGTGGAGGCGTTCGTCATCGATCCGGAAGACGAGTACCTGCGCCTGGCCGACGCGGTCGGCGGCACCGTGATCCGGCCCGGCAAGCCGGGAGTGCGGATCAACCCGCTCGACCTGCCAGCCGGCGACGACGACGCCTTCTACGACCGGATCCGGTTCATGCACACCCTCCTGGCGGTGATGGGCACCGGTGACACCACCGCCAGCGCACCACTGCCCGGCGACGAGGCCCGCTCCCTGGACATCGCGGTACAGGCCGCCTACCGGGCCAAAGGCATCGACTCCGACCCGCGCACCTGGCGGCGGCCCGCACCACTACTCGCCGATGTGATGGCCGAGCTGGAGAACCTCGATGACGCCGGCCGGCGGGTCGCCGCCCGCCTGCACCCGTACGTGGCGGGCAGCATGAAGGGCCTGTTCGACGGCCCCACCACCACAGTCCCGGCTGGGCATCTGGTGGTGTACGCGCTCAAGGACCTGGCCGAGCAGCTCCACCCGGTCGGCACCCTACTCACCCTCGACACCATCTGGCGCACCGTGCGCGGCGCCACCGCCGCCGGCAACCGGCCGCAGGTGTTGCGGATGGTGTTGGTGGACGAGGCGTGGAAGCTGCTGTCCTCCGGCCGGGGCGGGGTGTTTCTGGAGACTCTGGCCAAGTCCGCCCGCAAGTACGGCGTCGGGCTGACCGTGGTGACCCAGGACGCGGCGGATGTGCTGTCGACCAAGGTGGGCCGGGCCGTGGTGTCCAACGCGGCCACCCAGGTACTGCTACGCCAGGCGCCCCAGGCCATCGATGCGGTGGCCGAGGCGTTCGGGCTCACCGACGGCGAGCGGGCGTTCCTGCTGTCCTGCCAACGCGGAGACGCGCTGCTCAGTGCGGGGCCGGCGCGGGTGGCCTTTCACGCCCAGGCGTCCGACGTCGAGCACGAACTCATCGTCACAGGCCCTGCGACTGGCCCAGCCGCCGGTCCGCGTGTTGGCGCGGGCCGCCGCCGCTGACTCCACCAACCCCTTGCTGACTGGAGCCTTCGATGCTGCCTGCTCTGTCACCAATGCTGTTCTATTCCGGCCCGCCGTCGGTGAGTCCGCCTGCGCCCACGCCAGCTGCGTCCGCGTCGCCGCCGGACCCGATCGTTGGCGGGTGTGTGCCGGGCCAGGGCGGGGTGCCGGACTCGGTCGTGGGTGAGGTGCTGTGCGGCACCTGGGGCGATGACGTCGCCGGGGTGTGGCACGCGGTCTGGGATCGGTGGCCGCTGCTGCTCCTCGCGGTCGCGGCGCTGCTCGGCGTGCGGCTGGGCTGGGCCGTCTGGCGGCGGCGGGTGTGGCGTGTTCACGCCGCGCGGGCGCGGTGGCTTCAGATTACCCCGCCGGTGACCGCGACCCCGGCCGCGACTGTCGGCCTGTGGCGGCTGCTCGCCACGGCGCTACCGGCGCCGGGCCGGTGGAGTTGGCGTCCGGCCCGCCTGGTGTGGGAGGTCGTCGCCGACCCGGACGGGATGCGCGCTGGGCTGTGGCTGCCGCCCGGGATCAACCCGACCGCTGTGGTGCGGCTGCTGCAACGCGGCTGGCCCGGCGTGCGCGCCGAGCAGACCGCCCCGCCCCGCACGCCGACCGGCAAGCAGGTGGTGGCGCTGCGGCTGGTGCCGACGCAACCGCAATGGCTGCCCCTCGTGGGGGATGCCGCCCCGCCCGTGCGGCGAGGCATCGATGCCGGGGCGCCGGAGGATGACCGGCTCCGTGCGGTGTACGACGGCCTGGCCTCGGCCGGCCGGACCGGCGGCGGGCTGCTACAGGTCCACATCAGCCGAGCACCAGCCCACCGGATACGGGTGCTGCGCCACGCGATGACCAACCCCGACCGCGCCCGCCACCGTCCCCGAGGCGCCGCAGCTCGCGCCGCCGGCCTGCTCGCGCGGGCACTGCGCGTCGGGACTCTGACCGTCTTGGATCTCATCACGCCTGGGCCGGCCACACCTAAGTCCCCGTCCGGAACGACGACCGACCCGTACACCGCCGAGTTGGCCCGGCAGGCGCGGGCAAAGTTCGCCGACGCGCCGCACCTACTCGTCGCTGTCCACGCCATCGCCACCGGCCCGACGAAAGCCGCCGCACGAGCGGCAGCCGCCGACATCACCTCCGGGTTCGGGCTGCTGTCACCACACTTCACCCGCCGCCGCATGCGCCGCGGCGCGGTCACAGCAGCCGAACGGTGGGTACCCGCGAAACGGATGAGTCTCGCCTGCGTCACCGAAGCCGCCGCCCTGGCCGGGCTCCCCGCCGAACCGGCCGCCTACGGCCTACCCGGGGCAGCCTCTCGCCGCCGCGTTCCCACCCGCGACACCTTCCGCGCCTCCGGCGGGAAGGTCGACAGCCGCCGTCGAACGTCAGCTCCGTCCGAAGTGGACGGCCACATAGGGCGCGGTGGGGCACCGATCGCGCGGAGCACCCCATGAACGACATCAACCACAAGGCTGCTCGGGCCGGCTCCCGCCCGGCGGGCAGGTTGAATCTGGTGCCGCTCGATGAGCGATATGGCCTGGGCGGCAAGGTGATCGGCGTCGCCAACGCCGGCCCGCAGGTGCGGGTCGGGATCTCCCTCGCAGACTGCCGCTACCACCTGCACGTCCTCGGCCCGACCGGAACCGGCAAGACCACCCTGCTCATGCGGATGGTCCTCGACGATGTCGACGCCGGCCGTGGAGTGGCCGCGTTCGACCCCGCCAAGGGTGACCTGATCCGCGATCTGCTCGCCCGGCTGCCGAAGTCGTGTGGCGACCGGCTGGTGCTCATCGATCCGGACGAGCGCAAGGCGCCGCCGGCGATCAACCTGCTCGACCCCGCCGTGCACGGCGGCACCCCGCACGACGTGGCCGCCAACCTCACCGCCGTCATGGCGAAGGTGTGGCACCGCTGGTGGGGACACCGCACCGCCGACATCTGCTACCACGGCCTACTCACCCTCGCCCACCTCGAAGGCGCCACCCTCGCCCAACTACCCCGGCTGCTGTCCGACGCGGCATGGCGGACCGCCCGCGTCAACGTCGTCACCAGTGCGCTGAACGCGTGGGAGGGCAACACCCTCGGCGAGTTCTGGGAAGGGTTCAACGAGCTGCCCGCCGCGCAACGCTCCGGCCTGGTCGCACCCCTGCTGTCGAGGCTGCGGCTGGTGTTGGCCCATCCGATGGCCAACAGCCTGTTCGGGGTGCCGGCGACCACGTTCTCCTTCGCGGACATCCTCGACGGCGGCGTCCTGCTCTGCCGGCTGCCCAAAGGCGTCATCGGCGAAGACGGCACCCGCCTGGTCGGGTCGCTGCTGCTCGCGGGGCTGTGGCAAGCCACCACCGCCCGCGCCCGCATCCCCGAAGACGACCGCCCCGACGCCATGGTCGTACTGGACGAATGCCACAACTTCCTGCACCTGCCGATCGGGATTGATGACGCCCTTGCCGAGGCCCGCGGCCTGCACACCTCGTTCGTGCTCGCGCACCAGTACCTCGGGCAGCTGTCCGGGGACATGGCCGAGGCGATCGACGCCAACGCCCGCAACAAGGTCTACTTCGCCCTCGCCCCGCGCGACGCCATAGACCAGGCCCGCCACCTGCGGCCCTACCTGGACGACGGGGACCTGATCCGGCTCGGCGGCTACGAGGTCGTCCTGCGCCCAGTCGCCGGTGGCCGCGTCGTGCCGCCAGTCACCGCCGACACCGAACCCCCACCGCCGGCCGAGCCCGGTCGCGTCGCGGTGCTACGGCAGGCGGCCCAGGAGCACACCGGCCTGCCACTTCCCGACCGGCGGCGGCTGCTCGGCGAGACCGCCACCGGTGTGGTCACCGACGACGAGGCCCTGTCCGGCGACGAGCTGACGCAGCCCGCGGTCGAGCCGCACAACTTCCCACCCAAGGGTGCTCAACCCGAGCGTTCACCAGTGCCCCTCAAGTGACCACTCACGAGGCGGCTCGCGAGGTAGCTCAGGGCCACGAACACGCGGGTCAGAACGCCCCCATGAACACGGCATACGCGCACGTCGACCCGGATGAGGAGGACTGGTGGACCGGAACCGACTGATAAGAGATATCACTCCTACTGGTAGTCAACCTGCTGGCACAACCAGCCCACGCCTGACGGCGTCCGTCGTAGCTGGCGAACTGGCCCGGCTCACCCCCGGGACCGGCTCCTGCTCGAGCTACTCGACCAGCACCAGACCTTCACCACCGACCAGCTCCACGCCCTGGCCTTCTCCTCCCTGGGCCGTACCCGCAACCGGCTGTCCACCCTGTACGCCCGGGACATCCTCGACCGGTTCCGGCACTACCAGCGCCCCGGGTCGCAAGCCTGGCGGTGGACCCTCGGCCCGGTCGGCGCGGCCCTCGTCGCGGCCGGACGCGGTGAGGCCATGCCGCGCCCGGCGGCCGTGCGGGACGCCACGATGCGCCTGGCCATGTCCGGCACACTGGGACACCTGCTCACGGTGAACGGGTTCTTCGTCGCGCTGACCGGGCACGCCCGCACCACGCCCGGCGCCCGGCTGGCGCGGTGGTGGAACGAAGCCCGATGCCGTGAGGCGACCGGCAAACTCGTCCGCCCGGACGGGCACGGCGTGTGGTCGCAATCCGGGCGGGTGACGCCGTTCTGGGTCGAGGTCGACCTCGGCACCGAACCCTTGCGGCGGGTCGCGGGCAAACTCGGCGGCTACGCCGCACTACCGCCGCGCCGCGCCTACCCGGTGCTGTTCTGGCTCACCAGCACCACACGGGAAGCGAACCTGCACGCGCACCTGTCCCGGGCGGGATGCCGGAAGGGCTGAGCGTGGCGACCGCCGCCGCCGACCACGCCACGGATGCGGGCGGTCCGGCGGGTCCGGTCTGGCGGGTCGTCGGCCGGTCCGGGCGGGTTAGCCTTGCCGACCTCGGCGCCCCGGTCACCGATGGTGGCGCGCCGTGGGACGGGTAGCGCTATGGGTCGCGGTCGGCGCGGCTATGGCGCTGGTGCTGCTCGCCGGTACCGCCGCCGGAGTCGTCTCGTCAGTGTTCGGCGGCGGCGGCGGCGCCGGTTGTCTCGGTGCCGTGACCGCGCCGGGTGCCACCCCGGCCGGGCTATCCGGCGAGCAGGCCCGTAACGCCTCGGTGATCGTGGCCACCGGTCAGCGGATGCGGGTACCGGTGCGCGGGTGGGTGATCGCCGTCGCCACCGCGCTCCAGGAATCCGGGCTCGTCAACATTCGGGGTGGGGACCGGGACTCGTTGGGGCTGTTCCAACAGCGCCCGTCGCAAGGGTGGGGCACCCCGGAACAGATCATGAATCCGGCCTACGCCGCCACCAAGTTCTACGAGCGCCTTCTCATCGTGCCCGGGTGGGAACGGCTACCGCTCACGGAAGCGGCACAAGCGGTGCAACGCTCGGCATACCCGGACGCGTACCAAAAACACGAGGCGCGGGCTACCGCGATCGTCGCCGCGTACACCGGCGGCACTCTGCCCGGGTGTGACGATTCGGCCGTCAGCGCCTCGGGGTGGACCCGCCCCGTGGCGGGCACGGTCAGCTCGGGGTTCCGTACCGCCGACCGGCCGGAACATGACGGCGTGGACATCATGGCCCCGAAGGGGACCGTGATCCGGGCCGCGTCCGGCGGGGTGGTCGTGCGGGTGCGGTGCAACATCGGCGACAACTCGTGGGAACCAACCGGCGGGCCGATGCCGTGCGACGTGGATGGAAGCCCGACCACGGGCGGGTGTGGCTGGTACACCGACATCCGGCACGCCGGGGACATCACATCCCGGTATTGCCACATGGTCCGGCAACCGGCCGTGAGAGTCGGTCAGACCGTGATGGCGGGACAGCCGATCGGCAACGTCGGAAGCTCCGGGAATTCGTCCGGACCACATTTGCACTACGAGATTCATGAAGGCTATCCGGCCACCGAGAACAATGCGATAAACCCCGTTCCATTCATGCAATCCAAAGGCGCCCCGCCGTAAAGCGGTGAAGTGATTCTTCACACAATCACAGATAGCGGCATAACCCGAACCGTCACCATGCCGCGCGTCCGACCGGCCACCGGTCGGACGCGCGGCGCGCGTTCCACCGGCCCCGGAATCGGTCACCGCGCAACCGGCCCCACGGTCCCGCAACAGCCGAGCCTATGCAGCCCTACCAGAGGCAACGCAACGGCCGGCAGCGATGAATACAGGGCCGTCAAATGGCGTTCTGGTGCGACTTTCCGCCGAAAGGAATGGAGACGAAACCAGGGGGCGTCGGAAACATTGGAAAGAGTCTTGCGCATCGGGGTTGACAACTACCCGGCATCGAGCGTCCATGGACGTGGGCAACCAAAACCGCCCGGCGAAAACCGCAAACAAATAGCGCACCACGCGCACGCGAAATCGCCATTGCCGACCCCTATGTGTACGGAGGTTTAATCGCCATGTCCGAAAACACCACCACCGCCGAAACCGTCGCGCGGACCCTCGCCAACCACCCCGACGGCATCACCGTCCGCGACCTCGCCACCCAGGCCGGGGTCGGCCAGTCCACCGCCGCCAAAGCCCTCGCCGCGATGCAAACCGCTGGCACCGCCACCCGCACCCCCGGCCCCGCCACCGGCAACCGCAAGGGCGCCGACATCTGGCGCCCCGCGACCGGTGACGCCACCGCCACGCCGGACGAGGCGCCCGTGGCGGACGACGCCACCGCTACCCCGGACGAGGCGCCCGTGGCGGACGACGCCACCGCCACCCCGGACGAGGCGCCCGTGGCGGACGACGCCACCGCCACCCCGGGCGGGGCGCCGGTGCCGACCGGGCCGCGTCAGCCGGACCTGAAGGTCCTGATCATGGCCGGTGTGCTGGGTGACCACCCGGACGGGGTGGACGCGAATGTCGCCATTGCCGAGAGCGGTCTGGCCCCGGCGACCGGCGACACGATCCTCGCTGCGATGGAGGTTGCCGGTGCGGCAAAGCGGCTGCCGGTCGGTGACGACGGTATCGAGTTGTGGGTGCGTGGCGACGGTGACCTCGCCACAGTGAATCCCGCGAACGCCCCGACGCACACCACGTGCCCGACGTGCGGGCACACCCGCCGCATCCGCCGCCCATCGGCCACCGGCCGCCGGTCCGGCGGGACGGGCCGCGCCACCGGTGAGATCAACACCGACGGGTCGATGAAGCTGGCCAAGGGTGAACTGGAGCGCCTGGTCGAGGCGTTCATCCGCGACCTCGGCCCCGGGCACGAACTGACCCCGGTCACGGTCGGGCGTGAGTTGGGCGGGCGTAGCTCGGGCGCGTGCGGCAACGCGATGGACAAGCTGACCGGACGCGGGGTGCTCGTGCTGACCAGCGAGGCACCGCGCAAGTTCACCCTCGCCGACAACACCCCGCCACCGTCGGCCGAGGTGCTGGCGCACATGACCAGCCACCGCCCCGCGACCACCGACGACGAGGCCACCGACGACGACGCCACCGACGTGGCCGCCGCCGGCGAGGCGCGCGCCGCGTAACGCCACCCCGGGATCGGTCCGGCCCGCGCGGGTCGGACCGATCCGGTGCCTGCCCTTGCTTGCGGACTCGATGAACGGAGACCAGTCGTGAAGATCGTTGCTTTCCGGCGGACGGTGCTGGCGCGGTGCGTGTGCCCGGTGTGCCACGAACCGGCCCGCCCCTACCCGCCGCACCAATGGACACCGGCGAACGGGCCGCGCCCGGCATGGTCCCATGTGGACGATGAACCGCTGTGCTCCGTCGTCGGGCCGGGCGGCTACCGGTCCGCGCGGCGCGGGTGCGTGCTGACCGCGCTACGCCCCGCCCGCGCGTCCCGGTCGGCCCGCCACCGGTCGCGCGTCGCCCGTGCCGTGGCCCGTCGCACCGTGCGACGCCCAGTCGGTGGACCGCCGCCCGACAACGGCGAGGTGTACCTCGTGGCCGGAGGTGACATGGTGGCCGTATTCGACTCGCCGGACACGGCCGGCGTCATGGCCGTCACGATGACCGGGGCGAACCTCGAACCGGTCACGCTGCGGGTGACCTCGGCGCAATGGGAACGGGCGCGCGCCGTGTTGCGCACCGAGCAACCGCATATCCGGATCACCGACGCCCGGTCCAGCTGCGCTGGCGGTGAACCGTGACCGGCCCCGCCCCATACCCGCACGAGCTTCCGCCGATGCTGGCCGCGCGTCCCCGCGACGCGCGGCGCGGCCTGCCCATCCCGCCGGTCAACCTGCACCGCGACCCAACCGGCGGCGGGTCGCATGTGGACTTCACCACGGTCAACACCACCGTTTCCACCCAACTCGCACTTGATCGACGGTGCTCACTGTGCGGTGGACCGATGGGCTATTGAGTATACCGAGGCTGTCCGTATCGCCTCGGTCCGATCGCCGCCGTTCAGGAACGCCTGACGCGCCACGACGCCAGCACATCGCGAATACGCCGTCTTCGAGGCAGCCCGAACCGTTCGTCCAGCAGGAACGGTTGTCCGGACAGGACAGCGGCCCACCGCAACCCGAAGTTTTCGCGCGGATCAAGAAGTATCCGTTGCGAAAGCACAATGCCTGACAGCAGGGCATCCTCGGGGACACAATCCCTAACCCATGCCACCAGTAGCTCAAAAGTGACGCGTCGGTTTTTGGCCGCGGCAGCCCGCAAACGGTGGACGACGGGGCCGAGGGTCTCATCGACCATCAGGGCGCCCTGAATCGCGTCGTAATTGGCGGCCACGGCGTCGCGCCAGAAGCCAGGGTTGGTGTCGGGATGGTTCCCGAAGCGGCGAAGCCTCGCAGCGAATTTTGGATCTTCTAGCAATTCCCGAAGCCGAAGCTCCTCATGTCGCGAGACGGTCATTTGGACTATCAAATGCTGTTCGGCGAAGATGGAAGCGCCACAGACCCTGGCCAGGTTGGTGAGATGGTATTCGGTGTGCAGATCGAGGCGTCTGAGCAACTCCTCGGCGTGGTCGACGGCCGCCCACCTAGGGCCATCCCGCTTAGGGTCGTCCAGAGTTGCGAAGCTGCGGTACTTGGCCAGTTCCTCGCGCATCGATCCTACATAGCGTGGTTGCGGTTCAGTAGAACGACAGGCGTCCGCGATCTCCACCAGGGAACTGGTCACTCCGTCGGCGGCTTCCAGCAGCTGCGGCGGCACAACTTTCGCTATCAGCACGTCGCGCAGCACAAGGTAGCGGGCCTGCGATGGCGGATGCGACGAGGGGCGTACGACGTAAAAGGATCTTTCCACCAGGTCGAGGGTTTCGAACAGTAACCGGACTCCACAGGCCATCGCAAGCAGCTCGAATTGATCGGTGGCGTCGAGTGTGCGCCCGTAATACGGCGCGAACATGGTGGAAGCTGCGGCGGTGTCCGCTTCCACCTCCTGCCGCTCACTCATGCTAAGAGTGTCTGTATGAGCTGCCTCGGCGACGGAGCCTGGCGGAGACAGGTGATCAAGGTCTATGTGCGCGAACTCGTGGTGAACCAACAATCGTTCGGCATAGTGCGTGATACGCGCGGCAAGGTGCGCCTGCGACGGCGAACTATTTACCGAAGCCGCCAGTAGGAACCTCCCGCCCATCCGCGCCGCTCCGAAGTATACCTTGGCAAGCCGGATTAGGGTGGGCACCGGAACAATTTCGTGAGGCGGCTCCTCCTGCTCGGGTTCGCCCACCAGGAGGTTCACGACCATGAGTTTGGCGAGCAGGTAAAGGGCGTCTGCCACCGCCATGTCGATGGCGATGAGGTTGGCGCTCGCCATGGGGACGGTCATCGCACTCCATGACCGTGGTGGCAGGACCGCAAGGTGGGTGCGGGCAAGCTTCTCTCGCGTCTCGGGGTGCGACTGCCGATGATCTTCGACAACCGTCCGATACAGCAGGGAAGCAAGCTCCTGTGGCATCGCTTCGAATTCGAGGGTCAGCAGCTCTGCGGCTTGCTGTTGATCCGCGATGAAGCCCCGTGCGACGCGGTCTTTTAGCCGCTCCTGCAAGGCGGCATGGACCGCCGCCCTCGCCTCGTCGGTCAAGTCGGGCAGGTTGAGCAGCGAGAGTTGATCCGCGAAGGCCCGCGCTGCGGAGATATCGGCTTCGGTCATGCGCCCACTTGGCAGAACGCCGCCAGGCCCATCTTGGCCACCAGAACGGAGAAGATGTAGACGGTGTCGCGGTCGAGTATCGTCGCTACCGCGTCGGCGACGCTGGCTGCCTCCACCAGCCTGTCGTAACGCTCGCCGCCATCGAGCAGGACCCGTGCGCCGCCGCTTTGACAGATCATCTGCTGTAGATCCTTGGCATGCTGCTGGAACCAGGCTCTACCGAGCCGGGCGTAAGCCTGGACGTCTCCGGGGCCAAAATCTTTGGGCCCCAAAGCCTTACCCAGCATTCCGTACAGTTCGTTGTCGTCAAGATCGATTAGCCGCTCCAGCTCGTCCGCCATGCGTGCGAGTGTAGAGCCTGCTGTCGATTGCCCGTCCGGCGCAGGCCGAGCCGCCACTGAGCCATTCCGGGTGAGCCTCCAACTAGCCAGCAAGGGCGCTTGTCCAGAATGGGGTATGACTAATCCACTTCGAGCGACGGCGACCCACAGTGCACCGCAAACAGGCACTTCAAACGGCAAGACCTGAGCCCAAGATCTCGTCTGGCTGCGTCGACGAATGCTTGCTCGGCGACGAGAACCTCAAGCACAGGTTGTCCGGGAGAGAGTGCCCGCGGATGTTGGGGATCACCTGCACCTACCGGACCATGTTCATCCCCGAGCGCGGGTTCGCGGTGTACCTATCGGCCCCGTTCAAAACGGTGCGCGCGTACATGTATGGCCCGGACGTGCGCCTACAGCCCGCGTCCGGCACCCGGTAGGGCACGCCCGGCGGCGGGCGGCAGATTCGCCGCAGAAACCTCGATAGATCGGCCCGGATCGACTGGATGCGTCCGTAGAGGCAGGCGACATTGTTGGTGACGGCGCGGCCGGGGGTCGCAAGCAACCCGGCCCGCCGCCCACCCCGATTACCGCGACGAAAGGAACGGCACCGTGGCACACGAACTGGAAACCTTCGCCAACGGCCAAACCGCCTTCGCCTCCGCCCGCCTGTCCGCGTGGCATCAGCTCGGCACCGTCACCGACTCGTGCATGACCGCGCAGGAGGTCATGGAAACGGCGTGGCTCGGCGGCTGGGAGGTCCGCAAGATCGCCATTCAGGGCATCGAGATCACCGACAAGGGTGTGACGAAGGTCGACTGCCCCGACAAGTACATGACCGTCCGCACCAACCCGGTCACCGGCGCCACCGAGTACCTCGGCGTGGTCGGCGAGGACTACAGCGTGGTCCAGAACGAGCAGGTCGCCGAAACCCTCAACCTCCTCGTCGACGAGTCCGGCGCCCACTTCGAGACCGCGGGATCGATGCGCAAAGGCCGCTCGGTGTTCGTCACCATGAAGCTGCCCACCGCGATGCAGATTGCTGGCATCGACGACATGGACCTGTATCTGGCCGCGACCACGAGCCATGACGGGACCGCCTCGCTGCGCCTGGACGCGACCCCGGTGCGGATCGTCTGCCGGAACACGCAGCGCCTGGCCTACGAGCGGTCGCGCGGCTCGTACACCTTCCGGCACACCTCGAACGTCAGCTCGAAGATCGCCGAGGCGCGGCAGGCGCTCGGGCTGATGTGGCAGGCGTTCGAGTCGTTCGAGACCGAAGCCGAGAAGATGATCAACGAGGCGTTGACCATGGGCGAGTTCGAGAAGATCGTCGCCGACCTGTGGCCCCTCGCGGACGACGCCTCCGACGCGGCGAAGAACAACGCCAAGCAGCGCACCGCCACGCTGCGGTACCTGATCCGGGACGCGGACACCCAGAAGGCGATCAAGGGCACCCGGTGGGCCGGCTACCAGGCCATCACCGAGTACCTCGACCACTTCGCCCCGGCCAAGACCGACACCGTCCGCGCCACCCGGGCGCTGACTGGTGCCGGCGCCGACATCAAGGCCCGCGCGTTCGAGCTGCTGGCAGTCTGAGATGGCCAGACACGAGAGCCGGCGCGCCAGCACGGCGCCCGGCCCCGGCGCCGGGGAGCACCCCGCCGCCGGGACCGCACCAGTACCGACCGAGCCCGCCGTCGCGCCGACCGTGACGGCGACGCACCCTCCAGCGATCACCGTCGAGGCGTTGATCGCGCTGGCCAACGAGGTGTGCGGCCTGTACGCACGGGCCGAGGTCGCCCGCGCGATGGCCGGCCACGCGGCCAGCGAGGCCGAACATGCCACCTTGACCGCCCACGCCGGGCAATGGGACGACCTGGTCAACGACCGATGGACGGCGCTGGTTGCCGCGATCCAGACGGCGTTGCCGGACGCGGCCCGCATCGAGCCGTTTATGCCGGTCCGGCCGCTGGGCAACGGCCACGTCGAGCTGCACGCCCACGACACCTCGGCCCGCCGCCTGGTCGTGCTGCTGTCCGGTGTGCAAGCGCTCGCCGTGGGCGCGCACTTGACCGCGTACGGGGCGGTCAGCCTCGACCGCACCGGCCAGAAACTCGACCGCGGCCTGCCGTCCGCGAGACCGGCGCCGCCGTTCACCACGGCCGCGACCACGCCGGCCGCACCGACCGATCCCGCTGAACCGACGGCCGCCCAGCCGTGACCGCCGCCTCGTAGGCCGCGCCGGGGATTTCGTCCCCCGGCTCCCCGGCAACCCCTTTCGAGACACGCTTTGGAGCACCGGATGAATCCCGATCGACTGTTCGACCTCGCCGCCGAGTTCGCACAGGCCACCGGCAACGCCGAACGCCACAACGCCTACGCGGCCTGCGCCACCGGCGACGAACACACCGAACACACCAAGAAAGCCTCCACCTGGACTGCCCTGGCCGCCCGCCGACGCGAGGAACTCCGCACCGCGCTACGTGACGCCACGCACGGCGCGGTGCGGGCCGTGCCCGACCACGAGCTACCCGTCGCCACCTGGCGACGAGGCCGAATCGAGGTCCGCGCCGTCACCACCGACGGCACCCGCGCCGTGCGGGTGCGGTACACCCCGGGGCAGGCCCTGGAAACCGGAGCCGCGCTGATCGCCTGCGCGGCCATCACGGACGAACGGATCGGCGGCACGCTCACCCGCACCCTCGCCGCCCTCCCATCCCACCTCCACACCCCGCCCACCCAAACCGAGCCCATCGGCGAGGAACCGACCACCGCAAAGCCCACCGGCGCCGGGAGGGAAGGCAGGGATGCGTAGCCTTCCGCGAGGCTGGCGCGGGCCGCGCCCGTACCCCCGGCTCGACCTGACCGGCGTCCGCCTCCCCGACCTCGTCCTCGTCGGTACCGAAGGCCGCGCGGCCATGCTGAAAACGGCGCGGGAGCACGGCTACCGGCACCGCACCGTGACCCCGGCGTTGACCCGCTTCAGCCGGGTGTACGTCATCCAGCTCGGCGGCAACCCGCAGGCCGGCACCGTCGTGCTCGCCACCAAAGACGGCCGGGAAGTGGTCGTGAAGCTGCCGGTCGACGTGCGGTTCCGCATCGTGCCCGTCACCCGCACCGAGACGATGCTCGCCGCCATCGCGGCCGACTACCCGTCCGGCACCCCGACCGCCGCGCTGGCCGAGGCGTTGTCCGCCGTGCTGCACGTGTGCGACCGGCAGTACGCCACCGGCCAGAGCGTCATACCGGTCCAGGTGATCACCGAGGCCCTCGCCACGCCGCTCAACGCCCTGCTGCGCCCGTGGGACGACGAGGCGGACACCGCCGCGGCCGAGCCCACCGCCTCATGAAGGAGACCTGCTGATGCTTGCTTCCCCACCGCACCCCGACGAGCCGATCACCGCCGTCTGCGCGGCCACCTACTACGCCGACCTGATCCCGGCCTTCGCGTTCGTGTTCCGCGTGAACAGCACCGGCACCCGGTTCACCGTCTACGCCACCGAGCAACACCGCTGGCTGATCAACAGCACCTACACGCTGACCATCTCCGAACACAACTCCAAACCGGACCGTGTGCCGCTGTGGCTGTCCACCGACGAGGCCGCGTTCCTGCGCCACTGCCTCGGCCTGCTCGGGCAGCGCTGGCAGGACGCGATCACCGAAGCCGAGGCCGGCGCGCAACACCCGGCGACCGGCGAGCAGGCGAGCCCGGGGCACGTGAACGTCGAGCCCACCCCGGCCGGCTACCAAGCGATCGCCGGACGGTTCCGCAACGAGCTACACCGGGTCCAGGACCTGGTGCGCCGCCTCGACCAACTCCAGCCCACCACCACACCGGACACCGGGACGGACACGGCGACCGACGCGGATGCGGATGACTCATGACCGCCGACGACCCCGCACGCATGCTCACCCGCCAGGTCCGGGAGTTGACCGTCAGACGAGCACGGCTGCGCCGCCGCCGCGCCGAGGTCCCAGGCAATCCATCGCAGGTCCGCTACCTGGACGCGGCGATCCGCCGGCTCGACGACGAGATCGACCACCGGCGGGACCACCGGGCCATCGTCGCCTCCACCGGCAACTACCAGCCGTGGAGCCACCACCACTTCCGTCTCGGGGACTTCGCCCGCATCGGCGGCGCCTGGTACCCGGTGCTGCACGCCGGCTGGACGGCGCTGACCGTGCCACCACTGGACCTGCTCGGCGAACGCCGCTACAACCCCAACCCGGAACAGGGAGTCGACACGGGCAGCGTCGCCTACGTCCGGGTGTACGGGCGCCGCCGAGGCAGCCGGGTCCTGCATACCCCGCCGCCGCCCGAAGGCACAACGTGTACCTGCCGCGTCACGATCCCGACCTTCAATCCGGAGTTCGTGCCCGAACGGGAGGCCGGCCCGTGCACGCAGCCGCCGGTGGCGCGGCTGACCATCCGGCACGACGGCACCGCCTGCGGCTGCCACGGCATATGCCTGCTACCCGATGCCGACTCCGCCGACGCCGACTCCGCGTTGCGTGCGCCCTGGGTCGAGGTCGTCCTGCTCTGCGACGCCCACACCCACGAGCACACCGCCACCAACGGCGCGACCGAAACGGCCGCGATCACCTTCGAGGACCTGACCTGAACACATCTGGCCGGATGCACCGAGAACCGGCCCACCCCCTAACCCGCTGACCGAGTGGAGTCCACAATGGATCTGAATGACACCGCGCGGCTGCGCCAGCCCCGCGACGCCGTGGAGTGCCGCCTTGGCACCGTCACCGACATCACCTACGCGCCGCACTCCGCCTACATCCGGCGGCTGCGCCTGCGGTTCCCGACCGGCGACGAACGCACCTACACCACCGACGAGATCACCCCGGCAACGCGCGACGACGACCGAGCCGCCCTGGAAACCGCGTTCATCGACGCGTGCGCCGTACTGCGGCACGCCTGCCGCATCGCGCACGACTACGACGAGGCGCTCAGTACCGACATCATCGGGCTCCTGCTGGCCCTCTACGAGGCGGCCCGGACCCGGATCGGTCTCACCCTCGACCCCGCACGCCTGCCCGAGTACGGCGACCACCCGCACGCTGACGCCCCGCCGCAGGGGCAGCCATGACCACCACCCCAAACCCCGCCGAGCCGCCGTCGGTCGAGGTGATGTACTGCCGGCGCTGCCGCCGGGCGGTCAACACCCGCACCGGGCCGAGCGGCGTCACCTACGTGCACGCGGTCGAGGTACGCGGCGAAACCGTCGATCACCGCCCTGACCCGGCACCGGTCACCGAGATCAGCGATCCGCTGATCGAGTGTGACTTCTGCTCCGCACCGGACGCCGCGTGGATCTACCGGTGCGCCGACCAACGCACCGACGTCCGTAGAGTCACCGCCCGAGTGGTCGACGCCGCCGACTACCAGGCCCGGCACCACGCGGCGCGGACCCGCCGCACCGAAACCGAACACGGCATCACGCAGGCATGGGGCGAGCGATGGTCGGCCTGCGCCGGCTGCGCGGACCTGATCGAGGCGCGGGACCTGTACGGGCTGATCCGCCGGGTGGTCGAGGCGATGCCAGCCAAGCTCACCCGAGGCAACCGCCTCGTCCGGGTCCGCGGCCACCTGCACGACACCTACACGGCCGTTTTCGACACCCTCGCCCCCGGCCGAGGCCGCATCGAGCCCGGCCACCCGCTCGGCGTGTGGCCCGCACCACCGGAAGGTGCACCATGACCGCGCCGAAGCGACCCGACCAGCGGGGTCCGGCGTACACGCATGTGAAGGCGGTCCACCATGCCGGTCCGGTGTGTGGGGCCGACGACGGGCCGGTCACCCGGGTGACTGAGGACCCGCACCTCGTCACGTGTCCCGACTGTCCGGACCTGGCGTGGATCGAGGCCCTGCCGGACGACGCGACCGCCGGTGACCCTCGGGTGATCGAGTTGCTGCGCGAAGCGAAGCGGGGTGCGTTCCGCAAGATCGACGGTGTGGTGGTGGACGCCACCACCGCCGCCGCGATCCTGACCGTGTACGACGCGTTGAAACCGGCCACCCGGGCGAAGCTCGTCGCGCTGCGCATCGACCGGATGGCGGCCGTGGCGTGGCGGTTGCTGCGCCCGCACGTGTAACACCGGAGCTGTGTGGAGCAGGGGCCGGGGCGGTGGCCGGCGGGTCACACCCGAGGGTGCGCGCAAGCCCCCCTTGCCACCTCGCCCGCCTTCCGGGTCACCCGCGGACCGCAACGAAGCCGCACGTCCCGGAGCCGGGCGTGTGGCCGATCCTACGGCGAGACGAGTTCCTGCACGCCGCTACGCGGCCGAGGGCCGGACAACGGGGCGGGGCGGCACGTCAGCCGCGCAGCGGCGCCGACCTTCGGAGAGGATGTCTGCGTGGCCAGACGCACCATCGACGGACGGACCGCCCTGGACCGGTCCGGCGTGGCCGCGCACCTGCGCGTCGCGTACACGACGGTCAACAACTGGCACCGCCACCGCACCCGATTCGGCTTCCCCGACGGGTTCACCTACGACGGTGCGGAGTGGTTCTGGCTCAACGACATCGACCGCTTCCACACCGCACACCTGAAGGCCAAACGCGCCGAGCTGACCAAGGTCGACCGACGCGGGCGGCCCGACGACCTCGTCGGCTCCGGGACAGCGGCGAAGATCCTGGGCTACCGCTCGTACCGCAACCTGCCCGACACCCTCTACAACCAGCCCGACCGCATCCAACAGCTAGCCGACGGGCGCGTCCGCCGCCTATGGTTTCGGCGCACAGTATGGGCGGTCGCGGACGCCCGCACCGGCCGCCAGTCCACCGGCCGCACCCCCGGCACCACCGGCGCCCGCAAACCCCACCCCTACGCCGACGACCCCCGCCTCCAAGCCGCCCTCGCACTCCTGACCGAAGTGGGCACCAGCGGCCAGAACCGGCGCGGCCTCGGCGTCGAACTCGCCCGGCGGCTCGGTGTCGGCGAACGCACCGCGCAACGCCTCCTGACACAGGCCCGCCTCGTCGCCGATGGACCGCCAGACAACACGCCACAGGCTACCGCCCCGCCAACCGGCACCGCCCATCCCACACCCACCGCACACACGGCTACAGCACGGTCCCGCCGCATGCCCGGCCAACCGGGCGCCCGACCGTAGGCGCTGGCGGCGGGGCCGGATTTTCTGTGACTACCAGCGATAAGTGACGGGTGGGGCGCCGACATCCGGGGACGCGGGCACTGGCCGCCAGCGAAGGTTGGCGAGCTTTGCCAGCCGTGGTTGGCGAGGATCGCTGAAATCAAGCTGGAGGTGACGGGATCGCTGCCGGCGACATGCGGTCGGGCTCATACGGGAGGTCGCTGAGGCAGATCACGCGATACCGGGAACGCCGACTAGCGTCTTATGCGGTTTTCGGTCCGATACGCAAAAAAAAGCCCGATGCGTCCGCAACGGGCTCGTGCTCAGAGCTGGCAGGACGAAACGTCGTGCCGTCTCTCCCACACGTGACTGCTATCCAGTTCGTGGTGCACAAGCCAGCCGACTCCTCCGCTGATGGCGCCCCACAGGGCTGCCTTCACCAGAAACCATCCAACTGACCTGCTGACTCGGGCGACACGGGAAAGCCGGTCGCGTTGCTCCTCACTCCCACCACCAGTGATGTTGTCACTGAGCGGCGGTACATCAATTCGGTACGGGCGACCAACGTGCTGATCGTTTCCGTCCATGGGATGGCTGCACTCGGATTTCCTCGTCAACGGCACTTGCCGTGAGGTCCCGGGCACAGCCCCCGAGCCTTTCGAGAGCCGATTTAGCTGGCCCCAGGACCCGAGTGGTGCGGCAAGTGATCCGTTGAGGACGGCACATGCCTTGGTGCGATTCAGGTTGTACAGACAGCATAGCTCACCAAACCACCACCGCCCGGCAGGTCGCCCACGCCGGCGCCACCTGGAGCCGGTACGCACCCGGCGACCACAACACCTGACCGTCGCCGTCGACTTAGGAAGGGCTGCTGACCATGACCAGCACGTCGAACACCGAGGACGCCAACGCCGAGGTCGGCGAGCGGCGCTGGCTGACCCGCGGCGGCGGTGGCATCGGCACGGCCAGCCTTGCCCAGCCTGCTCACCTCCACCCTCGGCGCGGCCGCCGCGGTGCTCGGCGTCGCCGCCACTAGCCGCACAGCCGCCATCCGCAACGTAGCCCGGCCACCGGCCGAAACTTGCACCGCCGGACGAACCCGTGCACCCACCTGCGCCGCAGCGATCTCCTCGCCCCACCAGCGCATTCGTCGCCCGAATGGGCTAGCCCGTTCGTGCAGGCGGTGCAGCCGCGCGCGACCAAATCCCGTCTCGCTCGTTGCTACGCAAGGGACGGAAAGGCGCACCAGGGTGCGCCTCGTCTGCTTGCTGGGGGGAGGAGGTGAAGAACGTGGACAACTGGGCGGCGGTCGCCATCACTGAGTCAGCCCGGGTGGTTCGGCACGCGCTTGGGAGCTGGGGCCGAACCACCCGGCTCTGTGTCCTGGCCTTGGCATTGGCCTTGGCCGTGGCTGCCGTGGTGACCGCAGCGCACAGATAGGACCGCAATGCGGAACGAGCCAGGGAGTCAAAAGTTACGGGCGACTCCCTGGCTCGCCGTGCCGAAATTTCGCCATTGAAGATGGCCGGTTGCCGCTGGTCACGAAGCGCAACGGCCCGAGCCGCAGGCTCAGCGATCTCGCACCAATGGAATACGCGCGCCTACCGGTCTACTCGCCCTCTCGCTGCGGCTCAACGTGCAAGTACGGCCCGGCAGCTAGACATCTACTTTCGCACCCGTCGGGCGCCACCTCGACCGCCGACACCCTCCGCCCTCACCTCGGCCAGCTCAGCAAAGGCCTCGACGCTCTCCTCGGGTGCCTGGCCGATGAAATCGACGCCGCCGCGCTGAAACGCCCGTAGGAGGTCCCACCCGCCGCTGTGACTTTCAGCCGTACTTGTCACCAGCGGGCGGCGATGAGCTGTAGTCGCGGATGATGTTGTCAGCGGTGGTTGTCACCGGGATTCAGGGATAACTGTCACCAATCGACGTTTTCAAGGTTGTTGTCACCGCCTCGACGCGTCGCGTCGCATCTACGGCAGCGATCCGCTTCGATGTTGTGGTGGCGCCGATCGAGCAGGGCGTAGCTGCGTCTGATCAGGTCGTGACCGTCAGTCCCGCCGGGCTGTGGTCGGATCGTTTGCTCCTGGGATGAGCTGGCGGTGTTGTGCGATGGGCTGGCCGACGTCCGCGGCGAACTGGACCTGGCGGCGGACTGGCCTCGCCGGTGGACGGCGGCGATAGCTGGCCGCCATCGACGGTCGTGACGGAACCCGTCCTTGGGTCGGATGGTTCCCAGCGCTTTTGACCGCAACTCCCAGTGTTGATTGGCCGGTTGTGGGGTGTAGGCGTAGGGGCTGCTTCACAGCCTGGAGATGTTCCACAGGAGCACGCTGCTGTCCTGGCCGAGGCCTGCGAGGGCCGCGAGAGTGCTGCCGTCTGGGCTGAACGTTAATTGGAACGCGACGAATGCTTGTCCAGTCAGGGGTTCGCCGATCTGTCGCCAGTCGCTGGTGTCCCACAGCCGTAGTGCGCCGGACATAGCGATGGTGGCGATGCTGCGCCCGTCAGGGCTGAACGCCACGCCATGCGTTGCTGCGCCGCCGTGTCCGACGAAGAGTTGGCCGATCTGCCGGCGGCTTGCCACGTCCCACAGATGTACTGTGCTGTTGTCGTCGAGCGTTGCGAGGGTATGACCGTTTGGGCTGAACGCTACACCTGTGATGCGCTCACCGAGGCTGGCAACGGGCTTGCCCTTTCGCCGGCTGCTGGTGTCCCACAACTGGGCGGCCTGGTTGTTGGCGGTGGCAAGGGTGCGACCGTCCGGGCTGAACGCGACGTCCCATACGTAGCCGCTATGGCCGGTGAGAGGTTTGGCAATCCTGGTTTCCAGGTCCCACAGCAGTGTCTTGTCCGAGCCGGCGGTGGCGAGGGTGCGCCCGTCGGGGCTGAACGCGACGCTGTTGACGATGTCGGTGTGGCCGGTCAGGGGGTGTCCGATCGGCCGGCGGGTGGCGAAATCCCACAGACGCACGGTCTTGTCTCTGCCGGCGGTGGCGAGGGTGCGTCCGTCGGGGCTGAACGCCACGCCACAGACCTCGTCGGTGTGGCCGGTCAGGGGGTGGCCCAGCTGCTGGCGGGTGGCGAGATCCCATAGGCGCACGATCTTGTCTGGGCCTGCGGTGGCGAGGATGTGACCGTCGGGGCTGAACGCCATATCTTCCACGGGTCCGGTGTCAACGGGAGGCGTTATTTGTTGACCGGTGGCGATGTCCCGTAGTTCGGCCATACCGCCGATGTCCGCGGTAGCGAGGGTCCGCCCGTCCGGGCTGAACGCTACGCCGAGGCAGAAGCCAGCGGACAGTTCGCGAAGCTGTCGTTTGCCTGCGATGTCCCACAGTCGAACTACTCCGCTGCCGAGATCACTTATCGCGAGGGTACGTCCGTCGGGACTGAGAACCCCGGGTGTCTCGTGTTCTGGACTACGGGTGGCGGGTTGGTCGATCTGCCGGTGGCTGATGGTGTCCCAGATTCGGATCGTGCCGTCGGTGCTGGTGGTGACGAGGGTGCGCCCGTCCGGGCTGAACGCGACGCTGAAAACGGCATCTGTGTGACCGGTGAGTGGCTGGCCGAGCTGTTGGTGGGTGGCGGTGTCCCAGAGCCGCACGGTCTTGTCGTCTCCTGCGGTGGCGAGAGTGTGTCCGTCTGGGCTGAACGCCACGCCTAGGACATCGCCGGTATGACCGGCGAGAGGACGACCGATTGGTTGGCGGGTGGTGATGTCCCAAAGCCGCACCACGCCATTCTCACCAGCGACGGCCAGGGTTCTCCCATCGGGCGCCGACGCTAGACCGCTGACCGCGCCGCCGCCGCCGCCGACGCCGGCGCCGGCGTCGGCGAACGGTCCGCCGAGCTGTCGGCTGGTGGCGACATCCCATAGCTGTACGCCGCGGGACCCGCCAGTTGCGAGAACGCGCCCGTCTGGGGTGAACGCCAGACCAGGGCCGAGCTGATAGTCCGGGCCGACCGGAAGCAACGACGGTCCGCTGAGGAGGTTCGTCGACGCGGACGGAGTTGTGGCGGGACGGTCCGGGACCTCGCCGGGGGAGGCCGCCGGCGAAGGTTGGCTGTGGGTCGGTGTCGTCCGCGGGTGACCGACGAGGCCGGGTGGGTTGACACGGACTGATATCCGCACGGTGTGGATCTCGCCGCTGCGTATTTCGCGTACGTTGATGTTGGCACGGTTGGAGCCGACCCGGGGGCCAGGGTCACGACGAACGAGGTGTTGCTGCTGTCGATGCTGATCCAATCGGCGGCGCATTCGGCTAGCCAGTTCGAGGTGCCGTGCACCTCGATGTGCTCGGGCGGCAGGGTTTCGTCCGGCCGTACGTCGGTGATGTCGATGCGGTAGGCGGACAGCCGGAACCCGCTGGCGGTGTGCGGTCTGCGACCGACTGCGACCGGGCGTCGGGCGATCAGGATGTCGCCGTCGCCGTCGAAGCGACGCTGCGGGATGACCGGTCCTTCGACGGTCATCTGCCGATGGACGTAACGGTAGAGGTCGGAGACAGAGATGTGGTCCGCGTCAGGAATGCCGGCTGCGCCGCGGATACCGTGCAGCAGGTGGGCGGTGAATCGGCTCAGGCCGCTGGCGTGGTCTGCGTCTCGGGTGCGGTCTCGGGGGCGGCCAGCAGCCATGATGTATCGGCCTCGGCCGGCAAGTTCGGCGACCATGTCGCCGGTCTTGAACGCGCCGCTGTAGCAGCAATCGAGCACGATAACGATCGCGGCCGCTGGGCAGTACCGCATCATCCGGTCGACCGTCTCGGCGTTCACCGTGGTGGCGAGCTTGCGGTCGGTGCGGGTGTTGCGGCCGCAGAGTAGGAGTGACCCGTTGTCGTAGGCGGTCAGGCCGTGTCCGCTGTAGTAGATCAGCAGCATCTCGTCGCGGGTGGCTGCGGCGAAGAGTTGTTCGAGTGAGGCCGCGATGTCGTGGGAGTCCCGTTCGGTCAGCACTGACACGTCGGGCGGGGTGAATAGGCCGGTGACGGGGTCGGTGAGCGCCTCAGCTAACCGGGACACGTCGTTGAGTGGCCCCTTGAGGTCCGGGAGATTGGCCGGGTCGCTGGGATAATGCCAGTTCCCGATGAGTAGCGCCCGGTAGCGTCGCTGGCTCATTGGTCGCCTTCTCGCACCTGGATCGCCTGGGCCAGCTTCGCGAACGTCGCGTCGTCGACGGCCGTGCCTTGTACGACGATCCGCTCCCGCCGTCCGTCGATGGTCCACGCCACCTCGATGCGGCGGGTGCGATCACGTGACAGCCACGCCTTCCAGCACTGCACTGCGGCCGTGAACGCCTGCGCCGAGCCCAACGCCAGGATCACGGCCTCTACCGCGCCCTTGTCACCCGTCGCCGGAATAGACTCGCGCCTCACGCCACCGGTCTCCCTGGCGAGGTCGGCCAGAAGGTCTAGCTCCTGCGTGATCCACCGCTCATCGTCCGCGTCGAACCGGTCGCTGTGCATGGACAACATCAGCTCGACCGCATCTGGGCCTTCACTCATGGGTTTCGTCCTCCGGCGACGTTCATGACACCCGACCGAGGCCCACATTCTCGCCGCCACTCGCGTCGGTGTGCCATCCTCCCGTTGCGAATCGTAGATGTCCGTCCGAAACTCGACAGAACTGGCACATCTTCAGGATCGTGTTGAAACCGGCGAGGGTGGCCAACGTGATCACGATGACAGGCGCCACCGCAGCGAGTTGGATCCTGAGCCACTTGGCGGCGGGTGCCGCCGGTCGGAGCATATTGTCACCGGCCGCTCCCGCCAGCCGATTTCATGATTTCGGCTCAGGCCGAGGCGCTCTGAACTGCGGGAAAGTTAGCGACACGTCGATCGAGCTGCCTGGCCTGCCAACTGCCGCTGACAGGACATGTGCTCAATGGCCAACGCAGCGTTGGTGACAGTCATCGCTGAAAAGTGACAACTACGGTTGACCGTCACAGCCGCCCAGCAACTCTTGGTGCCCGGAGGCGCCAACGGCCCGGTGCGCCATCTATCGCTTGCAGCCGCCACCTAACGCTGGCAGTCACAATTTCGCCGTAGAAACCTCGACCGAACCGTCCGGATCGGCTTGATCGGTCCGTGGAGGTAGGCGCCAATGTTTACGACGGCAGCACCCGTGGGGCCGGCCGTTTCTTGGGAGCCGAAAACCGGTGCACCACCACCAGATCGGCGGAAGGAGTGTCCACAGTGGCACATCTGCTCGAACTCCTCACGATCAGGTTCAGGCGTCGGCGTGTCGAGGCGCTGCCGTGACCGCCGGAGGGGATGCCGTGGGCGTTCACCGGTTCGGATTGATCCTCGACCGCCCGCCGGACCGCTCGCAGGCCGCCTTGGTGGTGGACACCCATCCGGATCTCGACGTGCGCCCCTCCCAACAGCACGTGACCGTGCGGCGCCGCAGCTCCAGCCTGGCCGCCGCCGTCGTGTCGGCCATCGTTGACCTGGAAGCGTTCGACCTCAACCCGGTCCGGGTGCGCGCCGATGACTGGGTCACCCTCGCTGACATCGGCGAGCGGATCGGCCGGTCCCGGGAGATGGTCCGCCAGTGGTCGACCGGCCAGCAGGGACCGGGAGGCTTCCCGCCACCGGTCAATCCGGGCCGGGACACCAAGTTCTACTCCTGGACCGAGGTCGCACTCTGGCATCGCGCCCACCGGGACTTCTACCTGCCCCGCCCGGACGGCCTGCTGGTGGTGGCGAACCTGCTCCTACAAGCCAAGCGACTCGTGCCGCTCGTGCGCGACAAGCAAACCCTGACCGGCCTGCTCAGCCCTACCAGGAAGGCCATGGCGTCCAGCCGCCACGCGCAAGGGAAGGACTGACCACGCGATGAAGGCAGAGGTGTACCACAACGTTGCGGTCGACGACGGCGGGCGTCATCTCGGACTCCTCGATGGCTACCTGCCGGGGCATCCGGTGACGCTCGTGTTCTCCACCCAGATCCCGGAGTGTAACGACCTGGACGCGTGTGAGCAGCTCTACCGGCTACTCAACGTCGGTCACGACCCGGACTTCGGCGAGCCCGACCCCCGCGCCACGCAGTACCGGGCACGCGGCAACCGGTCGCTGTCCATGGGCGATGTCGCCTGCATCGACGGACGCTGCTACGCCTGCGCCCGCTTCGGCTGGCAACGACTGGACCACGAACCGTCGATCGTGCACGTGACCGGCATAGCCGGCACGACCCCGATCGGCGAGCAGGGCTAACCCGCGCACGGCGAACAGCGCCAACCACCCATCCACAGTGGAGCGTGCCCCGATGCCGGCGCGCCAACGTTTCAAGAGAGGGAGCAGAAGATGGCCGTGCAGACGCTGGAGGAGTTCATCGCCACCTATGGCAACCCAGACAAGCCGCCGCCGGTGTTCGAGCCTGGTCCCGAGGCGGCGCAGTGGCCCACGATTCTGGTCAAGGCTGGCGACAAGGCCGCCATCGTGCAGTTCATGAACGTCGGCGCCGACAGCGACGGCCAGCACCTGTGCATCGACGTGCACGCCTTCGTCGCCGGACGGACAGCGCGGGCCAGCGTGTTCGGCATGGAGTCCGGGCGGCGCCTGGAAGGCTTCGCCGACACCGACGCCGCCGGGACCTCGCACGGCGTGCCGGCGGCCCGCCTCGTCGCCGTGCTCATCGGCGCGCAGACCGAAACCGGCGGGCAGTGACATGGCCGACCTGACCCGCCTGCACGAGCAGATCACCACCGTCGAGCGGCAACTCGCCGCCATGAGAAGTCAATCGGCCGAGGGCACCAGCACGCGGCGCATGGCCGCCCGGCGGGCCGAGGTCGCCAAGCAGCAGCGCTACCTCGACGGGCTCCGCGAAGCGCTCACGCTCCTCACCACCGGCGAGGCGAACCAGGCGGTCATCGAGATATCCGCGCATCCGTCGACCTGGGCTACCGTGCTCCGGCTGGCCATCACCGGCAAGACGGCCGATCAGACCACCATCGGGCGCGGCGTGAACAGCGGCACCATCCGGCTCAGCGAGGCCGCGGCATGGAGCGCCGACAACAACCGCGCCATCGAGCCGATCATCCAGGCCGTGCAGGCGGCCTGCCAGGCCAAACCCCACTGGCGGCGCTGGTTCCCGGACGCGCTGTTCAACAACCTCGCCGGCGCGAGCGAGCGTGCAGCCGACAGCTGACAACACCTGGTGCGACCACCGCCACCGCGCCCCGAGCCGAAGGGCGGACGCCGGCACTGCGATGGACGGGTCGACCAGATGGGGTCGTCGGAGCGCTCCTGGCCGACGGGGGGCAGCGCAGGAATGCTCCGACGACTCCCACAATGGATGGTGATACCTCCCCGAGGCGGGAGGACACAACACCCGATCACCCGTACCGGCCGGTCCGCCACGACACCGGCTGCACGGTACCGGCCAGCGTACCGACACCGGCCCCACCACGCCTCAGACGACCGGACGGGGACCGGTACACCACACGTCCGCCACCCGACCGGGTCGATACGTGTGCGGGATAAGCTCGGCGACAACCCGACTCCGCGCCCGGCGACCGCTTGCGCCGTGCGGCCTGGGAACACCCCAACCGTCTCGGACCTTCGCCCTGCGCCGCCGCAGTCGCCCGACTAGAGTCGGGCGACATGCACACCCCTGGTCGGTTGGCGTGCCGGGTCGAGGAACACGGCGACACCATCCATCTGATCGCGATGGGCGACCTGGATCACGACACCCGCGACACGTTCGAGGCCGCCGTCCAAGCCGTGCTGACCAAGCAGCCGGGCACCGTCGTGTTGGACCTGACCGCCGTGCCGTTCCTGTCATCCGAGGGTGTCAGTGCCCTGATCGACGCAGACCGCCGTGCCACCGACACCGGCGTCACGCTCACCATCACACCGAGTCCGTTCCTACGGCGCCGCCTCGACATGTTCGGCCTCACCGGCGTACTCACCCTGACCCCCGACACACTCATCTAAAGGCAGAGGCTCCATGCGGCAGCCCACCGACGATGACCTCCATGCCACGCGGCGTCACGCGACAGTGCGCCTGACCCCGCAGCCTCGGCAATCCGCCGACTGGGCCGTGCAACGGCTGCCCACCAGCCGGAGCGAGCGCGGACGGCGATTCGGCGCATAGCACGCGCACGAAGGGCGCCGCCGGTCACGCTGACCGGCGGCGCCGCACCCCCCTTTGTGGAATCAGTCGTCGTCTTCGTCGCGGTCCTCGTGTGCGGCGGAGACCGCAGGGACTTCGAGCAGGTAGTGCAGGGCGCCGTTGATGTCGGTGTCTCGGCTGGCGGCGGTGCGGGCTAGCACGTCGTACGCCTCGTCACTGATTTCGATCTGCCGGGTCGCGGGTGTCGGGTTGGTCATCGCGGTCCTCCATGGGCCGGTCCGGGTCATGCCCGGGGGGATTCCCGGGCACCCGCGCCTATCCATGCCCACCTCCGCGCGCCGATCAAGCCGGGCCCGGCCGGCACACCGCCGGCCGGCTGTGGAGGCGCCCGGCGTGCCCGTCAGTGTGGAGTGGTCGTGGTGGATGCCCGGTCGGTGGTGTCGGCGGCGCGCAGCAGCGCGGCGGCGAAGGCGCGGGCCTGGTCCGGGCTGAGGCTCAGCTGGAGCGGGAAGTCGGTGGGGACGGTGACCTCCACGTAGGGGCGTTCGAGGTCGGCTGGGTCGGTGCCGATCCAGCCTGGTGCCTTGTCCCAGAACGCGGTCCGTACGGACGTCTCGACCAGCGCGCATCCTTCGTCGTACATGGGCACTGTTTCGGCCGGTCCCCGGTGCAGCAGGGCGCGGTGCGGTTCGGTGTCGTAGTGGCGGCAGTCCACGCACCAGGGCGGGCAGTGCGCCGGGTGCGGCGCCCGCGCCGCAGCCGGCGGCAGCGTCAACTTGTCCACGGGCGGCCTCCTCAAAGTTGCGAGCCGGATGGGGGCTGCGTCACAACGTTAGACCGGTGTGGTGGGGCGGGAACCGTTGGCTGAGCGCGTCTCCTGGCGTAGCGCGGCCAGCAGCTCGGACACGCGGTTGTTGCGGATGGAGTGGCCGTTGCGGCGCAGCCGGTGGGCCAGGGCGTCCCGGCTGACCGTGTGACCTTCGCGGGCCAGCTCGTCACGGGCGGCCCGCGCAGCCGGTAGCAATGGCACGAGGTCCGCATCCAGTTCCGCGCCCTGGTCCGGCTCGTGTCCCACGTCGTCGTACTCGTCGTCGGGGTCGGTTTCGTCGTTGTTGGCGTCAACATCGTTCCTGTCGGGTTCGGCGCTGAGAACGTCGTCCCGGTCGGCAACCGTTTCCGGGTCCGCCACACGGCGGCCGTCGTGATCAGATGCGTTCTCCGGCTCGGGCGACGCGGCCGGCGAGGCATCACCGCCGGTGATCGGCGTCAGCTCGGTCGGCTCGCCCGGTGCTGACTGGCCCGATGGTGGCCCGGTCGATGCGGGCGCCGGTGCGGTGATGGCCGGTGCCAGCCGGTCTGCCCACGCACCGTAGTTCACCAGGGCTGCGAGTTCGCCGGCGAGCCGGTCCAGGTCGAGAGTGCGGACGGCGATCTCGGCCATGCCCGGGTCACGCTGGTCGGCGCGGATCACCTCCTCGACGGCGTTGGCGATGGCGGGGCGCCGTTGCTCGGCGCGGATCGCCAGTTCGGCGGCCCGCAACGATTCGAACAACCCCAACGGCCGCCACCTGCCGCTGTCGACGTCAACGCGGCCTTCGCGGGCCAGTTCCGCGGCTCGGGCGGTCCAGACCGGATGACGCATCCGCCGCCACAGTCCGTAGTCCGGGGCGGTGTCGGCGAGTTTCCCCGCCGCGCGTAGCGCGTCTCGGCGGCGCGCGGCCGAGTGCAGCAGCCACAGCGCGTATGCCGAGCCGGACAGCACCCCGAACCCGGCCGACCAGTACAGGTGCGGCCAGTGCCCGGCTACCAGGATGCCGACCGCCACCATGGCGACGACGGTGGAGAAAGTCCGGAACCCGTAGGCCCGTTCGCCGAGTCGCATCCGCTGGTCGGCCATCGCGGAAAGAGTCATGGCCAGCAGCTCCAGACACAGGGCAAAGGGCAATACCGCCGCAACCCTCGCTATCGCCGGCACGCCCGGTGGCCAAGGTGCGTGGGTAACCGCGACCCAGGTCTGGCCGATCACCGCACCGGTCGCGGCCACGGCGTAGAACCAGTACGCCAACCGTGCCGGCGACCAACTCGGCCCCGCCTCGGCGGGCGGCATCGGCACGGCGGCAGCTTCCCGACCGTGCGGCTTGCTCGTCGTCTGGGACACAGCCGTCACCCCCGCTCGGCGCCCTGGTCAGTGACGGCCGCGAGCCGCAGCCGGTCCTCGCAGCGCAGCCGGGCCGGGTTCATGGCCGCGCTCCGCTGATCGGGGCGGCAGGCCGGAGTTGGCGTTCGGCGACGCGGCGGGTCGCCTGGGACGGTTCGGCGTCGCCCAGGTCGGCCAGGCGCTCCTCCAAGCGGCGTAAGGTTCGCCGCACGGCGTCGGGCCTCTGTTGGCGGCCGTGGATGCGCATGATCCGCTGGTACAGCTCCTCGTTGACCGGGTCCAGCTCGACCGCCTGTTCCAGGGCGGCGACGGCCTGGTCCGGGTGGTCGGCCTCGAGGATTTCGGCGATGCGCGCGTACACGGACAGGATTTGGTGCCGGTAGGTGGTGGCGTAGTCGACAGCCCAGGTGTGGTCGCGGCCGTCGGCGAAGTCCCCGCCGTACAAGTCGGCGGCCTGCCGCAGCGCGGCGAGGGCCGCCGTGTCGTCCTCGGCGGTGTTCGCCTTGTCGATGGCGGTGAGCATCTGCCACAGGTCCACGGCCACGGTTTCGGGGTCGAGGCGGTACCGGCCGGTGGTTTGGTCGTAAACGACGAACATCGGTTCGTCGCGACCGGTCGACGTACGTAGCACTCGCCGGGTGGTGGTGATGTCGGTGCGGACCCGTTTCACGGCGATGTCTTTGTCGGTGTTGGGGTGCAGGGCGGCGGCGAGCTGGTCCAGGGTGCGCCCGGCCGGGTGCGCGGCCAGTAGGGCAAGGGCGGTGTAGGAGCCGCTGCGCATCCCGGTGGCGATCGGCCCGGTGTCGGTGGCGACGGTGACCGGGCCGAGCAACCGCAGCCGGACCAGGGCGGAGCCGTCGCCCGGCTGGACGGGCACCGGTTCGGCCGGCTCGGTGGGTGCCGCGGCTGGTGCCGGCTTGGTGGGCGGGTCGTCGACGTCGGTGCCGGGCTCCGGGCGGGCCAGGGCGTCGGTGAGCATGCCGAGCACACTGGCGAGGTCGGCCGCGCCGATGGTGGACAGCCGCACGACCGGGCTCGGCTCCTCGCTCGTGGCGGCGCCGTCGGGGTCGACGTCGACGGTGGGGAAGCCGTCCAGGGCGCCGAGGATGACCGGGTGCAGGTCCAGGGCGGCGCGGTGGGCGGCGACTGCCCGGAGCCGGGCGGCGTGCCGGTCGGTGGCCTCGACGAGCAGCACGTACGGCGGTTGTATCTCGGCGTGGTCGGTGCGGGCGTTGAGGTCGGTGATGGTGTCGGCGTCGAAGGTGTCCAGCAGCCGCCTGCGGCCGATCATCTCTTCCTCGGCATGCGTCACGGCGGCGGCGGTGTCGGCGAGCACGATGAGCCGCTCTCCGTCGAAGGCGGTGCCGTCGGGGTCTAGGCCCACGGCCGGCGCACCTTCGGGTAGCAGCCGGGATAGCAGGTCGGCGGTGGTCACCACGACTGGGCGGGCGTCGACGGTGTCGGTTGTGCCGGTGGACAGAGCGGCGGCGAGCAGGGCACGGGCGGCCGGGACGGCGCCGTCGCCGTGCAGGGCGAGGCCGGTGCCGGGAAGGTCGAACAGGCTTACCTCGGCGCCGTTGGCGTCGAGGCCGATCGGGGCCGGCGGCGCCGGTTCGGCGGGCCGGTGCTCGGTGTTGGTGCCGAGGTGGCGGCTGCCGATCGTGTCGACGCGGGCGAGGGACGGCGGCACCGGGGCCGGCTGCGGTGCGGTGCTCACTGGTGCGGGGAAGGTGAGCCGGGCGCGGCGGCGTCGTTGTAGGCGCAGCATGGCGGCGACGGCGGCGATGGTGGCGGCTAGGCCGAGGCTGACCCATCCCTCGGCGGGCAGCGTGATCCCGGTGTCGGTGTCGTCGGCGTACGGCTGGGCATCCGCCTCGCCGGTCGTGGCGCCCGGCGAATCGGCGTCTGTGGGCGTGGCCGACGTGGATGGGCTCGACGCCGGGCCGCTGGGCGCCGGCGTACTCGACGCCGAGGTGCTCGGCGCGGCCGTGTTGGGCGCCGGCGTGGCGCTGGCCGGTGGGGTGGACGGCGGAGTTGACGGGGCGGCGCTCGGGCCACCGCCCGGTGCCGGCTCGGTAGCTCCGGACCCGCCGGGCGCGGGGTTACTCGGTGGTGGATCGGCCGGGGCAGGGCCGGCCGGTGCCGGTGCGGACTGGCGGGCGGGTAGCGCGAGTACCCACCCCACATGGATCTCGTCGGGGTCGGTGAGGGCGTAGCCGTTGGCCTGCACGTGCCCCCGGTTGAGCTTGTAGATCTCCCGCCACCGGAAGGGGTCGCCGAGCTTGCGCTCGGCGATGTCCCACAGGTTGTCGCCCTTGGCTACGTGGTGGATGCCGCCGGGGGCGTCGCGCGCCCACGCGGGAACGTCCGGGTCGCCAGCATCGGTGGTGACCACGGTGATGCGGGTGATGAGGTCGGCGGACACGGTAACCGCTGACCGTGGGCCGGCGTTGGTGATGACGTACCCGGCGGGCAACGCGTTCGGCGCAGCGGGGGCGACGGCGACGGCCGGGTTGCGGGCGGCGGCGTCAGCTGTCCCAGTGGTAGTGCCGGTGACCGTGCGGGCGGCGTCGAACAGCACCGCGCCGACGATCGCACCGACGAGGACGGCGGCGACCCACTGGATCGGGCCACGCCGCCCCGCCGGTGCGTAGGGCAGGCCCTGCCGGGCGGCCGAGACTGGGGCGGACGCCTCGATGATTTCAATGGCGGTGTCGCGCAGGAACTGCAACCACAGCACCCAGCCGATCGAGGCCAGCAGCCCGACAATCATCTGATCCGACCACGGGCTCGTGACCGCGCCGTACAGGTCGGTCAGGCCGGGGAACGCGCCGGCATGGGGCCAGCCGATCCAATCAAGCGGCCAGCCCGCCGAGGCGACCAGCAGCCAGGGCACCCCGACAGCGAAGCCCGCAAGCACGCCGAACGCCAGCAGGGCGCGCACTAGCCGGGCGAGGAAGGCGACAGCGCGGAACATGGCGCGGGTACTCCTCTCCAGACGCTCGGGTCAGGTGGTGGGACCGGTGACGCCCTGCACAGCGGTCGCCGTGGCCGAGGCCGACACGGCGAGCTGCCGCACACCGACGATCTGCAGCAGCTGCGTGTCGCTGGTCCGCCGCACCGTCACGGTGACGGTCGTTACGGTGGCGGTGGCCTCGCCTTCGACGCCGGCCGAGGTCAGCCACGCCCGCGCCGCCGAGGCGGCGCGGTCCGGGTCGAGCTCGGCGACGTTGCTGGTGCGGTACTTGTACAGATCCAGTTCCTGCGCCCCGGCCCGCGCCGCCGCCTGCGCGATGTCCAGAGCGCGGACCTTCTCCGACAACGCCAGCCCGGCGTCAAGGACCAGCCCGGCCACCGCGAGCAGCGCAATCGTGATAAGCACCGCGAAGGGGGTCACCTGACCGGCGTCACCGCCGGTACGCTCGCGCAGCCTTCGCCACGCCCAGCCGGTCCGCGACCGGAGGACGCGGGCTATCGACCAACGTTGGCCCGCGTGGCGGCTCATGAGACGGACCCGACCACGACTATGACGAGGGCGGCGGCGAGCACGAGCGCGGCGACCGCTGTCCACAGCACTTGCGGTGGGGGCGGTCCAGGCGTAGCTGCTAATGCCCCGGCCAAGTCGAACAGAGCGCGCTGTGTCTGCGGATCGTCGTTGAGGAGCGCCCGGTAGTCTTCGCCCCACTTGGGATCATCGACGCTGGCGGCGACATCGGCGAGATACGCGGCAAACCTGGCCTCAGCCTCAGCGCTAGCCGGGACGGCCGGCGGCTCGGGAACAGTGGAAGTCATCGTCGGCTCCATTCACACAAACGCAGGGCCGTGGTGACGATCAGTTGATGCGGCTGGGCGGCCAGACCGGTCAGCATTCGCCAATCCGAGAGCTACGCCGCGCCATGCGTCGACAGGCGAGGTCGCCGATGCCTGCACCGTCCGGGAGCCGGGGACGGACAGCAATGCGAGATCGGCTAGCGGGACCGTGCACGAGACAGTGACGGTGACCGCGCCGCCGGGGCGTAGCCCGCCGGTCGAAACGGTGACGGTGACCTGTCGGCAGGTGACACCTCGGGCGGCGAGGGTGTCCCGGGCAGTGCGGTCGGCCTCCACGCGGGCGGCAGCCTCGCTGCGGGCGATGGAGGCGGACCGGGCCGCGGCGCTGGCAGCGGCCTGCAGGTCGATCTGCGCGGACACCAGCCGTCCACACAGGACGACGAGCATCAGCACGGCGACGAGCAGCGGGGTGACCAGCACCGCTTCGGCAGTGCTGGACCCCGCGTCACCAGCGGCGGTCAGGCGCCGCAGCCGGCCAGTCAGCCCAGCGCGTACTCGTGCCAGCATCACTGCGTCCCTTCGGTTCCGGTCGCGGTGTCGGGCACGAACCGTTCCACCGGCCGGACCACGACGGCGCGAACCGTCCAGTTGATCCCGGGGACCACGGTGGCGGCGGTCCCGACGATCTCGACGCGAACCTCGGTGGCGGTGCGGGTGACCGATACCGACGGGTTCTTGAGCACGCCGTCACCGATCGCGGCGAGGGTCTGTCCGCCCGCGTCGTGGCCGGCGGCGGCGCTTGATTGGTAGGCGGCGGCAGCGTTCGCGGCACGGGTCGCGGCGGCCTGGGCGACGTGCGTGGCGTGCCACGCCACCCCTGCTTGGAAGACGAACATGACGATGAGCAGCAGCAGCGGCATGGCGATGACCAGCTCGGCCGTGGCCGTGCCGGAGTCGGGGCGGGCGGTCAGGCGCGGCCAGCGGGCGCGCAGCCGCCTGGCCACGCCGAGCGCTGGGGAGGGTGGGCGCTCGACGCGGTGACTTGGGGACGCGCTTGTCACAATCATTGACGGTCACAAATTGATGCTGTTGGCCTTGCCGATGACCTTGAGCGCGATGATGCCGACGACCACCACGGCCAGGCTCACCAGCAGCGCGGTGACCAGGACGGCCTCGGTGGAGTAGCCGGCGTCCTTGGTGTCGCGGACCGCTTGCCAGCGGTGCCGCAGTTCGGCGGCCAGGTAGGCGAGGAGAGCGGACATGGCGGTGTTCCTCCAATGCGGTTCGCCCGGCGCGAGAAGAGTCGGGTCTTTCGGATTCGTGAACTCGCGGCACACCTACAGCCCGCCGAGTACGGCGGCCAGTGCGGGATAACCGAGGAAGATCAAGAAGCCGGCGAACAAGGCGACGATGGGCATGGCCATGCGTTCGGTGGCGGCGTTGGCTTCGCCTTCGGCGTCGGTGAGCCGCCGTTCCCGCATGGATACCGCTCGGGATCGCAGCGAGGCGCGTACTTTGGCGCCTTCGGTGCCGGCTAGCCCGACGGTGGCGGCGAGTTGGACCAGCTCGGGCACCGCAATACGCCGGCCGAGGATCGCGAGGATGTCCCACGGCGGTACGCGGGCCAGTCGGGCCTCGGCCAGGGCGTAGCGCAGTTCGGTGTAGGCGGGCCCGGACCCTACTTTGGCGGCCTCGTCGAGGGCCTGGTCAACCCCGGAGCCGGCGGCCAGGCTGATGACCACGAGGTCCAGGAACGAGCTGAGCGCGTCGCGGAACGCGGCCCGGTACTTGGCCGCCTCGCTGCGCACCGACAGTTCCGGGGCCAGGAACCCGGCCGCACCGAGCACCAGCGACCCGCCGACGGGCAGTCCGAGTCCGGGGTGGACATCCGCGAGGTAGAACAGGGTCGCGGCCGCTGGGGGAGCAGCAGCCCGAAGACGGCGGCGGTTGCCTGCTCGGCCAGGTGCACCTCGACCGGCTTGTCCAGCGTGCCTAGGTCCCGCCGGGTACTGGCGGTGGGTAGCCCGACCCGGCGTAGCCACTTCACCGCCGGTCGACCCCACCGCGCCGCCCAGCCATGGACCTGTTCAGCCTCGACGGCGGGCAGTGGGGTGAGCCCGTACGGGGCGTCCAGGGCCTTGTCCAGGCGCGGCGGGCGCGGGAACAGGCCCACCACGATCAGCCAAAGCCCCACGCCAGTGCCGGCCCCGAGCAGCAACACCAGACCGGTCACGACGGCACCACCTCCGGCTCGTCGGCCGAGTCGCCGACCCCGGCCAAGATGCGAGTGATGTCACGGTCGCGCATGAGCACGGTCAGCCACCAAAACGCCAGACCGAAGCAGGCTCCGGCAACCAGCAGCACCAGCTGCCCGGTCGGGGTGTCGAACGGGCGTAGGTAGCCCCGGTTGAGCAGGGCGAGCAGGCCGGCCATGGCGAGGGTGGTTCCGACGATCACCCGGGCGGAGGTGCGGTTGCGGCGGCGGCCGGCGGCGACCCGTTGCCGGGAGGCCACCTTCGCCCGCGCGGAGGCGGCCAGCTCACCCAGCACCTCACCGAGCTGCCCGGCACTGCCCCGCGCCGCCATCAGCAGCCCGGCGACGACAAGGTCGGCAGTGGGGTCACCCAACTCGGTGGCGAACGCCTGCAACGCGTCCCGCAGCCGCCACCCGCGTTGCAGCCGGACGGCGAGCCGGGTCACCTCGTCACGGATCGGCTCCGGCGCTTCGATCGCGGAGGCCATCAGCGACTGCTCCAGCCCGGAGGCGCCGGACAGGTTGTCCCGCAACGCCTCGGTCCACACCGCGACGGCATCGACCCGGGCAACCCGCCGGGCATGGCCCCCGTCCGGGCCGATGATCTGCGGCAGCACCCAGGCCGCGACGGCGGACAGGGCAGCGGCCACCGGCCAGCGGGTCACCACACCCACCAGCACGCCAACCGCCAGACATCCGGCCAGCCGGCGCCGGTCGACCGGCCCACGGGCCGAGGTGAACCTCGACCACCACGAGGACGACTCATCCACGCCCGGCGGGTCCGGGTCGCGTCCGGTCAGCCCGACCGCGACCAGCAGCAAACCAAGCCCGGTGCCCAGCCCGAGCAGCGCCGCGACAGGCAACGTCAACACCATGCCAGCCACCCCCGGCCGTGCGAGCGAGCCGGGCCTGTCATTGCTGGCCCCACGTCGTCGTGGTGTCCCACCAGCCCTGCCGGCGTTGCAGCAGCCCCGGGTCGAAGCCGTGGTAGACCAGCTTCTCCATCAGGCCGGTGGACGGCGGCGCCCCGGGCACCGCCCGCCCATCCGGTCCAGGCCGGAAGACCTCGTTCGAGGCGACCTGCAGGCCGTCCGCGTCGACGACCTCGCGGACGCTGGTAACGAACCGCCGCCCGTCGAGGGTGAGCCGAAGCTGGATGACCAAATGCAAACCTTCGGCGATGTGCAGGTTCGTCGTCGCCTGCTCCAACCGTTCGGGACTTTGCGCGGCGTACAGGGCGAGCTTGCGGAACACGCCGACGCTGGACGAGGCGTGGATCGTCGACATCGAGCCGTCGTTGCCCTGCGACATAGCGTTCAACAACGGGATCACTTCGTCACCGCGGACCTCGCCCACGAACACCCGCGACGGCGACATCCGCAGCCCGTTACGGAACAGCATCGCCATCGTCACGGCACCTTCGCCTTCGACGTTCGCGTCCCGGGCCTGCATCGCGACCACGTTCGGGTGACGCTGCTTGTCCGCGTCGAAGCCGAGCTCGTAGGTATCCTCGATCGTGACCAGCCGCTCGTATGGCGGGATGGCGGAGGCGAGCCCGCGCAGGAACGTGGTCTTGCCGGCATTGGTCGGCCCACCCGCGACCATGTTCAACCGAGCCGCCACCGCCGCCCGTAGAAACTCGGCCAGGGCGGCGTCGATCGCGCCGAGCTGGAGTAGCTCGGGCAGGGTCATGGTCATGAACCGGTGCCGCCGGATCGACAGCGAGGGCCGCCTGGTCACGTCCATCACCGCGTTCAACCTGGACCCGTCCGGCAGCTGCAAGTTCAACATCGGTGCGGCACGGTCCCAGCGCCGCTCCTCATTACCAGTCCGCGCCGCCAGCACACGAACCAGCTCGACCATTTCCTCGTCGGAGTCGGCGATCGGGGCGACGCGTTGCTCCTGGTTGCCGGTGAAGGTGACGAAGACCTGGTCGCAGCCGTTGGCGACGATGCCCTCCACGTCTGGGCTGTTCAGCCACGGCTGCAAGCCACCGGCGCCCAGCAGCGTGTTGGTGACCGTGCGGGAGATGCGGGACTCGACCTGAGGATGCAGTCGCGCCCGGCCGCCGTCCATTTCGTCGGTGCCATACACGTCGAGCGCCTCGGTGACCAGGCGGCGGGTCAGCGCGTCCCGCTCCTGCGTGGGCATAGGCGTGCCGGTGGCGGTCTCGTGGGCGCGGGTGGCGCGGGTCAGCTGCTTGGCCACATCCTGGCGGATGCGGCGGACCAACGCCGCCTCGCCGCTTGGGTCGATGTCGCCGGTGGCCGAGTCGGGGTAGCCGTCCGGTCGGTGACCGTTGACCGTGCGCAGGCTTGCCTTGGCGACCGGGAACGCGGCGAACGGCTGGCTCATCGGCGGGCCTCCGTCCTCGAGCGCGGGTCTTGACGGGCCGCGGTGCGCAGGAGCGGCGCCAGGTCGCCCAGCAGTCGATCCACGGCGACCAGCAGCGGCAGACGCCGCCACCGGCGCCCTGGGGCGAGGTCACCGTCGAGGACGCCGGCCGCCCGCCGATCGTGCGGCAGCGGCCCGGTGACCATCAGCAGCTCAGGGTCACGTGCCAGTTCGTCAGCCACGTAGCGGGTCAGCCAGTCTGCGACCTCATTGGCCGAGTACGCCCCGCCCGGGGTCAACGCGACCACCAGCCGGCCGACGGTCAGGTCAACCAGGTCGGCCAGTTGCTCCCTGAGGTGGGCCAGTTCGTCGGCGCGGGGGCGGGCCAGCACCATCACTACGTCTGAGGCGGCCAGCAGCGGCCGGGCCGGCGAGCCGGCATCCAGCCGGCCGCAGTCGGCCACGACCAGGCGGTCCGGCGGATTGAGGGCGGCCTGGCCAGGTCGGGTCAGCTCCGGTAGCGCGGCCCGGGTCTGCGCCCCACCGGCCGGGGCGACCACCACCTCCACCGCCTGGTCGCGCACGTGCAACTGCTGCGCGCCGGCGGTGAACACTTCGCTGGTGCCTGCCTTCGGGCCGCGTGCGGCGGCGGCGAGGTCGACCACGCTCGGCCGCGCGGTCAGCCGGTGGCGGTGCATCAGGTCACCACCGGATGGGTCACACTCCACCAACACCGGGCGGGCCTGTGCCGGCGCGGCGAGGGCGGCGGCGAGTGCGGTGGTGGTGGCTCCGCCGTGTCCTTTGACGTAGGTGATCGTCAACAGCGCCATCTGTTAGCTCCCGTCCGGTGCGGCCTGCATCAGCACCACCGCACCCGCCGACGCGGCCGCAAGCCGGGCACCGTCCGAGGCGTCCAACAGCAGCGTGATCACCGTGGCGCCCTGCCCATCCCCGGTCAGGTCCACGCCGAGCACTACAGCTGGCAGCCGGGCTGGTGGCGTCGAGTTGCTGGCGCCGCCGCCTGGGGCGCTGTTGCTCGATGGGTTGGCCGCCACGTACACGGCGACTCGGGCGCCCGCGGCTAGCCCTTGCGGATACTGGCCCGGCTTGAGCGCCACCGAGGCGGTCACCTTCCCCGACGGTGGGAAGGCCGCATCGCCCATCAGCGCTGGAGTCAGCAGGGTGCCGGGGAGCAGCGGCACCACAGCGGTACGGCCGATCACCTGGCTAGCCTGCGCGGCCGGGATCAGCGGCACGTTCGGATCGCGGGCGGCCGACACCTGCCTTAAGTCAGCGGTAGTGAATGCTTGCCCCGCCGCGACCGGCCGCGCTACCGCGAGCACCTGGATACGGTCACCCAGCTGGACCGCGCCGTAGGCATAGGCCAGCACGCACACGATGACCAGGAGCCCACCGAGCGCGATGAACGGCATCCGGCGACGGCGCCTCGCCGCTCGCCACGGTCCCCGTCCGGCGCGCGGTGGCGCCACCGGTGGGCGTTCGTCAAGGTCTGATTTTGGGCGCACGGAACCTAGCGCCATCACCGTTCCCTTCGTCCTGGCGCCTCTACGCGAGCTTGATCGGTTAGCTGATGACCGCCTGCGACTCCTGCACCGGCACCCGGATCGAGCCGGTAGTGGTCAAGCCGGGAATGGTCCCGGACTGGCCCGCGCCGGCCCAGGTCACCTCCCACGCGATGGTCACGGTGACCGTGAACCTGTTGCCCGGCGTGCCTACAGACGAACGCCGATACGCGTAGCCGCAGTCCGGCGAAGACGCCGCCGGATCCGTGCCCGGCCTCCACACGGTGCCGGGACCGTGACAGACCACCGAGCCACCATCGCCCATGGACCACGTCGCCTTCACCGGCCGCGCGGTCGCGGTCACCGAGACCCCAGGCACGGACGCCGTCGCCGACCGCTCGCTCCACGACGACCGGTCCAGCGCCAACCAGATCGGCAGATTCACTAGCTGATCACCCGGAGGGTTCAACTCGATAACCACATTCGGTAGATCCAGTCGCGCCCGCGCCTGCCGCGCCAGCACCTCCGGCGAGACCACCGGCGGCGCGCCCGCAATCCACACCGGACCACCAAGGCCAACGGTGGCAGTGCCGTCCGTGCCGTAGCACGTGCGCTGGTACCAGCCACCCTCACCACCAGGCTGTCCGCCCAGCGCCGCGATGGTGCCGGCCGAAAGGTCGGCCGGCTTGTAGTAACAGCCGTCACCGCCGGCCAAGGCCCCGTCACGCTGGCACGGGATCACTTGACCCGATGGGTTGCGGCACTTCCCCTCGCCACCTCGACCGCCCTTGCCGCCACGCGTGCTGCCATCACCACCGGTGGTACCAGCGGTAACCTCGCATCCGGGCTTATGCGGATTCTGCGCGCAAGTTGCGTGCCCGAAGCCGTCTGCGTGTGCCGCCGTCGGCGATACGAGACCCAGGCCGCCGAGAATCAGGATCGCAGCGGTGTACCGGATGGCCCTCAACATGATCCGATCGCCCCTGCATCAAACTTGTTGACCTTCCACGTGTTGCCGACAAGCCTCACCGAAGCGGTGATACGCCGGCGGCCTCGCGGATCCTCCTTGATCAGTTCCCCGGTCGACTTCTTGTGCGTGGTCCAGTTAGTGGAGTCTCCGCAGTCGACCACGTCCACCTGGGTGGGGTTGTCCGATGGAGACACCGACTCGACGCGTGGGGTCGTCACCGGCGCGCCGCGCGTTACGACGCCCGTCTCCCGGTAGGTCACCAAGGCTCCGACGATCCCGCGGAGCGCGTCACCGTCGGCGTACTGCCGCAGCTCCGGAGCGTCCGGGTCGGGGACTTCGCCTGCCTTCGCCATGGCCTGCCACATCGCGTTGTAGGCCGCGATCGCTTTCGCCTCCGCCGTAGCCCTCGGCGAAGTCGACGTCACCGCAGGCTGCGGCGACGGGCTGGTCGCTCCATCAGGAGACTCGTCCGAGCCACAACCCGCTGCGGCCAGAACGAGCCCCACCGCGAGGTTGGCGATTACTGCGTGTCGGTACACCGGCCGCTTCCTCCCCGATCCTGAACGGCATCGCCAGACGCCCCACTACGCCTCGTACGCCACGAGCCGGGCGACGGTCTGACCTCGTTCTTAGCACCGCACCCCCGACTTCCTTCTAGAGCCGTACGTCACCGAAGGGCGTAGGGGTACGTCCCTCGGACCGGATTGACGTACGTCCCTCACGTACTCATCCACACATGACCGCAGGGCGCAAACCCGCGCAATTCGGGACGGCCAAGTGTCAACTAACCGACACAACGGGCGGGCTTGATCACCGATAAACTGCCACGAAAAGTGGTCGCGAGAAAGGCCACCGCGATGAGCGACCACAGGGCACCCAGTGATCACCTCTTGGGGCTACTCGGCCAGAAGGCCGCCCACGAGATCGTTCGACTCTTGGGCGCGGCCCACGGGCCACTTCCGTTCGGAGTCATCATGGATCGCGTTCCGAACGCCACCCGACTGCTCCGCTCTCTCGCCATTGAAGGGTTCGTTCGCCGACAGGGCACCTGGGACCTTCCGGCGTCCAACGACACACTGTTCGAGTTGACGACCCGGGGCCGCGAGTTGATCGAGCAGCTTGACCGGCTAGAGACCTGGGCCCGCGAACGCGCCACGCGACAGACAAGCCGACCCGGCCCGCATTCGCCTTGGCGAATCCCACCTCCACAAAATGCGGATGTCGAGAATACGGAATAACTGATCCATCTGGTTCAAATGGTAAAGATTGGGTCTTTCCGTTTGCGTCTGTCAGATCGGACAACTTGGATGGAATCCATTTGGTGACTGTTTGCAAATTGCAATACACTGGCCTCGATCGCCGTGGCGACGCGGCTCGGTCGGGGGAGGTGAGCTGCGTTGCCAGAGATCTGGGACGAACTTCAGGCCATATACCGCCGAAAGCGTGCGCAGCACGTCCTCTTCGCGTTGGAGCGTGGTCCACGGCGCTACACCGACATCCAGACCGACGTCACCATGGCCACCGGTAAGGCCCTACACTCCCACACCCTCAGCGACACCCTGAAGTGGCTGCAAGAGCACGACTACATCGAGCACCACCAGTACGACGACAACGCCGACTACCGGCTCACCACCAACGGCCAAGACCTCGTTCGCATCCTCGGCGAGATCAACAGGATGTACCGACGCCGCCGGACTCGCGACGACTGACGCCGGGGTCAATGTCGTTGCGGGTCGTCTGGCCAGCGCGCCCGCCACGGTGTGCTACGCCACCGGCCTACGAGGTGTGGAGGGGATCATGGCGGCGTTGGGGCGACTGGGCGACGTGAGCGGCAGCACGAGCAGATCCATGGCCGGTCCCCACGACAGGTGAGAGCGGCCGACCTGGCGCCAGCCCGCGCGTTCGTACATGCTGCGCGCGGTAGACCGCGGGTCCGACGCCAAGACGGCCCAAGGTTCTGGCCGGTCGGCGAGTAGCAGCCGGATAAGTGACCGCCCCACGCCTGTGATGCGGTTTGCCGGACGCACCATCCATTCCATCACCGCGAACTTCGCTGCATCTCGCACCTCGGCCGGCGGCTCGTCGTCGGTGTTCTTCCACCAGCGGCCGGCGGCCATCGTCACGCCATACGCCGCCCCTGCCAGGTGCTCGTTGACGAATGCGGCCGCGAGCGTAAATCCGTCAGCGTCGAGGTCACCGGGGACCGTTTCGGCGAACTCGGCAACCTGCTCGGGCCCTTCCTCGTACGGCGGCTCGGCGTATACGACGGCGTACAGGTCGACGAGTTGAGGCAACCACAATCGGGCCTTCTCACCGTCGAGGAGTGCGTACGTCAGGTCCACGCACATCAGCTTAGATGCCTCCGCCTTGGACCAGCCGAGCCCGAAAGTCCTCGGCCTCCGGGCGCCCTCGCTCGACGGCCGGGACTGCGGCCATCACCCTGTGGGCGACCTCTTGCAGGACGGCGTTGTGCTGGTCGGCGGGGAGCTGATCGAGCATGTCGGCGGCATGGCGTAAGCCGCCCGGGATGTCGCCGCCCTTGATGAGGCAGGCCGCCTGGTGCAGCCCCACCTGCGTACGCAGCCGGGCTTGGCTGGTCGGATACAGAGTGAGCGCTCGCTCCTGTGCCTTGGCAGCCTCTGCCAGCTCACCCGTAAGCGTGTGGACGTACGACTGGGTGTGGCGTAGCCGGTGCTCTGGCCACCCGAACAGCGACTCCACGTCGTCGGCATCCTCGGCCGGCATCCCTTCGGTGGCCTCCTCGACCAGGCGCACGGCGGCGGTTGCCTCGGCGTGGCGGCCGGCGATCGCCAGGGCCTGGGCGCGGCCAGCGTACAGACCGGCGACTGCGGCGGTGGCTCGGCTACCCACCATGGACACCGCCTCGTCAGCCAAACTGAGGATTTGCGGCAACGGTCGGCGCTCGTAACCGCCGCTGGTGACCGCCCATGATCGGGCCAGGATTCGGGTGTCGGTGTGGCGTGAGTCGTCGGCGTACCGACGGGCTGTCCGCCACCAGCGGCGAGCAAGTCCAACCTGCGCCGTGGCCACGAGCGACATTGCCATGAGCACCGACAACTGCGCGGCGACCCGGTATAGGTCGACACTCGGCCGCACTGCGACGAGGTGCTGCAGGACGGTCAGGTCGGTGCTGAGCTGGTCGATCAGCTCTGCTTGTGACGTGGTGTAGAAGTCGTGGGCAAAGTCGTCGGCGATCGCCGCCCAGTCGCCGGCGTCCGCGTCGATCGCTTGTCCCAGGCCATGCCGGAGTGCTTCGAGGGCAACCGCCGGTGTCGCGGTGCCGAAGGCGAGTCCGGTCATCGCACCGAGGACGGTGCGGCGCCGCATCGCGTCTTCCTCCCTAACCCGCATGTTCTTGCCCGCGCTGGCGCGGAAGCGGGCAAGTAGCTTACCTCCGGCGCCGAGCGCCTCGTCAAGGTATCCGACGGACTCCTCGGACAGCCCGCCGTGGCCGCGTTCGACGCGGCCGATGTTCGAGTAATCCACCCCGGACAGGTCGCCCAGGCCCGTAGCGACAGCCGGCGTTGTTCTCGGAGGCGCCGGAGCATCTGCCCAAAGCCTTCCACCTACGTCGTCTCCCGATGGGTAGTCAGCTGTGGTGCCACAACGTGGCACGAGCAGATCAAGATGTTGCCGTCGAATTGAGGGGTAGGACCAGGGCGTGCATCCATGGCCCGTCGTCGGCCGGCTGGACGTTGACAGCGTGCTGCCAGCCCCAGTGTTCGTAGATGCGGCGTGCGTGGGCGTCGGGCTCGGACAACAGGGTGGCCAGCGGCTCCGAGCGCTCGGCCAGCAGCTCTCGCATGAGAGAGCTGCTGATCCCCTGCCCGCGCCATTCCTTGGCCACCACTAGCTCGATGACGGCGAACTTCGGTGGGGCCATCACCTCGGGTGATGGTGGCGGTTCTGTGCGGCCGCCCCACCAGCGGCCGGCGTCGAAGGTGAACCCGAAGCTGAATCCGACCAACTCACCGCCGGCTCGTGCGGTGATGAGCTCGAATCCCGGCGCCGTCTTCTGGCGGTGTGTGCGGTCGAGGAACCGGTCCCTGCTAAACAGTGGGCCGCCGTTGTACGGCGGTTCGCTGTAGACGACCTCGTACAACACGGCAATGTCGGCGAGCATGGCGTCGACGTCGGCTCCGCCGTGGCGGGTAAGGACAACACCGTCGGCGGTCACTGTGCCGCCGTCCCGGCGGGCAGCGCCAGTATCTCGCGGAGGCCGGCGACAGTGGGCCTCGTGCGCTCTGAGCTGGGGACAGCGTTGTACACCTTGTGGCCCACGCCGAGCACCATAGCCGTGCGGTGTTCGGGAGGCACGGCATCGATGACCGCGAGGGCGTGGTTGGCGCCATCGTCCAGGTGTCCGTCGAGGACGAGGCACCTGGCGGTGTGCAGTTGCACTTGGGCCCGGGCTCGTACCCGCCCGATCGGGTAAAGCGTAAGCGCGCTCTCCTGGGCGGCCCGTGCCGGGGCGGTATCCCCGAGGTAAGTGTGGACATAGCTCGTGGAGTGCCACATCCGAGTCTCGGGGTACCCGTATATCGTGCCTTGGTCTTGAGTGACGTCGCCGGGCAGGCGTTCGTACAGGTCGGCCAGTTGGCTGACGGCGGTGCGGGCCTCATCGGCGCGGCCGAACAGCGCGAGGGTCTGCGCCTGCGCGCCGAGCGCTTCGCCACTGCCGGAGTATGCGGTCGTGCCGCCGATCGCGAGGGCCTCACCGGCGCGTGCCAGCGCAGCTCGGAGCGGACGGTGGTCGTACAAGGCGTGCATCGCGTCGTGGCCCCGAACCCAAATGCGGACGGCGGGGTCGCGGGAGGCGTCTGCTGTCTGGCGGGCCGCTCGCCACCACAGCCGGGATTGCTGGAACTCGCCCACGTTGACGAGGCTCATCGCCATGACTGCGGCGAGCAGGGCAGCACTACGGGACAGCCCCTTGTGCACGATGTCTTCCTCGTCCGGGACCAGGTTCAGTTCGCCTTGGAGGTCGGCCAGCTCAGCTGCCAGGTTGCGGATCAGGGCCGCGGGCTGCTCGGTGAAGTACGCGACGCCGTAGTCGTGTGCGATTTGCTCCCACTCGTCTACATCCAGGTCTCCCGGCTCACGGCCCGTCACGGAGGAGACCAGCCCATGTCGGATGGCGTTGAGCGCCGGGCCAGCAGTCCCTGCGGCGAGCGCAGTGACGGCTTGCTGGATGAGGATGCGACGCCGCACCAAATCCTCCGGGTCGTGTCGTGCGCCGCGTTGTGCCGGTCCGCGGCGGCCCTCGTGTCCTGAACTGGCACGGTACGCCTCTACCAGCTCTCCGTCGGCTCGTAGGGCGCTGTCGAGGTAGGTGACCGACTGCTCCGACAGCCCGCCCTGCCCCTTTTCTGCCCTGCCGATATTCGAGTGGTCGACGCCGGAAAGGCTCGCAAGCTTGCGCAGCGAGATGCCGCGTTCCTCGCGTAGCCGGTGCAGCATCTTCCCGAAGTCTTCCACCGACGTCGCCTCCCGATGGCGTGGTCAGGTGTGGTGCCACGTGGTGCCACACGCACCCTCTGTCAAACGCGTGATGCGCATGTGACGCTACGCACGTCTCGCGGCGAGGGAAAGTCCACAACAGAGGGCTTTGTCCCGGCGCGGGATATCCAGAACCGGCGTGGCGGCCACCTCCTCGCGGGCCACCACGCCTCCAGTGCCGGCGCGGTGCCTCGAACGGCCTCCTGTCGCCGGCCTGGCCAGGCCGGACCCGGCGACGCTCCCACCTTGCGTTGGGTCTGATGGTTGCCCCGAGCAAGCGGAGGTGAGAAATGGTGGTGAGCCGTTGGCGGAGTCTGCACTTCAGTGACCCCCGCTCGGCGATCGGCGCGGACGGGCGGGCGACTGCATACCCGCACCGCAGCGGTGCCTACCCGCCTCCCGAAGCGACCTCGCCCGCTGCATCGGCATACCTGACCACCGGCACCGAAGAGGCGCTCGACTGGACGGACACCGACGCGGCTCCGGACTGCGATGCGGCCACCGCCGGTAACGGGGATGGGGGTCCTGAGGTGGACAACCCAAAACGGGATCATCTGGCGCCGGGCGTGTTGCTGCCGCATCCGCCGGTGGCGGCGACCGACTTGTCGCGCCCGAGTGCGGCCCGCGTCTATGACTACTTTTTGGGCGGCTCTCACAACTTCCGGGTGGACCGTCAGCTCGCCGAGCAGGTGCTTGCCGTGGCGCCGTGGGTCCAGGATGTCACGCACGCCAATCGCCGGTTCCTCCGGCGGCTGGTGCAGTACTTGGTCACCGAGGCCGGCGTCACCCAGTTCCTCGACATCGGCTCGGGCATCCCAACGGTGGGCAACGTTCACGAGATCGCGCAGCAGTCGGCGCCGGGCGCCCGGGTTGTCTACGTGGACGTTGATCAGGTGGCCGTGGCGTACAGCCGGGCGCTGCTCGAAGGCAACGACCAGACGTTGGTGGTACAGGCGGATCTGCGCGACGTGGGGGTGGTGCTGGCCGAGGCTGGGAAGTTGCTCGATTTCTCGCAGCCGGTCGCGGTGTTGATGGTGAGCGTGCTGCTGTTCCTGGCCGATGATCAGGGATCGTATGAGCTGGTGCAGCGGTATGTCGAGCCGTTGGCCGCTGGCAGCTTCCTGGGTATTTCGCACGTCACCGATGAACACGTTACGGGGGCGTTGCGCGAGCAGACCGAGGCCGTGACGGCCGCCTACGCGGCTGCCGGTACGCCGGTCGTCGCTCGCACCCATGAACAGATTGCAGCGTTCTTCGCCGGCTTGGAGCTCGTGGAGCCCGAGGTCGTCGCCTTGGACGACTGGCGGGCCGGCGCCGATGTCCAGACGAGCGATCCGGCAATCGCCACGCTCAGCCTGGGCGGTCTAGCCCGCAAACCTGGTCGTAGCGTCCGGTCGGAAGGAGCTTGATGAGGAGCCGTTCGATGCTCACCAAGCGGATGCCGCTCATCGCTGCGGCGCCGTCCCACAACCAGCACGTAACTGCCGAAGACTCCAGCAGCTTGGCCCGGGGGACGGCGGGTAGACCAGCCTGGTCCATTGAGGACGGTCGCCGTGGAGCGCCAGCGGTAGTGCTGCATTGGACTGGGCGCGAGTCGAAGGCAATGCGCCTGGCGATGCGGCTCAACCAGCGGGCGTTTGGTGCCCTGCTTGGCGTGTCACTGCCGACGGTGGCGCGGTGGGAGTTGGGCCGGGCCGCCGTGAGCCCCTACGGCCAGAAGGCCTTGGACGCGCAGCTACGTGACACAGCGGACGATGTGATCGAGCGCTTCGAGGGCCTCCTCAAGGAGACCGATGCGGCCATCACGGCGCACGGTTCCGGGAAGGGCCGCCGTGTTTGACGCCACGCACGTCTTCGGGGCCGTCCTCAAATGCCTGGACTGCGCCGAAGCCTGGCCCTGCCCCGGCTACCAAGACCTGGTCTGTTCCGTGTTCGACGACGACATGGACCTCGTGGCCGAGTTCATGCGCTTCTTCCTGCCGGATGCCAACCGGGTGCTAGGCGGCCTGTCACAGGGGGCTGTGCAGGAACGGGTGGTCGGCTGGTGCGAGAAGCGGCGCCTGCGGCCCGCAGCCCTTGGCCCGCCACGGCCCCCGGCTGGCGCCCTTCTGACCGCGCGCAGCTCACGAAGCCTCGTGGCCGCGAAGGGGGCCGCCTAATGATCCCCACACCGTAGGCACGTCGTTCCCTCGAAGCGTCCCCTGTCGTCGGTGACGGGTACTCGTCGCGCGAAACACCAAACCCGGCGGCAGGGGACGTGAAGCCCCGGCGCCATACCGACCTCAGCCTCTGTGGCGCCGGGTGCGGAAGTGGGGAGGCCGGCGCGTGCGCCGCCTCGCCAGCTGGCCCCCGGCCTCCTCACTTCCCTCGCCCCTCAACGAACGATGCTTGGAGGAACCGGTGAAACCACGCTTCACCCGCAGGCTACTCGCCCTGGCCTTGGCGGTCGTGGTCGCCGTGAGCGCAGGCGCTTGCGGCAAGGATGAACCGGCGACCGGAACGGTCGTCGGGCAGCTGGTCAAGGTCACCTACCTGACTAGCTTCGGCAATCTGGGCCGGGACAGCTTCGCTCGGGTGGCCGAGCGCAAGGGCTTCTTCCGGGAAGCCGGCCTGGCCGTCACCATCCAGAACGGCACCGGCACGGACGGCGTGATCAAGGTCGGCACCGGTAAGGCCGACTTCGCCGCGGTGGATTTCGCCGGCGGCACGCTTCAGGTGGCCAAGGGCGACCTGGACGTGCGGGCGGTGGCGCTGATCCACACCAAGACGTTGGCCGCCATCATGGCCAAGAAGTCGAAGAACATCACCACCCCGAAGGCCCTCGAAGGTCAGATGATCGCTGATTTCCCGGCCTCGGTGGTGAAGCTGCTGTTCCCGGCCTACGCCCAGCTGGCCAAGGTCGAGGCCAGGAAGGTCCGCTTCCAGGACACCGACCCGAAGACGCTGATCTCGGCCATCAACGCGCCCGATATCGACGCCATCAGCCAGTTCGTGGTCGGCAAGCCAACCGTCGAAGCGGTAGCCGGGTCCGACGTCACGATGATCCCGTACTCGGACTATCTCACCGACCTGCCTGGCAACGCGCTTTGGTCCAGCGGTCGGCTGCTGCGCGAAAACCCCGATCGAGTGGCCCGCTTCCGGGCGGCGCTGATGAAGGGCTTGGCCTACACCATCGAGCACCCGGACGAGGCCGGGACCATCCTGCACGAGGCCGACCAGACGGTAAGCGCCAAGCTGGCCGCTGGCGAGGTGCGGCTAATGGCCTCCTACGTCGGCTGGCAACAGCACAACGACCCCGGGCAGCGTGAAACCGCGCTGGCCAAACTCGGCTACATCGACCAAGACCGGATCGCCCGCACCATCGCTATCCTGCAAGGCGCCGGTGCTATCGATGCCGGGTTGGTGCCGGACCGCCTGACGATGTGGGGCCTGCCGCCGAGCCCGCCACCGCAGTTCGTGACACCGCCGCCGACGACCGCTTCCACTGGGCCTACTCCGGGCACGAAGGGTCCAACACCGTGACGGCCGCCGGGCTCGTCGATGCACCGCGCCCTGGCTGGTCCGGCTGGCTGGCGCCGTTCACCGCCGCCCTCGCCACGGCGGCCGTCATCTGGGGCGTGCAGGCGCTGGTGGTGCCGGCCCGCCAAGCGCCGATCGGTAGCCCTGCGGCGGTAGCACCCGATGCGCCCCTGCCCCGGAGCACAGCAGGCGCTATCCCATGACGAGCCGCCGCCACTGGCTGGACCTGCTAACACCGCCTGCGCCCGTCAACGCGTGTACCGGCCCAGCGGTGCCGGAGCTGCCGGAGATGGCGTTTTGGGCCAGCTGGTGGGCGACCCGTAAGGCGTGGCCGGGCGTCCTTTCACACCAACTGGCTGCCCAACCAGAACAGGAAAGCACTCCGGCTTTCCGAAGGACGCCCGGCCACCCTCAAGAACTTGCCGCCCAGACGGCGGCGAGCGCCTGGCCACAGCCGTGACCAGACGACCCAACCCCTTTACCCCCCAAAGGATTGACGTGACGAGAACCAGAAGCCGCGTACTCGCTGCGGCAGCCGTGGCACTGGCGATGCTGATGGTTGGCACCGCCACCCCCGCCACGGCGGCCACTGGCGACCCGGACGGCCCGGTGACGCCCATGATCGTGGGCGGGCAGCCGGCCAGCCAGGTGTACCGCGGAGTCGGCTCGCTCCAGTACCAGAACAAGGACAACCCGACCTTCCACGAGTGCGAGGTCAACCTCTGGGTACCGCCAGAGGTGGCTGCGCGTGCGGGCAGTCGGCCGGTTCTGGCGCGGCACGCGGTGACGAACGCCCACTGCGTCACCGAATACCCCACCGCGACGCTGGAAGACCCGCGCAGCTTCCACATGCGGTTCAACAGCAACGACCGGCTGGCCGGTGGCATCGAGACCGGTGCTTGGAAGAGCAAGGTGTACCCCACCTGGTCCTGGGGCGCGAATCCACCCGGAACGGTGCAGGGCGACATCGCGGTGCTGTGGCTGACCAAGCCGGTCTACACCATCCCGTCGATCCTGCCGCCGTACCCACTCAAGCGGGTACCGATGGGCCCAGCTCGCATCCTCGGCTGGGGCTACACGGCCTACCCATGGGATCAGCCGGACGCGCCCCGCCAACTGTCCGAACTGACCACGTCCATCGTGGACTCGTCGTACTGCGCGGCAGCGGCGATCGACGCTGGCGAGGTCTGTGTGGCCGACCTTAACCATCCGGACCGGGCTGCCTGCTTCGGTGACTCCGGCGGCCCGGTCATGGTGAAGGTGCCGCACACGCGCTCGTCCTGGTACCTGATCGGCACCGCCTCCCGGGAAACGGCCGTGGCCTGCGCCGGCCCGGTCGTTTACACCTCGATCCTGTACTACCGCGACTGGATCAACCAGACCATCAACGGCACCTACAAGCCCCTCGGGGTGTCATTGCCGACCGATCCGATCAAGCCGCCGGACTACCACTGGGCCGGCCGCTAAGCACCCTCACCCGCTCGTAAATCCGGTTCTGGCTCCGGCGGCACGGCACGGGAGTTGGGCGGCTCCCGCCGCCGGGGCCAGAACCCCTCGAACCTGTAACTGCTAGGCGGGGAGGCAACCGTGATGGCACCCAAGGCTCGCGGCAGTTCGCCGCCGCTGGTCCGGGAGGACGAGTTGGTGCGGCTGCGGCACGTCTGGGTCGTGTTCGTGCTGACCCATGGCACCCATCCGGCCATCAAGCAGACGGTCCTGGAAGCGGCGGCCCAGGCCGGTCGCCGGGTGCCGGGACCTCGGAAGGCATTGGAAGGCTGATGGACGGCGTCGACTACGTGATGAGCGAGCACCCCGGCTGGATACCAGCGCGGGACGGCGCGGCCCGGCTGCGGGTGCTGCCGATGGCCGACGGTGGCCGCTGGCTCGTCCAAGCCACCGACGAATCCTTCGCTCTACACGAGCTGGCAGCCAGCGCCGCCAAGCCGGCCGTGGACGTGTTCCGGCTGCCGCCAGAGGCGATCCGGGAGATGCCGCAGCTGGCCGGGGCCTTGGCTGGGCTCGGCGCGGTCGGCCGGTTCCGGACCAGCGATCTGTGGGAGGCGATCGGTACGGCCACCATCCGGCAGATGCACAAGGCCAGCCATGGTGCGAGGCTGTACCGCCAGTTCTGCCAAGCGCACGGCGAGCGGCTCGAGTTGCCCACCGGGGAAACCTGCTGGCTGTTTCCGACACCCGAGATCGTCCTGGGCCTCAAGCCCAAACACTTCGAAGCCGTCCGCTTGGGCACCAAGCGGGGGGTGCTGCGGGATGCCGCCACCGCCTACCGCCGCCACCACACCGACTGGCAGACACTGCCGCCGCTACGCCTGGTCGAGGAGCTGCGCCGCATTCCCCGCGTCGGTCAGTGGACCGCTCACGCGGCGGTCAGCGACTTCAGCAACGACTGGGCGCTCTACCCCGGCGGCGACCAAACCCTGCGCACCTGGGCCCGCCGAGCCGCACCCGACTACGACTGGCCCACCAGCGAACGCGCCTTCCACAACTTCTGGCGCATGCTCACCCGCACCCACCTCGGCGTCGTCACCGCCCTGACCCTGGCCTGGGGCAACCGCCATGCCACCGACGGCTGACCCCTCAAACGGCCGGTGGAATGGCCACAGCGTCCTCGCCCTGCGGACTGCCGCTGGCATGCCGGGCCGGGACTTCGCCCGCACCCTCGGACTGAGCTGGCCCTACCTCAAGTCCTGGGAAAACGACCCCGCCGCCGTCATCGGCACCATAGCCGAAGCCGCCCTGGACACGTTCCTCACCCACACCGACAAGCAAACCCGGGCCGCCTTTCACGCCCTGCTCGCCCAGACCGGCTGCCCCTGCCACCCCCAAGCCGAAGCCAGCCACAGCCCCGCACCGCAGGTCTTCGCACCGACCATCCTGCCTACCGGAAGGAGCCACCAGACACCATGACCAGCACCGTCCACCACGACCCGCTACACAACCGTGGCCCGATCAACCTGCACCGGCCGCACTTCGTCGGCATCGGCGAGCCCGCCATGGCGGCACTGGCCCACATCTGCGCACAGCGCGGCTCCCTGGTCACCGGCTCACACCACACCGACAACCCCGCCCTGGCCGCGCTGCGGGCCGCGCACTGCCGCATCGAGCTCGTCCCGGACGCGATCCACGTGCACACCGCCACCTGCGTCGTCTACAGCACCGCCGCCGCCGACAGCCTCCCGGTGCACTCCGCGCGCGCCGCCGGCATCCCCGTCGTCCACCACGCTCAGGTCCTGGCCGCCCTCGTCGACGGCCGTCACCTCCTGGCCGTCGCCGGCACCCACGGCAAGAGCGTTACCACCGGCATCCTCGCCCAGGCGCTGACCAAACTGGGCGCCGACCCCACCTACGCCATCGCCGCCGACCTGGACGCCCCCGGCTCCGGCGGCCACCACGGCACCGGCCGCCTCATGGTGGCCGAGACCGACGAATCCGACCGCTCCTTCCAACACTTACACCCCGACCTGGCCGTCATCACCGGCATCCACCACGACCACCCCGACACCTACACAGACCTGGCCGACCACATCGACGCGCACACCGCCTTCGCCGCCAACATCCGCCCCGGCGGCATCCTGATCGTCAACGCCGACAACCCCGCCACCCTGGAAGTCGCCGGCCGCCTACGCGAGCAGAACCAACCCGTCACCATCGCCTCCTACGGCAAAGCCGACCACGCCACCGTCCGCATCCTCGGCATGCGCCGCACCGACCGGACCATGCGGGTCGACGTGCGCCGCGGCGACCAAGAGGTCGAGTTCGCCCTGGCTACACCGTCCATCGTGCACGCTCACGACGCGGTGGCCGCGCTCGCAGCCCTGGCCGAGCTGGACTATCCGCTGGACGAAGCATTCGTCGCGGTGTCCGCGTTCACCGGCGTCGACCGCCGCTTCACCGAACTCGGCGAAGGCGGCGGCCGGCTCGTCATCGACAGCTACGCCGCCCACCCCGACCAAATCAGCGCCGACCTGGACACCGCCGACGCCCTCGCCGGCAACCACAACGTCCTGGTCGTCTTCCAACCCTCCGGTGAGCGGGTCGCCGCGTTCGCCGACCAGATCGCCGGCGCCGTCACCGCCGGCGCCGACAAGATCGTCCTGCTGGACATCCACGGCCATCCGGCCCCCGGCTCCGGCGTCACCCGGCAGACCGTGGCGGACGCCATCAGCGCGGCGGGCGGCACCAGCTACCACGCCGCACCCGGCGGCCTGATCGACCTGGTCACCACACTCACCGAGCCCGGCGACATCGTCGTGACCATGGGCACCGGCGACGTCACCCACCACGCCCACGCCATCCTCAACCACCTACGCCAACGCACCACCCTCGGCCGAGTAGGCGCGCCGATCTGACCCGATACGGCGCGAAGAACGAGGCCCGGCGGGCGCCCTCGCAGGCCGGGTCCGGCTCGCATTCCGCCATCGGGCCGCTGGCCGTGGAACGTCGTACGGCTAAACGGCTTCCCGAAGCACGGGTGGTCCGCTCGCCCTTGCACCTCCGTTCGACCCAATCGGCAACCACCGGAGGCATGATGGCCACGCAAACGACCGCTCGGCCGATGCACGAACGGTCCGTGCCGGCCGCCGGCCGGACAGCGTCCTTTGTGGATACTCCTTCGAAGCTTGTCGCGAATCACACCCATGGCCTTCCCCTGAGCACCGCACAGAGCCCCTTGGCCTGCGGCCTCAGACGTGAACCCGTAACGGACTTCGCAGCGCCACAGCGCTCGGATCTTCACCGGAGGAGCCCCCAAGATGACCATCACCACCGGAACCGGCGAACGTACGCCCTCGCCGGCCTCCAATGCGGACACCGACGTCTTCGCCGCAGTGGCCGCCGCAGAGTCGCTACTGTCCGCGCTCGGCCTCAACGGCGATACCGAACACACGCTGCGGACGGCTGAACGCATGGTCGCGTCCTACCGCGACCTGTTGACCCCGAGACCGTTTGAGGCCACCACCTTCTCCAACCACGAGCTGCATCGAGACTTGGTTATCAGCCGGTCGGTGCCGTTCACATCGCTGTGCGCACACCACGTACTGCCGTTCATCGGTACCGCGACAGTCGGCTACCGGCCCGGGACGCGGCTGCTGGGCTTGTCGAAGCTGGCCCGGGTGGTGGAGATGTTCGCGTGTCGCCTGCAGGTTCAGGAGGACATGACCCAGCAGATCGCCGGCTGGCTGGACGAAACGGTGCCCGACCACGGCGGCGCCGGTGTCGTCATCACCGCCGAGCATCTCTGTATGACCATCCGGGGCGCGGAAGCTCGCGGCGCGTCAACGGTCACCACCGCCTGGCGCGGTGAACTCGCCCGCGACGCCGCGCTGCGAGCGGAATTCCTCAGCCTGGCAACGGACCGGTGACGACGATGACGAACCTCCAGCACCTCGTGAACCCGAAGGTCACCCACGCCGTAACGATCATTTCCGGCGGTCTGGACAGCACAGTCCTAGCCCACCTCCTACACCGCGGCGGGGCCAAACTGACGCTGCTGTCCTTCGACTACGGCCAGCGACACCGCACGGAGCTGGCCTACGCCCGCCGTACCGCCGAGGCTCTGGACGCGGAGCACCATGTGGTCGACCTGACTGGGCTGCTCGCTCTGCTGACCGGCTCGGCGTTGACCGACAGCAGTGTGGACGTCCCGGATGGGCACTACACCGATGCGGCGATGCGGGTAACAGTCGTGCCGAACCGCAACGCCATCATGCTCGACGTAGCGGTGGCCCGAGCTGTCTCTGTCGGCGCCGACGCGGTGGTGTTCGGTGCGCACGCCGGTGACCATCCGATCTACCCCGACTGCCGGCCCGTGTTCCTGCGCGCGTTCGAGCAGATGGCGGTGACGGCGAACGAAGGCTTTGCCCATCCGCGGTTTCGGGTGTTGGCCCCGTTCATCGACCTGGCCAAGTCCGACATCGCCGCGATCGGTGCGCAGCTCGGGGTGCCGTTCGCGGATACCTGGTCCTGCTACAAGGGCGGCGCGGTGCATTGCGGCACCTGCGGGACGTGCGTGGAACGCCGGGAGGCGTTCGAGGTGGCTGGGGTCGCCGACCCGACCATATACAGCCCGGCTGCGGAGGTGAGGTAGATGTACCGGATCGGTAAGCGGTTCCGGTTCGAGGCCGCGCATTCGCTGCCCGGCCTGCCGGACGGCCATAAGTGCGCCCGATCGCACGGGCACAGCTACAGCGTCGAGATTACCCTCACGACGGAGGACCTGCACGGCCCGGGGTTCGTGGTCGACTTCGCCGATCTGGCCGGCCTTGGCGCGTATCTGGACGGTTCCTTCGATCACCGTGACCTGGACACGGTGCTCGACGTCCCGGCGACCAGCGAGAACCTGGCCCGGCACCTGTACTGCTGGTGCGTGGAACATCTTGACCTGCCCGCCGGCGTCCGTATCGAGACGGTGCGCGTCTCGGAGACAGCGTCCACGTTCGCCGAGTACGCGCCGGCCATGCCATGACTGCGGCGACCGCCTCGGGTCCGCCGTTGCTGGTCGCGGAGGTGTTTGGCCCAACGTTGCAGGGCGAGGGGCCGAGCTGCGGCCAGCAGGCGTTGTTTGTGCGGTTGTCGCGCTGCAACCTGTCCTGCCCCAGCTGCGACACCCCCTACACCTGGGATCGGTCGCGGTTCGACCTTCGCCAGCACACCGAGCGGCGTACGGCGGCATCGCTGATCTCCTGGGCGCTGGCCTACCCGACCCCGCTGGTGGTGATCAGCGGCGGCGAGCCCCTACTCCAGCAGGACCGCATCCTGCCAATCGTGGCCGCGTGGACGGCGGCGGGACGACGCGTCGAGATCGAAACGAACGGCACCGTCAGCCCATCGCCGGAGCTTGTGGACCAGGTCGCGGCGTTCAACGTCTCCCCGAAACTGGCGGCCTTCGCCGCCGACCGTGACGTCGACCGTCGGATCAACCCGGCCGCCCTGGCGGCGCTGGCCGCGTCCGGGAAATCGGTGTTCAAGTTCGTGGCCGGCAGCATCGGCGATCTCGACGAGATCGGCGACCTCGTCACGCGGTTCGGGCTGGCCCCGGTGTGGGTGATGCCCGAAGGCATCACCAGCGAGGTCATCGTGGCCCGGATGCGGGACCTGGCCGATGCGGTGGTGGCCCGGGGCTGGAACCTGACCACGCGCCTGCATGTGCTGCTGTGGGAGGACACCCGTGGCCGCTGACACCGGATCGCCAGGTGGGCTTGGACGGGGCCGTCGTTCCCGCCGTACCGAGCCGCGCGTGTCGGGAAGCGGCCCTACGGGCGTGATGCGTAGCGGGATCGTTCCTGCCGTCCAAGCAACCTCGACGATAGTGCATCCGCCGCCGGCCGCGCACTCCCTGATGCCGTACCTCGTGGACGTCCGGCATCTGATGGCCGCCGCGCGGCTGTGCATGCGTCGCGCGTCGGCGCCCGGCGTGGACGGGCTCACCTGGGCCGGCTACCGCCAGGGCCTACGCGACCGCCTCGCCGTCCTCGCCGGACAGCTCCGGTCAGGCGAATGGACACCGGATCCGCTGCGGGAGGTTGCCATCACTGCGTTCACCGGGAAGGTGTTCACGGCGGCGATACCCACGGTGCAGGACCGCATCGTGCACCGCGCGATGCGGCTGGCTCTTGATCCGATCCTCGAACAGCGGGTGTTGCGCGACTGGGTGTCGGCGTACCGGCCCGGCCGCAACCGGATCACCGCACTACGCCAAGCCGACGTCCACATCGGTGCCGGACGAGCGTGGCTCGCGGACATCGACGTCGCCGGAGCATCGGCCGGCGGCAACGTCGGGCAGTTCGTGGACTGGCTCGCCGCCTACGTCACGGACGGGACGTTCCTGGCGGTGTTCCGCCGTGCCCTGCTCGGGTTGCCCACACCGCTGGTGCCCGGCAGTGGACTGTGGCCGGTGCTGTTCCACCTGCGACTGTCGCAGGCCGACGCGGTCCTCGACGGCCGACCGCTGGTGCGGTTCGCCGACAACTACATCGCCTTTACCACCAGCCGAGCCGAAGCCGTCGAAGCGTTCGACGCGATCACCGCCGCGCTCGCACTTGTGGACCTGGAACCGAATGCACGCAAGAGCAGCATCCGGCCACCGCACCTGGCCAACCCGGAAGACCTCTTCCTCATCGACGGCTGAAAGGAGGCGTTGCCCCATGCCCGACTCCACGGCCGAGACGGTCCACTGGGTGTTGGTTCCCGGCGGCATCTGCCGCTACGGCGACGCCGCCAAGCCCCGCGTCGTGGCTGACCTGCTCGTCGCACGGACTCCGCTGACGGCGCGTCAAACCAGTCACGACGATCGCGCCGCCCTCCCGGTCACCGGCGTCGACCATGCCGAGGCCGTCCGTCTGGCGGCCGAGGTCGGCGGCCGGCTGCCCACGTCGGTGGAGTGGGAATGGATCGCCGCCGGGTCAGAACGCCGCCCGTACCCGTGGGGCGAGGCGCCTTGGACACCCGAGCGGGCCGTACTGACCGCTGAGGGCAGCACGCTGTACGGACCGCAACCGGTCGGCCAGCATCCCGCCGGAGCCACCCCGGACGGGGTGCTCGACCTCGCCGGCAACGTCTGGGAATGGACTGCCAGCCAGGTCATGGGAGGCGGATACATCATCCGCGGCGGCTCCTACGCCTCCAAGCCGCTGTACGCCCGGACCACGTTCCTCAACGCCGCACCCGCGCAGCGGCGCAGCCCCGGCATCTCCGTACGACCGGTGAGAACAGCATGAGCAGACAACACATCGAACCGGTCACCCCAGCGAATCCGACTCAGACCGATCCCGCCCGGCAGCTGGTCATCGTCGGCTGCTCGGCCGAGAAGACCGCCACCCGCGAACCCCTGCCGGCGCTCGAACTCTACGACGGTGGATGTGTCCCGCCGCTGCGCGCACGCCTAGGCCGCCTACCCCGGCTCCGCGCCCGCGTACGGTTCCTGTCCGCCCAACACGGCCTGATCACCGCCGACACCCCACTGCACACCTATGACCGGCCCCTCGATGCGGCCCGCGCCGCCGAGCTGCGCCCACCGGTGTGGGCTCGGCTACGGGCGCAGCTGCGGGAGACCGGCATGCCCACCGACATCCTCGTCATCGCCGAACCGCTGTACCTCGTCCTCATCGCCGATCTACTCGCGGCGCCCGAACGGCCCCGCGTGCACTGGATCCCCGACCACGCCCACGGCTGGCCACACGCAGCCGCCGTCCTCGACCGTTGGAAGTGGTAGCCCATGGCCAACACCCTGGCGCAGGCCATCGCCGCGCAAGACAACGACCACACCACCATCACCCGCGACTTCCACAAGCGCACCGGGCTGGACTGGCACGCGCCCACCCCCGCACGTCTCGCGGACGGCAGCCGGCTCAGCGTCGTCATCCCCACCCACAACAACGCCCACAGCCTGCCAGCGGTCCTCGACGCCCTCGCCGCACAGACCGCCGCCGACGTCGAGGTGATCGTCATCGACGACGCGTCCACCGACACCACACCACAGATCATCCAGGAGCACCCGGCCGTCGATCTGGCGCTCCGACTTGCCCACAATGTTGGTGGTCCAGCCGCCCGCAACGTCGGCGCGCACCTTGCCGGAGCAGACACCCTCGTTCACATGGACGCGGACATGGTCCTGCCAAACCACGTCCTGGCCGACATCGCCGCCCGAGCCCGGCCCGACGTCGTCCTGGTCGGCTTCCGACACAACCTCGCGCACCAGCTCGGCGACGACAACCGTCCGGTCATCCCCGCCGAAGAACCGGACCTGGAAGCCGACCACCGGGTGCGGTGGAACGCGCCAGCCGGCGTGCCGATGTTCTACTCAGGCCAGGTCTACGACCACGCCTTCGTCGGCCGCCCGCTCGATGACACCCAAGATTTCATCGACCTGGGCAACGGGCGCACCTACCACGACTGGGACCTGCCGCGCATGGTCGTGACCGCGCTCGTCGCCGTGCCCCACGCCGCGTTCACGGCCGTCGGTGGCTTCCACCCCGGTTTCAGCGCCGACGGGTGGGGCTGCGATGACACCTACCTTGGGGCCGCGCTCATCGGCCACGGCTGCAAAGTCGTCCCGCTCCGGCAGGCCGGAGGCTGGCACCTCGACCCGCCCGACGCTGACGCCGCGTGGAAAGCCAAGTTCGCGACCCTGCCAACCCGGGTCACGCTGTTGCGGCACCTGCTGACCCAACCCGCGCCCACAGCCGAGCAGGAAGACCTCACCCGGCGGGCCATGGCCCTGATCGAAGAGGCGGCCACGCTGACATGAGACGCACCTTCGCCTCCCACCGCTACCTGGTCCACGACCCAGCCACCGGGATGACCCACCGCGCCCCCGACCCGCAGCCCACCGGCCGCATCATCCTGGACGACACGATCGTCGCGTCCTGGCCCGTCCCGGCGGCGGCCGACCTTGACCGGCACACGCCGGCGAGTGTCTGCTGGTCGCCGATCGTGCGATGCAACCTGCACTGCCCCAGTGCCTCGATGACACCACCGTGCCCGAACTCTCCGCCATGGAACGGCACCGGATCGCCGGCGTACTCGCCGAAGTTGAGCTGCTCGGCGTCGACATTTCCGGCGGCGAGCCGCTGCTGCTACGCGACCTGACCACCCTCGCATCGACCATCCGCGACGGTGGGCGCAGCGTCGTCTCGGTGACCACCAACGGCTGGCACCTCGCCCGCCGCGCACCAGAGCTGGCCCGGTGCCTCGACGCGATCCGGATCAGTCTCGACGGCCCCGACCCGGCACGCCATGACGCCATCCGAGGCGCGGGCAGTTTCGCCCGAGCCACCGACGGTATCCGCGCCGCGGTCGCCGAGGGCATCCCCGTGCAGATCCAAACCGTGCTCATGCACCGCACCGCCGAGACCCTGCAAGACCTGGTCGACCTGGCACACGGCATCGGCGCGAATGGTTTCACCGCCCTGCAGATGCTGCCCATCGGAGCCAGCGCCGCCCTCTCCACCGAAATGCTCACCGATGAGCAAGCCAGGCGAGTGTTCGCCGCGCTGCGGGTGCCGCCCGGCCTGCGGGTCAGACTGCGCACCCGCGACGCCGCCGGCAACTTCACCGTCATCCGCGCCGACGGCCGAGTGTGGCGCAACACCATCAGCGCACTGAGCATCGGCGGCCTCCATCCACTGCGCGGCGCCACCGATCTCATCCTGACCAGCAGGGACGGCACCGCATGACCGACGCCCCCGGCATCGCATCGAGGCGGTTCCGTCACGAGCGGCTCCTGGTCATGACCCTGCCCGCCTACGAGCACGCCGTCCGCCTGCTCGCCGCTGCCGCCGAGGCCCGGTTCGCGCCGGTCAGCGCGGTCGTCGCCATCGCTAACGGCGGTCTGGTCCCGGCCGGCGGTATCAGCGGTGTTCTCGACGTCCCGAACTATCGGCTCACCGCCCAACACAACCCGACCGACGCGATCTACACCGAAGCCACCGGCCACGTCACCTGCGACCTGAGTCCCCTGGCCGCAGCGCTGGGCGGCCAGCAACTCGGCGGCACCGTGCTCCTCGTCGACGACATCTGCGGCAGCGGCGCAACCTTCACCGCCGTGCAGTCGGCGCTGCATCCCCACCTGCAACTGGAGACGGTCGTGCGCACCGTCGCGCTGTGCCGCAACGCCGGCACCAGCCTCGACCCGGACCTGTGGGTGTGGACGGTGGACGACTGGGTGTGCTTTCCCTGGGAGCCACCGTCGCGTACCGAAGCCGCGGTCGAGGAGTTGCCCATCCTCGAGCGGGTGGAACCAGCATGAGCACCGTCGCGTTCGTCCTGGTGTCCTGGCGCCCGGACGTCCCCGCCGGCATGGAGCGCGCCGTCGCCGCGCACGCCGCAGCTCTGACCAAGGCCGGGCACAAGGCCGTCATCGTGACCGCCGACCCTGCGGCGCCGCGCACCTACCGGGCCGCGACCGTCACCACGATCACCGCGCTGTGCGGCACGTTCCCCTGCGACGACACCACCCTGCGTACCGCAATCCACCACGGCACGGACGCACTGCGGCGGGAGCTGGTCACCGTCTTCGCCCGCGAACGAGTCGACGTCGCCGTCTACGTCGACGCGCTCTGGGGCTGGGCAGCATCATGCCCCACCGCCCGCAGACACGAAACGTCCTCGCGGCCCACGTCATGGGCCACGACACCGATCTCCGCGCCGCACTAGCCCTTGAACCAGCGGCGGTCATCGTTCCGTCCGCGACGGTCCTGGCGCAGGCCACCGAACGCGGCTACGACAGCTCCACCTGGAAGATCGTCCCCAACACGCTGCTCACCGAGCCCGAACCGCAGCCGCAACGCGTCCGCGACCACCTGCACCAGCACGGCCCCATCCGCGTCCTCGCCAGGCTCGGCCCGGAGAAGGGTGTGGCCGCGCTGCTCGCACCCCGCAACCGGCTCGACCGGCCCATCGAGGTCGCCCTGGCCAAGGCCCCGTTCGAGGCCACTGCCGGCAGCCAAGACGAACTGCTCCGCAAATGTCAGGCGCTTGCCGCCGACACGCCCGGCGTCGCCATCCAACCGGGCCTGAACTGGGACGACGTCCTGGCCTGGCTCGGCGGCGCGAGCCTGGTCATCGTGCCTTCCCACGCCGAGACCTTCGGCCTCGTCGCGCTGGAAGCCATGGCCGCGGGCACGCCGGTCGTCGCGCACGACGTCGGGAACCTGCCCGCCCTCATCGGCGATGGCGGGATACTCGTGCCACACCACCACGGCGCGACGGGGCTGTGGCGCGCCTCCCGAGAACTGCTCAGCGACGCGGTAACCTACCGGCGAACCTCACGGGCCGCGTACTACCGCTCGCGGGACTATTGGCCCGCCCTTGTCGCTAACCAACTGTTAAAGGTGGTGAGCTGATGGGCGGATCTGTCCTGCCCTCCGCACCCAACACACCCGCGCTGCTGCTCGTGGACGGCCACAACCTGCTCTGGGGCGCCACGTTCGGCTTTCCTGCCGAAATCCGCTCCCGGGACAAGACCCGCCTCCTGACCGGCCTGTTCGGGTTCTTCGCCCTCCTCCGCGTCGCCATCCGCGAAGACCTACCCGAACCGCCCGAAGTCATCGTGGTCTTCGACGGCCAATACGGCGGCAGCGACCGCCAAACCATCGACCCGTCCTACAAGGCCCAACGCCCCACCGACGCCGCCGCGCTCGCCCCCATCCAGTTCCTACCCGACGTCAAACGCGGCCTCACCCACTGCGGCATCACCTGGACCGAACTCGACCACGCCGAAGCCGACGACGTCATCGCCGCCCTCGTCCACACCACCCCGCCACCGCGGCCAATCCTGCTCATGTCCCGAGACCGCGACTACTACCAACTCGTCACCGACCGCGTCAGCGTCCTCAACACCAAAATGCGCTCCGGCCACCGCCACATCGGCCCCGCCGACGTCTACGCCCGCTACCAAGTCACCCCAACCCAATGGGCCGACTACCGCGCCCTGACCGGAGACCCCGCCGACAACATCCCCGGCGTACGAGGCATCGGCGCCAAAACCGCCGCCACCCTCCTCGCCGACGGACTCACCCTCGACCACCTCGACAAATCAGGCCGACTCGATACCGGCCGAGGCCAAGCCGTCCGCGAACAGTTCGAGCTCGCACTCAAATGGCGCGACATGATCCGCCTCGACCACACCATCGCCGTACCCGTAACCCCCACGGGACAAGTCAGCCCGCTGCTGCCGCGCCCAGCCGACGTCATCGAAGCCCTCGACCTATGGTGACCTCATCCATCCTGTTGACCGTGATGGCCCACCCCGACGACGCGGAACTCTGGGCCGGCGGCGCCATCGCACGCCACGTCCAAACCGGCGGGTCGGCGACAGTCGCCGTCACGAAACACGACCCGATCCGGGCCAGCGAGGCCACCAACGGCGCACAGATCCTCGGCGCTGACATTTACCTCGACGACGAACTCACGCCTGCCACCATCAGCACGCTGCTGACCGAAGTCCGACCGGACATCGTCATCACCCACTCGACCGACGACATCCACCCCGAACACCGGCAATGCGCCGAACGCGTCCTCGCCGCGCTACCCGACATCGTCATCACCACCGGACACCCAAGTCGGGTCTACCACTGCGACAGCTACAACAACCTCGACCAACACGGCAAACCGCTGCACCTGCCCACCATCATCGACATCACCGATCAATGGCCAACCAAGACCGCCGCTCTGAAAGCCCACACATCACAACCGATCGTCAACCACTTCGGGCCAATGTCCGAAACCCTGTCGCGACTCCACGGCATGCGAATCGGCACCACGCACGCCGAAGCCTTTCGCCCCCTGCCCGTCCTCGGCCGCCTGCCGGCCACCGAAAGTCTCTGACGACCCGGCGGACCCGAACCTGCCTCACCGGACGCCAGGCCGAAGCCCCACTCCTCGACGCGGGCATCGTCACCAACCGCAACGCGATGCCCGTGACTCCAACGGCGCCTGCGTCTCGCGCCAACGGGGATGCTGAGCGCCAGAAGCCTTCCGGCTACTTACTGGGAGGTGTGGCTCATGGTGCGTTGGAGAGGCCCGCTCCTGCAACGGGCGAGCGGACTGCCGACGCTGTTGAACCGGCGGCCGCATCCGACCCCAGAGGGCATTGGGGGAGGTCATGGCCGCTCGTTGCGTGGTGGTGCCAACGGATAGGTCGCTTCGATGATCAGCGTCCCCGCTGGCACTGCACAGTTCTGTGACGTGCCGCCTCAACGACTTACTTGACCTGGGTCTTTCTGGTCGTTGACCTCGACTTCCGCGCCTTCGGTACTGCGCAGGTTGGTGCCCTGGCCGGCGTGGGTTCCCGAGTTCATCAGCGGTCGCCTACGTCCTGCAGCCCCAGCGACACCACTCATTCGATCATCGCGGACGAGGAATGAAAGTCATACCGAGGTGGCGTACATGGGCTGAGGACTGGACTTCGTTTGGGTCATTCGCTGGGAATCGGGCTGCCGATCCGGACTTGATTGTCGTCCGGATCGACGAGGGTGAAGTCTCGCAGGCCGTACGCTCGGTCGGCGACGTCCCCGACGCCGGTGACGGCGTGCTCGTGTAGCCGCTTCCAGAGTGCGAGCGCGTCCACGACGAGGACAAGGCACTGACCCGCGGTCGCGGTGTCCTGCAGGGCGAAGTGGAGTTCAGCATCGCCGCTACCGAGCACGAGATAGTGCTCAGACCGTTCTTCCTCCTTGAATCCGACCGTGGCGAAAAACGCAGCGGTGCGGTCCAGGTCGGTGCTGGGCAGGATTGGGATAGTGCCGTGCACGGCCGCCTGGCCGGTTGTCCGTGGTCGGCGCAGAAGTGAGCGGAATCGGCGAAGCGCAGCGGGGATCTGCGATAGTGCTGACAAGGGGCCGGCGCGGCGGGCCGCCCAGAGGGCGCACGGCGCGCAGATGAAGACGCCGGGTGTCTGACCGAGTTCAGCGAGTCGGTCGGCTGTTCGCTGTCGGCCGCAGCATCCGCAACGGCGAAGACCGGTGTGCTGGGACGTCTCGGCGACCTGTGTCATCGCCCGGTCCTCTCCGTGAGTCTGGCGACCAGGGCGGCGAGCGTAGGCACACCGGAAAGTCCGTTTTCGGTCGGGTAGATGCGGCAGGTCAACGAGCCGGTGGATGCTGGCGGGCCGAACAAGTCCACGTCGTCGACCATGAACGTTGGTGATCCGCCGAAGCCCACCTCGGCGGCCTCCTCCGCAGTTTCGACGGCATGGAAGTGGACCGTGACATCGTCGCGTCCGATCGTATCGAGCGCCATCCGCATGCGGCGTCCAGCGTCGGCCCAGTTCGGGCAGTCGGCGAAGTACAAGACCGAGACCTGCATGGCGCTCATACTCCACCTCATCGGCGACGACGAACAGGTCGTACACGCTGACCGGTGTCGCGGCGACGGACATGCGTGGATTGGTGCCTCCGTCTGGTCATTGGTCCTTGATCGACATGCGGGTGTTGCCGTCGATCGCGTCGAGGCCAGCGATGCGACCGGTGCTGGCCAGCGGCAGTCGATCGGTTCAGAGTGCGGGTTGCCGGCTTTCGAGGATCTCGCGCGCCAACGCGACGCATGCGCCGCAGATGGCGACACCGGGGCCGTTGACGAGTTGGTCGACGTCAGAAGTGGTTCGGCCGCAGAAGGAACAACCTTGCCTCGCCGGTGGGCGGCGTTTCCACCACCGGGCCGGTCGGGTTGGGTTGACGGTGATGTGGCACTGCAACTCGCCTTTGATGGCCGCGATGTCGACGCGGAGGTCATTGAGGACGCGCCGGGCGCGGCTTCCTGGGTCGAGTGCGAGCATCGCGAGGAGGTGTTCCGTGCGCACCTCGGGTGGCGCGTTGTCGGATGCGTTGGCTGCTGCGTTGTGCGCGGCGGCATCGAGCGCGCAGGTTGCCTCGGTCGACATCGGCGGTATTTGGTCGCCCGGCGTGTCGGCGGGTGGGCCGAAGAGCCGGTGTGACGAGTCTCGGATCGCGTCGGCGTGCACGCCGAGGCGTTCGAGGATGGCTGCGGCGACGCCTTCGGCCAGTAAGCCGGCCAGCAGGTGCTGGGTGCCGATCTCTGCGGAGCCGTCGGTGCGGGCTTCGTGGCCGGCTTGGTCGAGGCAGGTCTGTAGACGGGGTGCGAGTCGGGCGGAGAAGGGCAGCACACTGGTCGGGGCGGGAGCGGCGAAACGCTGCCGGGCGGCCTGCTTGGACACGCCGAGCCGGGCGCCGATGTCGGTCCATGACATGCCGGTGCCGCGAGCGTGGGTGACGAAGTGATCCAGCAACCGGTCGGCGTCCGCAGCTTGATCGGCGCTGATCGCGGCGGCGGCGTCCAGCAGCCCGGCCGCGTCGGCGCTGGCGGTGCGGTGGTGGACCTGTGCGACTAGCTGGTCGAAGCCCATCGGCGACTCGCTGGCCATATGACAACGTTACGTTGTCTCACAGCCGGAAGACAACGTTATGTTGTCGACGCATCCTGCTCGCGCCAGCCTTAGGGTGTGCGATATGGATGGCGACACCGATGTGATGGTCCTCGACACCGAGGAGCCGCTGGCAGTCGGATCCGGAGCGGATCGGTGGCGATGGCGCAAGATCGACGAGAACGTGCGGCCACTGCCTCAAGGCGGCGCTGGGAGACATCGGGCGGGGCATGGCGGGTGGAGATCGAGAAAAGGCACCGACTCGTACCGGCTGACGCACGGCGAGAACGTCGTCTGCGCGGTGGACTTGGATCGCGGGTCCGACACCGCCTGGGCTAGGTTCATCTTCGAGTTCGCCGTCGCCCTGGCCATCATCCGATACATCCGACTGATGTGGGTCTTCGACGGCATCCTGGCGATCGCGGATAAGGATCTCAGCGACCCGGGCCGCCCAGCTCCATCGCCGCTTACGGACCGGTGGAGCAAGAACTAGGAATCAAGAAGGGGCGCTGCGGCGCCGTCGGCGCACCCCAGGCAGAGGCCCAGCGTCAGCACGACGGCGCCGCCGTGGGCAGGTCGAGGTAGAGCGCCGGGATCCACGCGGTGGCCTCGCCCAAGGCCCGGCCTGGCATCCGAACTTGGGCCCACGAGGACGCAGCAACATGCAGCGTGCTGTCGGTGTATGGCCGCCCGGCGGGCTCTATGCAGGAGACGCTCACTTGGTCGCCCTCTAGGTATCCGATGATCGGTTGGTCGCCGCGAGCGTCCGGATTGGGGTAGCCGTAGACGCCGTTGTGCCGCTGCGTTGCGGCGTCGAATGTGTTGATCACGGTGCCGTTGCCTGAGGGGGAGGTGCTGTATCGGCCTGATGGGTTCTCTCCCTGTAGGGCCGGGCCGGGCGTATCGCTGGTGATGTATACGCCAGCTGCGAGGCAGGCGGCCATCAGGGTCGTGATTGAGGTCAGTCGCGCTGCCCGCTGGACGCCGCGGGCCTCGATCTTGGCTGCTGCTACAGTCGCTTGAGCCTGGATCTGTGCCGCGCGGATTGTTGCCTCAGCGGCCAGCAGCGCATCGCCGGCGGGGGTGGTCTGATCATCGGCCACATATGAAGAGTAGACGACGGAACAGTTTTGCATCTGCCGCCGCGTAAGCGTTTGAGCCTGGAAGTAGAGGTTCCGCGATTCGTCACGCGGGAACCTCGGCTGGTCACCGAGGGCTGGCGCATACCACCTCGCACCGGGCCCGGAGTGCTCCCTGGAGGCGCGCAGGTCCGAATCCCCGCTGTTCGACTCTGCTGGGTCGCTGGAGTGCTTCAGGCTGGCGAAGAAATCCCTGGTCAGTACCCAGACGCGGGGCAGGCGCGCAGGTGTGGAGTGGAGGCGGGTCCCGTCCAACATGGGAACGCGCCGCAGCCAGCAACGATCCGAACGTTCGTGGTGCTAGACGGCACCTGGCCGCTGCCGCCACACAGTACCTGACTTGCTGTTGTCTAGTTCGCGGGCTGTCTTCCCGCCTGTCGACCAGGGTGACAGGCGGAAGACAGCGCCGTCCTCGCCCCGCCCCAGCGTCGGCTGACGCGCTCGGCAGCGATGGGAACGGGTACCCGGACATGGGTCGACAGTGCACGACCGATCTTGCTCCGTGACTGCCGTCCCCGCAGCGACACGCGTGGGTTTCTGTTGCTATTGCACGACAAAGCGGTCGATTGCACACAAGGTGGGCGTCGCCTCGATCGATGAGCGGTTTGTATCCGTTCGCCAGACTTTAAGCCTCTTTCGGACGACAGGTCATACCTGCGGGGCACTGCTGTCGATCTTGCGCTAGGAGCCGTCTTCGTTGTTCGCTAGGATGGTTTCATGGAGGGTGCGGCAACCTGGGCGCTTGCGGGGTCGACCGCGCTCCTTGCGGTCTCGCTCATCGCGATTAGTTGGCAGATCTTTTTCTCGTTCAAAACGCTTGACGGATCCCGTACGGAAACCCGGGCAGAGGTATTGCTCGCACTTAGGACGCTCGCACGCGCGCGTGTAGGGGCGACAATAACCGGCAAGGCCGACGACGGCGATTCTGGGGCAGTGCTGCTAGTCCTTGAAGAGGATTATGCCGGCTTGGAAGAAACGGCCTACTTGCTTAGCGACACAGCCAACGCCGCGCACCTGTTGCGTTCGATTGAGCAGTTGGAGCTGGGCGAGGGCAAGGTCCGGGACTTGATCGAAGAATGAGCTACATCTGGAGCGATGACGCTTGGAGCGACTATGTCGATTGGCAGAAGCTCGATGCCGCAAAGGTTGCGAAGATCAACGATCTTCTCAAGGACATCCGCCGGAACCCGCATAGTGGTATTGGCAAGCCGGAGCCCCTTAAACACAGCCTAAAAGGCTACTGGTCCCGCCGCATCGACCGCGAGCATCGATTGGTTTACAAAGTGGCGGACGGGGACATTCACATCGCATCGTGCCGGTTTCACTATAAGGACTAGTCTTGCATCGCTTGCGCGGTCCGGCAAGGAGATCCGACGGTTTCCGGCCTCGACAAGAAGTGGGGCTTCAGGGCGAGCCGGATCGGGCAACCACATGTCCGTGTCGAAGGACATCGAGGTTGGGAAGATGCGTTCACCGATTCCGACTAAGCGAGGTCCTCAACCCGGGCGGTGAGGGTTTCGGCCTCACTGCGGTCGGACAACTCCTCCAGCGCCAAGAGCATTATTGTGAGTTCTCTACAGGCATCCCGAGCCCGGAGCACGCCAAAGCGATACGGGCCAACCCGATGACGGGAGCGCCATCCTCGATTGCCACGGCGAGTGCGTAGGTCGCGGGAACGCGTCCGTCGCGAGCCGCTCGCTGCTGGATGCGACCCTGCCCGGTCGCGTAGTCGTCAAAGTGCTCCAACACGTCGCGCGCGTTTACGACGTCCGGCAACCGATGCCGAAAGTCGGCCACGGCCTGCCGCCTTGCCACCTCTTGCGGCGATCCCTGGACCGTGTTCGCAACCCAGTCGGCGGCCCGGACAAGGTTGCGCAGGCTCAGCATCAGCAGGAGAGCATCCGCGGATCGCTGAGGCCTCGTTTGGTGATCGGCAAGGAGCCGCTGGGTACACGTCAGGGCTGCCATCGACCAGGCAAGCAAACCCGAAACAGGCGACTCCAGCGGGTCCAGGATCCTCACGAAGCCCGAGCGTAGTGCGGTCATCGCGGCAGGGGAACCCGGTAACGGATGGTACAAACATCTCCGGGTCGCAGGCCCGCTGCCTGCGACCTGACGCCCATGGCTGGGGTTATCGTTGGCGGTTAGCAAATCGCGCGCCAGAACGGTACTCAGACCGGCATCCAGCGGTCCCGCAATCGGCAATCCTGACTGGCCGCCTCGAACGTGTCGCATCCCGTGCGCATGGGTACATGATCAGCGGCACCGAAACCGCAGCGACGCGCGGAGGTGCTGTGGTGAATGCGGTGCCTGGGCGTCGAAGCAAGGTCAGCCGCAGGTCGGTGGCTGCCTCCTTTGCCCGAACGTCGGCCGCCGCTACTGGCGGAACAACCGGGCAGACGGGTTGCCGTACGAGCCCGTGAAACCGCTCAACTAGCGCGGCTGACGATGCCCGGTTGGTTGCGGAGGCTGGGTGCTGCGCTCCTTTCGGAGCGCCGCGTACGAGGATGCTCTGAGTCACGGGGAGGCGTGCCGCGGTCGCTTGGTGTCGAACAGGTCCGTGTTCACCAACGTCTGGTCCCAGCCTGACCACGCTGCAAGAACAATCCGCTCGACGAGCCGGCCGCAGAAGACAGGCACGCTTACGAGCGCGACCCGATCGTGAGAGGTGTCGATGGCGAACGTGAAACGATCGTCCGTCAGGAGAACCTTTCGGTTGCCGGTGTTGCTCCCTGGCTTCGGCGGTCCGTAGCCGTGCAGCAACGAGCAGCGCAGCGCGTAGATCAGTCTTGCGTCTGCCGGGTCGATGCGGTGGCTCGTTAGGAGGCTCTCCCAGCGTTGGCCCACTAGCTCGTTGCGGTTGGTGAGCGTGTCGAGGACGGTCATTGCGATGCTGAGCCCGATCCAAGACTCGTTTCCGGGACCCGCGCCGGTGGTCTCGTCTCGGCGATTGGCGGTACGCATGTCGCGGAGCGCCAGGACCAGCGTCGGATAGACGTTCGTCTCGTTCAGGTCGCAGCGGAGCATTTCCGGCGGGTCGTTGCGCCCGTCGTCAAGGGCTGTCGTCACGGTCCGTGACCGTACACGATTTGCAGATGCTTCGAAGACACCTGGCCCGCGGCCTGCAGATCCCGCCCCTTGGCCCTCTGCGGCGGGGGGCCGGTCCAGGACGCTCGTCCGGGCCACGAGCACGATTCGTGACGTCGGTCGGCGGTCGCACGTAGCCGCCGGACCAGCGAGGACCGATGCCAGCACTGGACGCGGCCCGCTGGGGCCGCCGTTTGGATGCTGAGCCTTCATGCATGTCTGAGCCGGTCATCGTAAAAATCTTGGGCTGGTTGTAGACGCTCGTCCGCTCCAGCCCCTCTATGTATATGCACGGTCGCACGTCGCAGCCCGTCTCCATCGCACTCTCGCGAGGGGAGGCGGGCTTCTCTGCTGGTTGAAGGCTTACAACCAACAGAGAGGGAGGCCTCACCGATGCCAGACGGCAGCTTGAGCCCGAGCGCGCCACGCTCAAAGGACGGAGCTGCGCCGCCGACCTGGCGCGGCAGCACCGCAGCGACGATGATGATGATCGTGCTCTATTGGGCTACTGAGGCAGGTGTCCAGCACCGAAGGGTCGCCGTTTGCCATGCGTCGCGGCAACGCCCATTCTGAGTTCATGGAGTCGTGGCAACAACTCCACTATAGAATATTTCTACCACGGGAGCGTTGCCCCGTTTCGTTTTCGAAAAGGACTTTCTGCCGGTGTTGCATCCATCCGCTTCATCCGACATGAGCCGGCGTCATCGGCGTCCTTGCGAGCCTCACACAGGCCCTTTGAGATGTTTCGGAGCTCTGCGGCCATTGGCCGGGTGCTCTTACCCGCGGCGGAAGGCGCACACGATTGTGGTGATTAGGCCGGTTAGCGTGGCTGGCACGGACAGCATCGCCGTCCCGAACGGCAGGATGTTCGCCGGCAGCAGCAGCGCCGGGAGGATCCCGGCCACGATCGGTATGGGGATCAGTGTCACCGCCCACCACGGCGCCCGAGCCACGCCTGCTGCGGTCGCGGCGAGGGTAAGCAGGCCGGCGGCGGCGAGCAACCACAGCCCGCCCCTGGCTTCGTCAGCGATTGCTTCGTCGGTGTTCTCGATGTGAAACCGAAGAATCAGCCCGTATCCGACGGCGACCAGGCCGGCGATCCCGACCGACACCGCGACCGCGGCGCCTGTCTGCGGGACGGTCCGCGACATTCCAGGCCGGTTCTGGTGACCCATACGACTCCTATAACTCTCGGCCGGTCCCGGTGAGGGCCGGGAACCCGAGTACCCCGAGTTCCCGGCCCTCACCAGGCGGAGCTACCTCGTCTTGATCACGAATCCGAAACCGGTTCGCTTGGACCCGAATTGGCCGATCGTGACTTTGCCGTTGTCGTAGATGGTTCCCTTTCCACGGTAGGTGTGTACGTGCCGTCCGTCCTTGGCGGTGATCGTCGCGGTGTACGACCGGCCGTCCCGGACGACGTTGAAGACCAGTTCGACGTTCCGGCCGGGGCGCGCCTTCACGGTGACGGTCCCGGTTATCGACTGGACGGTGTTGCGGGCGCGGGTGACGGTCACCTTCCCTACGGTGACGTCGCCGCTGACCACGAGGCAGTCCCGGCCACCGGCGACGAACACGATCCGCTGGTTGGTCGGCTGGGGAGCGACGGTGAGGGTGACCGTCGCCGGTGCCGATGTCGCTGCGGCGCTGTCGGTGACCGTGTAGGTGAACGTGTCGGTGCCGGTGTAGCCCTTCCTCGGGGTGTATGTGAACGATCCGTCCGAGGCGAGGGTCAGCGTCCCGTTCCGGGGTGCGGTGGCGGTATTCGCGGTGAGGGTGTCGCCGGTGTCGGCGTCGGTGTCGTTGGCGAGGACACCGGGCGCGGGCACGGTCAGCGCGGTGCCGGTTTCGGTGGTGAACGCGTCCGCGACCGCGGCGGGTGTGCTGTTGGCGGTCTCGGCGACGAACACGCCCTCCTGGTCGGTGGTGGGGATCCCGGAGGTGGTGTCGCACAGGTCGCCGGTGCCGTCGGTGTCCCGGTCCTCTTGGCCTGGGTTCGCGGCGGCCGGGCAGTTGTCGACCTGGTCTTGGACACCGTCGCCGTCCTGGTCGACCAGGATCGGCGCGGTCGCGGTCGCGGTCTTCCCACTGGTCGAGGTGACGTCGACGGTGACCAGTCCCTCGTACCCGGCCGAGTACGTGTGCGTGAACTCGGGGGTGGTGGTGGTGGCGTCAGTGGTTCCGTCGCTGTCGACGTCCCATTTGTAGGTGAGGGTACCGCCGGCGGGGTCGTACGAGCCGGCGGCGGTGAACCTGACCGGCTTCCCGATCGCGGCGTTGTAGCTGTCCCCGATTGTGGCGAACGGGACCGCCAGCGAGGTTTCGACGATGTCGTCGATCGCGGCGGAGACGTCCTCACCGTCGACAGCCGCGACGACCTTACCGCCCGTGCCGGCAGCGACTTCGGCGAGCGCGGCGTCGGTGTTGCCGACGACGTTGACGACGGCCGGGTCAACGGCGAGAGCGGCGGCGACGATGTCGGCAGCTCTCAGGTTCGACACCGGCTCCGGGTTGTGGGCCGGCGCGTCGGTGAACACGATGATCTGCTTCTTGACGCCGGACCGCCACGGCTGCTTGATCGCGGTGTCGAGGCCGGAGTACGCCGATTCGGGGTAGTCGCCGCCACCGGCGGCTTCGAGGTTCCCGACGGCGGTCTTAACCGCGGCGGCGTCGCTGGTGAACGCCTGGTCGAGGCGGGACGGGTAGTCCTCTGGGTCGCCGGTGTATCCGGGCTGGTCCCGATAGGAGACGACCGCGAGCCGGTACGCGGACGTGCCGGCCGCGAGCCGGTCGACGACCGCGTTGATCCGGTTCTTGACCGCGGTGATCGTGCCTCCCATCGACCCGGTGGTGTCGATGACGAAGATCAGGTCGAGGGCCTGCGCCGTCGCGACCGGGGTTCCTGCTGCGGTACCGAATCCGTCGGCCAGGATGTTCGCGTACTGCTGGTGCCCCTGCGGGTTCGGGTGGTACCACGTGTCGGTGCTGATCGTCTGGAATGGCTCAACGAACCACGAGTCCGGGTTCGCGTGACCTGCGCGGGGGTCCGGCTGGTGGCTGTCGAACAGTCCCAGCGCCTGCGGCAGGTGGGTGACGAAGTCAGCACCTACCTCGGCCTCGGCGGCGGCGACCGCCGCGGCCTGAACCTCAGCGCCTTTCGCCCCGAGGAGGCGGACCTTGCTGGCCGCGTCGTAGGTGTCGGTGACGGTCCCGAAAAGGTTCTTGTACTTGAGGACGAACGGGACGTCGCCGACCAGCTGCGGGTAGCCGAGCAGGACGACTTTGGCGTCGGGCCGTAGTCGTTCCCGGCGTAGGTCGACGAGGATCTTCTTGAGGCGTTCCCGGACTCCGTCAGCGCCGGTGTCGTCCATCAGGGCGTTGGCATAGTTGACCCTGCTGCGGCAGTCGCCGGGGTTACGGTCGCCGACGATGAAGCATTCCTGGACGATGTTGCTGAAGCGGACATCATTTCCACCGAAGGTGAACAGGACAAGGTCGGTGCTGGCGGTCACCGAATCCCGCTGCGGCCGCAGTTTCGTGTTGCAGATGGACGTCGTCCCGTTGGTGATGACGGTCTTCACGATCTCGTCGGCGGTGGCGGTGTGGCAGCGGGCGAACTCGGGGCGGTTGCCGAGGTCGCGCTCGCTCCAGTAGTTCGCGGTGACGCCGCCGGAGCAAGCCCGGTCGGTCACGTCGGCGGATAGGCCCTGGGCTTGCAGCCAGGCGACGTACCGTTCGCTCCAGTTGCTGCTGCTGCGGTAGCAGGCCGTCGGCCCGTAGTAGTTGCCGGCACCGTTGCCTGCGGAGAAGCTGTCGCCAATCACGACGACGTTGACGTGGCTGTCCGGAGCCGCCGCAGCAGCTGCTGCTGACGCGTCCGGCTGGCCGGAGGGTGCGATGGACAGCGTGGCGGCGAGGACCGCCGTCAGGATGGAAGCGGTGAATGCCCCCAGCCGCCTGGTGCGGCCTTTCGGTGGGCGGATGAGCACAGGCGCACTCCTTCGGCGTGGATATTTGGCGTTTCTTCGTACTGTCCGCCTCATCCGGCCCCGTGGGAATGTTGAGGGCGGCATTCTGCCTGCGCGGCTGTTCGTTTCGCTAAACGGCTTAACCAATTCGGTGACCGACTGTCCGCTATTTGACTCATGCGTCAAGGCCGCTTCGGTCGCCTTTCGGGGTAACTCATACTCTTCTGGGACGCAACTCACCGAAAAAAGCATTGAGCGCATTCACCGGGCGCTCTCAGGCTTCGATCTTTGACGCCCGGGCTCGTTGACATTTATGCTTTCGCGGTCGTTCGTTCGATCTTGTCGACGTTTGTGACCCTGGTGCCAAGGCGCTCACAAACGACGAGGTCGAAAGCGTCAACATCTACTGATCGCGTGCACACACTTTCGGCAGGTCTGTGCGCGTGGCACCGGCTCGGCGCGACGTCCGGCCACCGCCGCGCTCGGGATCACTGCCAAGGCCGCGGTGAGGTTGTCGCCGTAGTCGGCAACGCAGCGGGCGGTGTGAAATCCGGGCATCGGCCCCGGCGTCCCCGTCGCAATGGCGGTGATCCCGGGCCGCACGTGGTGGGTCTGGTGGTGTGACGCCCGAGGTGCCCGACCTTACGGACAAACTCGGCGCACCGTGTGTCCGCCACCCAGCCGAGCGTGCCAGCCGATCATCCGTCGCCGCGTCAGATGATCGGTCCGTAAGATGCGCTGATCCCTTCAGAGCATCGGTCGAGGTCGGCGAAGTTTGGATATAACCCTCGACACGGCACGTCCATGATCTGACACTATTGGCCGTCCATCGCAACGTGAGAGCGGATACCGTACATCTTCGAGTTCGGACTGTCCTCGGTGCGGCGATGAAAGGGGGCGTGGTGGGAGACCTCACGGTCCCGGTAGTACTAATTATCCTAGGCGGCGTCTGCCTATTGATCGCACTTTCAGGCGGCGGCTTTGGGGGCACGATCTCTATACCGACGTTGGGTACGGCTCCGCGCGTGGTTGCTGGCGTGTTGGCCTCAGTGTTGCTCGGCGGGGGGATCCTTCTTTATGTCTGGGAGAAGCGCAAGGACGATCCGCGGCCGGACCCGACGCCCACGCAGTCGATCGCACCCTCGGTACACCCCACACCATCGAAATCCCCATCCGTTTCGGAAACGCCTAGCCACGAACCAGTAAGATACGACAAAGACTTCGTCGTCCAATACATCGACAACACCGGGCACATCGACCTTGACGAGCCACGCTCATGGAATGGCGACATGGACGAAAATCAAGGCGTGGTCGACATAGCCGTAACGCCGGGCAAGGTTGCTTCGGAAAACTTCGCCAAAATCGCCCTGTCCGAAGCGGGTGGCAAGGCGGCATGCCTGGACGCTATCAGCCAGGAAGCACCGAAAGAGATCAGTATGGGCCAGGTGCAGGATGACGAAGGGTTCTGCGCGATTTCAGATCACGGGCTCGTAGCGTACGTAAAATTCCTCGATCTCGTGGCCGGCAACGGTGACCACGCAATAAGGATTCGTGTAACGGCGTACGGCTAACGTCTGCGCGAACTGGTGCGATGGCTAGGCGCAACCATGCAAGATCAGCCGTGCGGCGGCACCCCCGATTGGGCCGAGGTCGGGCAGGCAGTCGAATCGGTGTTGAATGTCGTACGCCAAGGGGCCACCAGTGACGATCACGAGCGACGCATTGTGACTTGAACTTGACCGCTACGTTGAGGTCGGACGACAGGAGGCAGCTCGCTGGCAAATGATCAGCAACCTGTTGAGCCCAAGGGAGGAGAAGACAACGATGGTCCCTGGCACCGTGCTCCACTCGTGCGCGGGACTACGCACGGGTATCGCTTGCCGAGGTCTCCTCTTGTCGGCATTCGTGTTGATCTTCATCGCGGCATGCGGTTCGGATAAGCCGAACACCAGCCCGGCGCCGGGGAGTTCGGGCGTCGTGCAAGCGCCTAGCTCTGGCCAGAGCCCTCCACCATCCGGCGAGCCGACTGGCCCAACCCCCACGGGATCCGCTTCGACGCCACCTACTACTGCAACCCCTCCGAGCGCCGCGTTTTCTGGCGCGATCTTCTACCCCCAGGGCGGATCGTTCCGCAATCAACACCTGCGGATAAACGGTAATGTCTCCCTGCCGCTCAAGAGTGGCCAGTCTCTTGTGCTGCGCATCGAGCCCGCGAACGCCAAGGCGGTAGAGGCGAGGCTGGCACCTAACCCGGATTTGGCTTGGTCCTTCACGTACAAGGGTGGCACCGGCGGGAGACACACCGTCAAGCTGATCCTGAACAGCGGAAGCCGCCGCACGCTCGACACGACCAGCTACACGATGGCGGCGCCGCCACCCCCGCCGACGATGCGGGGAAACATCTTCTACCCCGACGGCCAGACACTGCCTAACCAGCACGTCGGCATCAACGGCAACATCACCCTGCCGCTCAAGAGTGGCCAGTCACTTCTGCTGCGCATCGAGCCCGCGAACGCCAAGGCGGTAGAGGCGAGGCTGGCACCTAACCCGGATTTGGCTTGGTCCTTCACGTACAAGGGTGGCACCGGCGGGAGACACACCGTCAAGCTGATCCTGAACAGCGGAAGCCGCCGCACGCTCGACACGACCAGCTACACGATGGCGGCGCCGCCACCCCCGCCGACGATGCGGGGAAACATCTTCTACCCCGACGGCCAGACACTGCCTAACCAGCACGTCGGCATCAACGGCAACATCACCCTGCCGCTCAAGAGTGGCCAGTCACTTCTGCTGCGCATCGAAGCAGCCACCACCACACCCATCGAAAACACAATCACCGCCGGCGCCGACCTCACCTGGTCATGGACCTACACCGGCGGCACCAGCGGGGATCACCTCATCGCCCTGATACTGGTCGAAGGCGGCAAGCGCATCACTCTAGACACGACCCACTTTACGACGGGCTAGCGGAGCATGACTAAATCTGAGGATAGCCAAGGGTCCAAGTCTTCCCGGAGACGGCTTTGGCATCCTGGCCAAAGAGCTGCCATCTGGGCAGCGATCGTCGGTGCGATTGCTGCGGTTCTGGCGCTGCCACCTGCTTTCGGACTGCCGCCGTTTCGGAAATCCGACCCACCGACAACGAGCGCGCCCACCACACCTCATTTGACGCCAGTCCCTCCAGCCACCACAGGCGCCCCCGCTGCGGCTGGGGAGATTTCGTGTACGCTTGACCTCTCTCTTGAGAAGCTCAGCGGGGAACATGACTGCGCCAACGGCAATATGACTGTTCTCGCCAAGCCGGACAACGACCAGCCGCGGGCAAACGGATCGGATTCATTCTGGGCCGGAATGACATCCGGCTGGGAGATCCCGCCTATGTGGCGGATGATCGTTAGGTTCGCAGACGGAACAAGCGAGTCCCTCACAACGTCGGGCGGGTTCGGCCCAACTCATCCAAAGAATGACAAAGTAAACTCCATCACAATAGCCGTCCCAAACGCGGCAGTTGATCCGACGAAGCACCTCATCTTGAAGAGCTGCTACGCAACCTGCGACGGTGACCCGATGGAGAAAACGGAATCCATTGACATATCAGTTCGGCCGGCACGCGGCTGATTTACCATAAATGGCCGGGCTCAGCCTCGCCGGCCTCACGGTGCGCTGACGAGCGTCGACGTACGTACGTGGTCGACGAGCGCCGCGAACGTGTTGACCGTCCCGACGGGCGGGTACGGTTTCTACTCGTGTGACATGGCGGCAAACAACGACTACCGACGAACCACGATAGGGCCAAGGTCGGGCGCCATAGCCTGGCCGGGACAGTTGAATCGGATGTTCCGGTTCGTAAAGGGAGCGCGGGCCCAACACATTCGTCGCGTCTGCCGGTCAAGCCAAGCCCTCGGCCAAGGTGTAAGCGCGCGCTTTTGCACCAGGGCGGATGTTTGCCGGACCCATCACACCTGTCGCCAGGCCAACCCATGGGCGTCAGTGATCCATAAGAAGATCAACGCCGACGACTTCTTCGTAGCCCGTTTCTCCGCCGCGTACTTCGCCCGAACCAGGACGCTCATGCTGGGACCACGACCCTTCGGAACACCACCTGACTGCGCAAGAGATCTAACCGATGAGAGGACCGTGGAAGATAACTACCCCCAATAGGGTGATTGCATGAAGCCTCAATCCGCAGATACGGGGAAGCGTGCGCGGAAATTCTCGAACTTCCTGGGCAGTCGAGTATGGCAAGGTATCGGCGTCCTCGTGGCGATGCTCGGAATCATGATCACTTTGACGTGGTCCTCGATCACGCAGTGGATACGCGAATGGCGCGACCCGATTTCCCGAGTCGCGGCGTCTATCGATAGCCCGAATGTGGACGGCATGGAGGTGCCTCACTGCTCCTCAGTATCGGGCACGGTCAGCGGGTTGTCCGCAGGCCACCTGCTATGGTTCGTCATCCAACAACCGAATCCGGAGCAGCAGCCGGGAGAGTTCTACCTGATCACACCGGTGCCTACAAAAGGCGATGGCCGATGGACTGTGACCAACGTGACCACCGGGGATGAGCCAGAAACAGGCCGACCCTTCTGGTTTCAGCTCTATGTCACCGACGAGAAGATCACCTCGCTGTTGAAGATGCAAGACTACTACGACGCGAACATGCCTGTGTTGCCGCGCGGGTTCCTCCGGCGCCTCGACGAACGCCAGGTACGCCGCGGGCAATATACCCAGGAAGACTGCGGGGTGCCACGAGTCAGCTGACGACCGAGGCCCGACGGCTGAGGTTGACCGACGGTGGTCGCGTTCGCGCTGGCGACGCCACAGGGGTTCAAGGTCGTGGCATTCGTCGTGCACGTGATCTTGTTTGTCCGGACGCCGGTAGTGTGAGCTGGCAGCTCCTACAGAGCGTCCCACGGTGTTGCGGCGACCGTGTAGGCGGCAGTGGTTCCGTCGTCTCGCTGTCGGTATACGTCGGAGATCTCGAACGCTCCGAGCGCGGAGGCATCGCGTAGGAGGGTACGGCGCCATCGCGTGCGCAAGTCGTCCGTCCAGGCGGGGTCAACGTCCGAAGCGAACGCGAGTAGGCCGTCGACATGGCGGGCCAGTCCCAACACCGATGTGAAGCCTCTCGAAAGTTGGTGCTCTCGCAAGCCGAACTTCTCCGCCGCGTGTACGTGTGTGGCGATTCTGGATCTCATTTCGCTCGGCAGTCTCACCTTGTCGCCGTCAACGAGAAGGCCGAGGACGATGCGTCGCGCGCCGGGTGGCGTCAGACGGGTCTTCTTGTCGTGGGCCGCGAATCCGCAGGCAGCGATCTCGTGTCTGGCCTTGTGCATCAGCGATGCCGCCGCGCGGCGGTCGAAGGCTCCAGCGCTGGAGAAAACGATGTCGTCGGCGTACCGCGTGTAGACCAGCCGATGCGCTGAGCCGAGCGCGGCGAGCGCTTCGTCCAGCGGCCGGACTGCGAGGTTCGCTATAGCGCCGCTGGTCGGAGCACCCTGGGGAACGAACCCGATCGCGTCCGCGGAGTAGGTAGGGATGACCGAGTGCCGGTGATTCCGGACCTGGAAACGCGTGGGATGCGGAAATCCGTCCCATGCTCGGCGGGTGCACAGCCGGGCTAGCTCGAGAGCCAGCAGGGGTGCGTAGCCGAGGTCGGCGAAGACCTTGAAGACCTGGCGCTCGTCGATCGTGTGGAAGAAGTTGTGCAGGTCCATCTTGACCAGCCAGCGCGCCCCGAGATGCTGCTCAGCGCACATCCGGATCGATACGCCGCGCCGGTAGGCGTAGCTGGCCGGATGCGGCGTCACGTGGTCCAGAATCCTCGCGAGGATCCATCGCTGCACGTCCATAAGCAACGGGCTGGGCGAGGAGATGAGCCGCGGGTTCTTGCCGGCGCGCCGGTTGATCGCAAAGGCGTGGTAGGGGTCGATAGACCTTTCGACGACCTTCCGGAGGTACGGGTACGGCGCGCCGCTTCGCCATGCGAGGTGGCCCAGCGTCAACACCACAGCGACGCCATGAGCGAGCAGCCGCGCGGAGGCCATCTCGACCCTGTCGATGACCTCGTTGGACAGGCCGCGCCGCCGTCCTTCCCGACGGTAAAGGTGAGGGGAGTCGGTGCGCATCTACCTTCGATTCTCCGCCCGGCAGGGCCGAGTGGCGTGACGCCGAGGCCCCGAGGGACCAGGCACGCCACTCGTTCCAGGCGCTTGCGCGGGCTTGACCAACGCCGGCGCCAACGGCGCCGGCTAGCTGTGTCGGGGCCAACGGCCCCGACGGTATCTAGATCGCACCGACTCCCCTCAATGATGAAGGGTAGTAGGGATCATCGTTGGGGCTCAAGCGCGAGCGAACCCGCCGGACCTTCGACTTCCCTGCGCGAAGCGCCTCGTGTCCCTCGTCGGTGAGCCGGCGGCGATCATCGATCATGTGGAGGCGCCGGGCGGTCGCCAGCAAGAACTGGAGCTCGAAGATCTTCAGCTGCAGCACAGCCATCAGCCAGTCGTCCGTACGCGGTGGGCGGCTCAGCGCCGCCAAGACAAGAAGCAAGCGCTGCGCGTTGCGCCAGTCCTTGAAGCGCCCCGAACCCAGTTCAGGGTGCCTCAGAGCCTCCGCGATTCCGTCGAGGTCCGGGGGCGTTCGGTGCCCGGCTAGCGTTTCTTGTTGTTCCGGAGTCAACCGGCGATGCCCTCGGGCGAAGAAGCCCACCCATGGTCGTCCCAAGGGCTCGCCTGCCCACAAGATGTGGGGCAGGGTGTTCGGCAGCGTATGGCCGATGATCAGCAGTGATTCGCTGCGCTTGTAGCCGAGCTCGAGGGACCTCTTGACGGCGTACCGGCTGGCGAACCGAAGGCAGAGGTCACGGACTTCGTCGCGTTGTGCGCGAGTCCAGTGCGCGGTGCCGAAGTCCTCGCCGACCTCGACGTATCGGAGGTCGTCCGCAAGCCGGTGGCGACGGACCGCGAATGCCCCTGGCCGTGAGCAGGCGTAGGTGACGATCACGAACCGGATCAGCCCGTAGGATCGCCAGCTTCGGATGGACGGGTTCTGCCACCATTTGTCGAGATAGGCCGTGATGGTGCTGGAGGAGGCGATGTTGTCGTCGACCAGCACGATCGTGCGTACCCGCCGCTCCCGCAGTTCCTCCAGCGTCGGCGAGGCGATCACCGATCCCAGATACCGCAGGGTCTTGGACACCTCGCTGACGATGTTCGCGGCGATGTACTCACTGCCGTCCAGCCGACCGTAGGGCCGGTCCGGGAACGGCTCGGTGTAGGTCAGCTTCTCGTCCACGGGGCGCACCGGATAGAACGCGACCGGGCCCGCCTCAAAGGTTTCCTTCGCTACGTCGCGCATCAGCTGCTTCACGCCGGCGCGGTACTCGTCAGACGAGACGAACCGCAGAGCATCGAGGAGCCGGATAGCTGCAGGTCGATAACTGGGCGGGAAGTTTTCCAGCCAATGCCGTCCCTCTCGTGTTTCGCTGAGGCGAACGGCCGTCACGCGGCCAGGCTACCTTCGTCACTGGGCCAAGTCACTGAGCCATTCCGCGCAACGTACAACGAGATGTCCGCGGGTTCGGGGTTCGAGTCCCTGGCGGCGCACCATCTGCGAGCAGGTCGTATAGACGCTTGATTATGCGGTTTTGATCTTGGCGGGGTCGGTGTGGGGCCACCGTTAGAGGGCACGCGGCACGGCATTGACCAGCGGCGCGACATAGCCAGGCATGCACGGCAGCGGATTCACCCGGGATGTTCGTCGCCAGGCTGTGTGCAGACGTGCAGCTCAGCACACCTTCAACCGCCCCGGTACTGGCCGGCTTGGCGGATCCCGCAAGGCGCGAAGGTGTCCATGTCGGGTGAATCAGGCCCCGCCTTCATGAATCACCGGCGTGGCCTGGGTCCCGGAGGTGACCGGCCCAAGTCGCCTCGGGTCGCTGTAACTCAAGGAGGTCTGCCATGACCACCGCCGTGATCGCCGGTGCCAGCGACGTCAACGTCAACGTGTTCGCCCGCTGCGGCTGCGTCGCCCCGATACCCGGTGTCCGGCTGGGCCGGCGCTGCCCGCAAGTGGGCCGGCCTGGTCGCGCAGCTGATACTTTCGCCGTCCAGTTGACCCTGCCAGGGTCGCGGCGCCGTGGCGCAGGTCATGCGTGCCGCACTGCGGGAGGCTGGACGCGACGACCGGGCGGCGAAACCGGCGGATGATCCAGTCCCGGGTGCAGTGGTATGCCCGTGGGCGGTGGTGAGCACGTAGCCGGACTCGCGCCTCGCCTCGTCTTCGCATCCCGTTCGACACGCCGGCGGTGCGGGGGCGTGCAGCAACCGGACGGTGGTGCGGTCCAGGGGATGCTGCGGCGGCTCGCCGGGGTCTGGGCGGTCGACGGTTACGGCGGGGCCGAGCGCGAGGCGCTGCTGATCGATCACGATGCTTCGTTGCTCCAGATAGACGCCGCACCAGCACAGCCCGGCCGCTTCACCATGGCGCGGGCCGCACTACCTGGCCAGCCGCGCCTCAAGCCGCACAACCCCGTGTCCAAGGTCAGGAGGCGAGTCCGGTCTGCTTGCCGGGCCTACGCACGGCAGGCGGGTTGGTAAGGCTCGTTTCCAAGGAATTCTGTCCACTCGGCTGTGGTCAATGAGCGGCCGGCGGCTTGGCAGAGGCGGGTGGAGATCGATGTGGGGTCGAGGTCCCAGAGCTGTACGTCGTAGTTGCCTTTCACGGCCAGGGCTTTGCCGTCCGGGCTGTAGATGACATCTGAGACGGAGTCCGCAAACGGGAGTATTTGTGTGACTGAACGGCGGCCGACATCCGCGAATGCGACAGCGCCCTTGTAGTCGGTTTCACTGATGCCAAGTACGAGGGTCGAGCCGTCCGGGCTGAAGGCGAGCGAGTCGACGATGCCCGGGTTTTGGGTGTCTATCTCTCCCGGCATTGCCCCGTTCTTGACGGATGTCAGGCTCGCCCGGCCGGCGGTGTGGCCTGCGGCGAGCAGTGCGCTGTCGGGGCTGAACGTGATGGTGTTGGTACCTATGCCTTCCAGAGTTGTCGGCTCGGACTGCCCGGCTGGGTTCCACAGTAGAACTTTCCCGGTGTCGGCCGTTGGGGTGGCGATCGATGTGCCGTCGGGGGTGAAGGCGAGTTCTCCGGCGAGTAGTTCGTCGCTGGTGCGGTGCGTGGCCTGCTTGCGGGTAGCCACGTTCCAGGTGATGAGGCCTTTGCCGTGGGCGGCGGCGAGCCTCTGGCCGTCTGGGCCGTACACGAGTTTGCTGATGGCCGGCGTGGGGCTGATCAGCGTGTCGACGAGCCGGTGTTGGTGGACGTCCCAGAGTCGTACTTGGTTGGTTCCGTGGGCCGAGGCCAGGGTGCGGCCGTCCGGGCTGAACGCGAGGTGGTCGGCATTCTCGTTGTTGGGAACGTGGAGTGTGGCGAGGGTGGTGCGGGTGCTGGTGTTCCAGAGCGTGATGGTTCCGTCGTAGCTGCCGGTGGCGAGGATCGTGCTGTCGGGACTGTAGGCCAGAGCGGTGATCGTCGGGCTGGAGTGGTTGAGGGCGATCCGGCCGAGGTCCCAGTGGATTGCCGTTCCGTCCTCCGATAGTGAAACGAGGGTGCTGCTGTCGGGCGTGACGGCCAGATGTGACACCTGGGTGGTGTGGCCGGGCATGGTTGCCTGGAGCCGCCGCTGCTGCCGTACCCGGCTCAACGCCCATACGGAGACGAGGTTGCTGCTGTCGGCCGTCACCAGAGTGCGCCCGTCCGCGCTGAACGCGACCGCGGTGATCGGGTTTGTCCCGCGGGCCATCGTGAATGCGGTCTTGCCGCTGGCGGTGTCGAGGACCGCGACCTGCCACTCGGTCCGCCGGTCAACCTTGATGGGGGTGGTGACAGCGGCGAAGGCGCCGTCAGGGCTTAAGGCGACCGCGGCTGCCGGTGTCGGAATGACGCGGGGCGTGCCGGTCTTTACCGTCCACAACACCGTGGCTGCCGACGTTCCGGCGGCGAGTGTGCGGCCGTCTGCGCTGAAGGCGAGGTCCTGGACGCTGACCGGTGGGCCGTCGGCCGGGCTGGTGGGGTCGTCCAGCACTCTGTGCGGCCTCTGCGACGCAACGTCCCAGACAATGATCCGCCCGCCCTGGCCGGCTACCGCCAGGAGCTTCCCGTCCGGGCTGAACGCTATGTCTGACAAGAGATTATGCGGATCGTCGCCATCCTGGCTCTCGTCCGGGTCGACCAGGGTGGCCGCAGGCGTCTCATCGGGCAGGCGGTAGAGGACGGTCTCGGCGTCGAGGGCGACCGCCAAAGTCTTCCCGTCCGGGCTCAGCGCAACAGCAAAGATATCGTGCTCGATCCCGTTTCCGTCCGGGTCCGCTGGGACGTAGTGCACGCGGTGACGCCGGGCCAGGTCCCACACCGCGACGCGGGAGTCGTCCAAGACCGCCAGCGTGCGCCGATCCCGGCTGAACGCCGCCACCTCGCCGAAATTGCCAAGGCCGGGCGCGAAGGCGGTGAGGCCGGGCCGCCGCGCGGCCTGTCCAATCAGCTCCCGGCGTGCCTCGTCGGTCGCGGCGGCCCGGTAAGCCTCGACGCTGAGCAGCATCGACTGCAAAGGACGACGGTCGAACGTGTCCGCTGCGGCTTTCGCCAGCTTTCTCGACAGGCTCGCCCGGGCCGCCTGCGCTTCGGCCCGCTCGGCGGCGTCCTGGCCCCGTTTCGCGTTGAAGAAAGACATGGTCAGGACCAAGACGACAGCCATCATGCCGGCCGCGCCGCCGGTTGCCAGCCGCCGGCGTCGCCTTTGTGTAGATGCCGATGCGTTCAGAAACTCTTGTTCAAGCCGGTTCAGGGACGCGTCGTATCTTGTGGCCCAGTCGAGGGCCTGGCGCAGTCGCTGCCCGCGGTAGAGATCGGATGATCGTTGGCCGTGTTGACGCCATACCTTGGACGCGTCTGTGAGTTGGCGGTGCAGCAGGCGGCTGGGACGGTCCTCTGCCAGCCATTCTCGAAGACGTGGCCATCCAGAGACCAACACGTCGTGGGCGATGGTGGCCGCGCCGTCCGAGAGCGTGACAAGCCTCGACCGTGCCAGGTGTTGCAGCATGTTCTCGATGACGGGACCGTCGTGCGGGTGATCGGTCAATTCCTCGATGGCGACGCGACGTCGTGTATCGGGGGTGCGCTCGTCGCCGACCTCCTCGCCGAGGGTGGTGAGCCGGATGAGCACCTCCTTCGCGGCACGCCGTTCGTCTTTTCCCATTCGGTTGTAGGCACTGTCCGCAGCCGTCTCAATGGCTCCTTTGATCGTGCCGGCCGCTCGGTATCCATCGAGGGTGAGCAGGCTATCGCGACGGTACCGCCACATCTCGAACAGCACGGCTGACAGCAGCGGCAGCGATCCTGGGTCGCGGCCGGCGTCGCGCAGCAGCAGCTCCGTCAGTCCGGGTTCCAGCGTTACGCCGGCTTGTTGCGCTGGGAGTTCGATGGCCTGGCGTAGCTCCGGTTCGGTCATGGCCCCGACGACGATCTGGCAATCCTTTAGCCAACGCACCAGCGGCGGATAGCGCAGGCAGTGCGTGTAGAAGTCGGCGCGCATAGCCAGCACGATCGCGACGTGACCGGCCACGTCGGCGAGTGCGGCGAGGATCGCGACGAACTGATCTCGTTCCTGCTCGTCGCGGCAGTGCGTGAACAGCTCCTCGAACTGGTCCACGACGATGGGCAGGACACCGGCCTCCCCACCAGTAGCGTGTCGGAGACGATCAACACGAGGTGGGGTCGCGGCCAAGTCCGCGCCAACCGCCTCGGATAAGAGGCCGCACGTGTGTGCCAGATGATTCACGAGTTCCTGCACCGGATGGTGCCCAGGTGTCAGCAGAACCGCGCGGCGGGCATACCTGGTATCCGCGGCAAGAGAGGGCAGAAGCCCGGCCCGCACCGCTGATGACTTGCCCGCCCCGGAGGCCCCGACAACCAGCAGCAGCCCGTCCGTGTCCAGGCGAACCTTCATCTCTTTCCGCAGCTGCTGGCGTCCGAAGAACCGCGCGTGATCATCCGCCTCGAACGGTTCCAGGCCCTGGTACGGGCACGGTCTGGATACCGGCTTCGAAACCACCTCGATCTCGAACCTGTTCTGGAGCTGCGCGAGTTGGCGCTCTATGTTCGTGAGCAGGTCGCGAAGTGAAGCCGACTGAGAAGGCGGGCCAGGTACGAAGGTGTGGCTGACCTTCTTGCCCGTCTCCTTCTCGAACCACCAGACGCCGAGATCGAAGCACGCCTCAACAGCAGCCATCGCCTTGCGACGGTCACCAGAGTGGCCATGCACGGCCTCATTGCCAGCCTTCCGGATCGTGTGGAAGAGCTGCCGTACGTGCTCGGATACCAAACCCGCCCGCGTCAACGCCTCGATCCGTCCGAACTGATCTCGACCTTCCCGCGGGCTGATTCCTGCCTCTTTGACGAGCATCCTCGCCAAAGTTTCACTGAACCGGCGAGTTTTTGCCAACGCCGCGTCCGGATCCGATTCGACGTACTGTTCTGCCATCGCCGCATCGCCCGCGAGTAGGAGCGCAGGCTCGGCCAGGAATCGAAAGTTGATCGAGGAGTCCACCAGCAGCGCCAACTGGTCGGTCATCATTCCCCTAATTGATCGACATGTAGCGAACAGGACAGCATAGCGAGGGTCGGGAATGAGTCAACCCGAGTCACCGTCAGCTACAACGCGTGCGCAACTTGTCATTCGTCCGGCCGACTCGCCGTGGTGTATGGCCCTTTACGCGGCCCGGCCCACGCGCTGGTCGACGGCCCAGGCTCCCCGGCGAGCCCGGGGAGATGACTGTGCCCAAGACGGTGGCGCGGTACGGTGGTCACCCATGACCGGTCCGCATAGTCCTATGCCGTCCCCGCCATTTCCCGATCCAGACTCGCAGGTGCTGAAGCTGATCATCGAGAATGCGATCAAGGCGATGCGATCAGGCGAGGCGACTGCGGAAGCGGCGATCCTTCACGCTGCCGTCCACGGCTGGTACGAAGGTCATATCCAGGGCGAAGACGCCTGCCCTGGATGCGATTTCAGAGGCGGCCTGCCGAAGCAGCAGGGACCGGGACACCCGAGGCGGGCCTGAGCTGAGACGACGACCGCGACGCGCGGTCTGCTCACGGTATCGCCAACCCGACCGAGGAGGAGCGGCGATTCCCAGGCCTGTACAGCTCCCATAGCGCGGCCTTCAGTTGCTGCTCTGGACGGCCGCCATCCCACCAACGTCAGCCCGGGCAAGCCCAGCCGGAATGCCGCGCCTGGCGGCATCGGTGGCCCCAGACGATGAACCCGGCCGAAGCGGCAGGCACGGCCGGTCCGGACACGGGTTACCCGCTCCGATCCACCGAGCGGGCGATGCGCCGGACGCCTCAAGGTTGCGGATATGGAAGCGCGTCGTTGCTCGGTAGTCTCACCCCGTGACGTACGTCGTTGTTGTCGACCGCGCCGTCCCCCAGGAAGGGGGTACATCACCAAGACGGTGCCCATCTCAATGCCGTCCACGGGACCAGCCCATCTCGCCGTGATCTTCTACGCAGCATCAACCAACTCCGGTGCCACCGTCACCAAGCTCACCCACATCGGCGCCGTCGTGCGTCCGTCGGGCCAGAAGGCCAGCACCTACGACCGGCTACTGAAGATAGAGGAACTCTTCCCGGTCACCCCGACGCCGATCGAAACCACAGACCTCCGCGAGTTCTTGCCCGCCGGCGAAATCGATCGCCTGCTGGCGGCTCGAAACGACGTTCAGCTCGTTTCCGAAGAAGTCACTACCGCGCTTGTGACGGCCATCAGTCAGTTACGGCCCACCATGTCGCCGGTGATCGATTGGCTCCGAGCGCTCGAAGGCTTCAGTGGGTTGGGATTCAGCGAGACGGAGCTGCTGTGGCGCGAACAGCGGGACGCGGCGAACGTTGGGTTGCGCATCGGCGGCTTCTCGCCGACACCGCTGCGAGCCTGGAGACGCCCGGCCGAGGGCGAACCCTTCATCGCTGGTGTCGTCCCCTACCCCAGGCCGAACGGCGAAGCCGGCCGGCAAACACCGACCGAAGCGCCGTCACAGCCGGCTGCGCGGATCCGCGAAGATGAGCGATCGCCCGCGCCGGACGAGGGGAACGACCAGTCCCACGACAGGAACGACCGCCCGCAGGACGAGGAAAGTCAGCCGGTGCTGAGTGGACTGGTACCCAAAGCGACCGAGGCCAGGCTCATCGAGCACGACGCCCGCACCTTCCCGGGTTGGCGGCATATGCCGAACCGACAGGTGCACATCCACACCTTCACCGACGGTGACCGCCGCATGGAGATCGTCAACGTTGACGCAAGCGGCGTGGAAGCCAAAACCGGCGCCGACTTGATCTACTACCACGTCAACACCAAGAGTTTCGTGCTCGTCCAGTACAAACGCCTACACCGCCGTACCCTATCCATCGACGATCGGCTACGCGATCAACTCGCCCGCATGGACGACCTGGCTAAGCTCAACCAACAGCCAAGCCAGCCTGACGACTGGCGCATCGGGCCAGACTTCGGCTTCCTCAAACTCGCCGACACGATGGCGCACGAGACGCCAGCCGACCGTCTCATCCGCGGCCTTTACCTGCCGTCGTCGTACGTGGGGATCCTGCTGGCACAAAACCGCACCCGGCTCGGCTACGACACCGTCGACCGGCACCTGAGCAACAAACAATTCATCGAGTTCGTCGCACACGGACTGGTCGGCACCGTCGGCATCACCGTGGAACAGCTCCAAGAGATCGTCAACGGCCTCGCCGACGCCGGCGACAGCGTCGTGGTCGCCGAAGACCACAGCGACGAGAGCACCGCCGAGCGACAAAGACGCCTCCGATCCCGCAGTGCCCGCTGACCACAGAACCCGGCCCCACCCGATCCCTACGCGAAGCTCCCATCACCGCCGGCCGGGCCGCGCGACCCGCGGGCCACCGCAGTTGATGCCTGGCGCAATCTTGCCGATGCTGATCCTGTCCCGGATGGGTGATCCATGGGTGATCGATGGTTCCGGCGCGGCACGACATCGTATGGTGGGAACCGACAAGGCTCGGACTATTTATTGGGGGGCTAAGTGGCACATTCTGGGACTGATTGATACAACGAAATACCGGATGACACGGTCTGATTTAGCCTCTTAATCCGCGGGTTCGGGGTTCGAGTCCCTGGCGGCGCACAATTGATCAAGGCTCTGACCTGATATTTCGTCCCAGATCAGAGCCTTTCTCATGTCCATCGTGGACTTTTGGGTGATCGATGGGTGATCTGTAGCTTTCGGTCGTCCCTGGTACCAGCTGACACCGCTGGTCACCCAGCGGCATGGGCGTTCTCTGGTCCCCTTCATCCACGCCCGTTTATCGGACCACCCAAGACAGGTCAGCCGAGGCCGCGGCCGAGCCATTGCGGCGCTGGCCATGCTCGCCGACCAGTGCAGCCGTGACCAGATCACTACGGGCCGGAGTCGTCAAGCAGGGCGAGTCGAGCGACGGGGTCGGCGCAACGACGTGTCGCTGCGGGCTATTAGCAGTCATCGGCGGGCGAGGCGTGCTTGGGGTTATTGGTCACCCACCCGTGCCTGCCGCTGCGTAGCGTCGTGCGGTCGCGGTTCTGAACGCCCGCGTCGGGGTCTACCCAGTACCGGGTGTCTCGCGTCCATTTGGTCCACGTCTCGTCTCCGTTGGCGGCGACAAAGACGCGCACGTCGTCAGCGGTCACCTTCATGCATTTGCCGCCGACCAGGTCGACCGCAGGCTCGGTGCCGACTCGTCCCGTGGCCGAGGATGAGTCCCTTCTGTAGGCCGCTACTCCGAGCAAAGTGGATGCAATGGCCAGAATTAGGACGAACACCCCAATCGTAAGAATGCCTCTCCGTCTCAGCCGTAACCGCCATGAACGCGACCGTCGTCGTGGATGCCTGGCATGCCCACGGGAGCCGTCGGGCTGGCCGTCGTTTGTTGGTGGTCCTGTCCGAGGGGGCGGCGAGGTCGCACCGCCACTTGCTGGCTGGCTGGCCAGCGACGATGCGCCCTCTTGGTCATCACCTGCGGGCCGCTGATCATCGACAACCGCGCTACCTTTTGCCCCGCGCTCCTCCCGCCGCTCTGTAGCCATGGCTCTGGAGCCCTCCGAAGCGCTGGATCGAGGCGCCGACGGCGGGGCATCCAGGAAGGCCGTCGGGGCGATGCCCGCGCCCATGCCGGCGGGCGGCTGGCCGGCGGTCCCACCGGAACCCTCGGTGCCGGCAGTTGCCAGCGGCGGCGTTTCTTCGGACGGGTCGTCCAGGGATGCGTCGTTTGAGCCAGCCGCGCGGGCGCGCTGTTTGCGGGCTCCCTGTCCGCCCTGGGCCTCCCGCCACAGGCTGCGCCAAACCTCCTTTTCCTCAGCGGACAGTGTGAAACTGGCTAGTTGCCCATCCTGCGTACGGCGGTGGCTCTTCCAGCGCAAGACGGTGATGACGGCGAAAAGCTCGTTCTCTCCTCGCGGCAAGAATTTGCGGCTGATCCACCCCCGGATCGTCTGCTCCGGCACGTCCGGCAGCTTCTCAACGAGGTTGGGGGACCGGTTTGCGGTGGGCGAGCGACCCTCCGGAGTGGAGGCGCCTGCGCGGCACAGTTCGCGGATCAGCCGTTGTATTTGGTATCCCGATGGCGCACCCGCCTCCTGTCGGGCGGCCTCGAGAGCGTCATAGAACTTGATCTCTGTGGGCGAGATGTTCTCGGGCACGGCAGCGATCCTGGCTCATTGGAGTGCTCGGTTGGTGTGACGCCACGCCGCAATTTCCGCGAGTTGTCGCGAGTCGCCGCGACTCGCTTCGTTCGCGCTGGTCACAGCCGTGATGCTCGCGGGGCAGCCGAGCGCGAATAGGCGCGCCCGGCCCTACCCTGATGGAGACATCCATGAAGAAAAGAGCACTTTTCGCGTTGGTTGGGGCGGTGACTGCCGGCCTGATTGCCGTCGTTGTCCCCACCGCGCACGCCAGTTCGGCCCTCCCCAGCGTGACGCGCGTCAGCTCCGCCGCAGCTGCGGGGCAAGGCACCATACAGGCCCAAGATCTGCCGACCGAACTCGTGGCCGCAGCGGCAGCCGACACGGCAGTTCTCCGGCCTGGTCAGCACCGCATTTACTTCCACTTCCGCAAGAACCACAAGGACCCAACGAAGTCGAGCCTCACCCTCTACCGGGTGACGGCCCGAGGAGAAGGGCTACCGCCCACGTACACCAAGCTGGGCGCATGGCGTGCTGGGTCAGGCATCGGCGGCACCGGCATCGGGCAGAACGCCTGCGCGCTTGGCCAGGGCTGGCTGCCCAACGGCTGGTACAACGCCCACCGTGACGGCCCAGCCCACGACACCAACTTCAACACCAACGTCAACGGGGGACTGATCTTCGGGATCGTGTGGCGCCTGCAGGACACCGCACGCGGCTGCGACGGGATCAAGCGCACGGAGTTGTTCATCCACAGCGAGATGACCCCCGGCCGCAAGCAGGCATGCCGCCCGGCCAACTACCGCGAGAACCAGTGCTGGGACGGTCCTGCGGACTACGCCTCCAACGGCTGTATCAAGCTCAAGCCGGCCGACATCAAGCAGGCCGCCCGGCTGGCCCGGGCCTGGGGCGGTCCCCGGCCGGACCAGAAACACTACCCTCGGCTCCTGCTGGTCACCGGCTAACGGGGCCAGCTCTCAGGCACCACGCTCGGCCCCACCGCGCGTCACGTGCGGTGGGGCCGACCCCTTCGAGGTGCGCGAAGAGGTCAACCTCCCCTAACCGACCGGCATATCGCCGAACATCGAATATGTTATTGAGGGCGGCGATCTCCAGCTCGATCTGCCAACTTCCTGGTCGGCTCCTTGTTCCAACGGCCGCGAGCACCTCGTAAACGGCGGTCGGACGCCTGTGAGCGCGCGGCGTAAGGAGTGGCTGCGGCAGCTGGCGCAGATGCAGCCCGCTTCGCGAATCTGCGGTACAAGCTCTACACGTCGCTACCAGCGACATCAGCCTGCAAACCAAACTGGCGGCTGTCGGCCTGCCCTACGTCGAGCTGCGCTGAACGTGGGGCTGACCGGCGTTCGCCCCGGCAGCTGTCTATGTGCCGGTAAATAGTTTCGCGCCGAAGCCGACAGTCGGCATGAGCAGTTGACCCGGAACGGCCAGCGTCTGCATCTGCGCCAACAGACCCGACCGACAGGCGGCCAGGAGCAAGGCTGATCGAGCCTGCCCACTGCGCGCGGCGCCGACCGGATCGAGGCCAGCGTGAACGGTGTCTGGACGCGGCGGGCGAGAAACGTTGTAACGTTCCTCGCCCGGAGCTGGTGCCGGTGGAGTCGTGGTTATCCGGCGGCTCGTTGGTCGATCTGTGTGACGGTGGCGCGGCGGGGCACGATCGCTGCGGCCTGTTCGGCGGCGTTGCGGGCGAGGTCGGGTAGGACGCTGGTGTAGGTGTCGGCGGTGACGGTGATGGATGAGTGGCGCAGCATCGCTTGGACGACTTTCATGTCGACGCCGGCGGCGAGGGCGAGGGTCGCCGCGCCGTGCCGCAGGTCGTGCAGCCGCACGGGTGGCAGCCCGGCTTGGCGGGCGAGGCGCTGGAAGTGGTCGGTGACATCGGCCGGGTGCAAAGCCTCGCCGGTGGGGTGGTGAAGACCAGCCCGGTCTGCACCCATTTCGGTCCGGCGGCGAGGCGTTGGTGGCGTTGCCGGGCCTGGTGGGCGCTGAGCGCGGCGACGGTGTTGGTGTCGAGGGCGACGACGGCTTCGCTGTCGTCGGTTTTGGGTGGTTCGAGGCTGGTGGCCCAGCCGTGTTGGGTGATCTGCCAGCGGATGGTGATCTGTTTGCCGGGTAGGTCGACGTCGGCCCAGTGCAGGCCGCAGGCTTCGCCTCGGCGCAGGCCGCGGTAGGCGATGAGTTGGTACAGGGCGTAGAGCGGGTCGTCGGCGTTGTGGGCGTGGTCGAGGAACGCGCCGGTCTGCGCGGGGGTCCAGACCATGACCGGCCTGAGCAGCGCGCCACTCTGCTGCCACTGTTCGACGCGTTCGTCGGTCCACACCAGCGGCTTGGGTCGGGTGGCCGGCGGCAGCTCGACGTGCTTGGCGGGGTTGATGTCGATGAAGCCTTGCCGGATGGCGGCGTTGAGCGCGGCGCGCAGGGTGGCCCGGATGCGGTGCATAGTGGCCGGGCCGACCAGCCGCATGCCCTTGACCTTGTCCCGGCTGTCCGCGTTCCGGCTAGCCCGCATGGTCGCGATCTGCTCGTTGCGTTCGTCGATCGCGTCGAACATCGCGTCGAGGTGACTGACCCGCAGTCTGTCTAGCCGCACGGCGCCGATGTGGGGGACGAGGTGGTTAGTGATGTGCCCGGTGTGTAGGAGCGGCGGGTGCCGGCCCTTAGCTTCTTGCGCCCGGCTAGCCACGTAGCGAGCCACACCTCGATGGTGGGGATCTCGACGGTATCGCCGAGGTGTAGCAGCCGGCGTACCTCCGCCGTGGTGGGCAGCGGCCGTTTGCGCTTTAGCGCGAGCTCGATTAGGTCGCCGACCTTGGTCAGGTCGGCCGGCTCGCCGGTCTTGGCGACGGCGAGGGCGTCGCGGATCTTGCCGAGGATGGCTTCGGCTTCGGTCTGGCTCGCGTAGGTGCCGCGTCGCAGTGGGCGGCGGCGTCCGTCGGCGGCAGGTGGGAGGTCGATCTGGTACTGCCACACGCCGTGGTTGGGGTTCCAGCCGGCGCCCCGGCGCAGTTTCGGGCACCGCTGTCCCTGCCGCTTACCGGTCGCGTCCCGGCAGCCGCAGCGCTTGTACGTGGTTCCGTTCATCAGTATTTGGTCCCTTCCCGGGTGTCGGGGGCGGACCAGCGGACCCGCCGGATCGAACAGTCCGCTGGTGCCGTGGTCGACGTGTATCCATGCCGGGGACGCACGGGCGGTCAAGCCTGCCCCCGGGCGCCCGCTTGAGGCGGGCCGCCTCGGGGAATCGGCCGGTCGTGCGGTGGTTCAGGTGTCGATGCCGACGGCTTGCAACAGGTGCGCGACCGCGACGAGGTACCTGCCGCCGACCTTGCGGACGGGGACCGGGAACTGGCCCTCGCGGGCGAGTCGGTAGGCGGTGGTGCGCCCGAAGCCGAGCACGGATGCGGCGGTGACGACGTCGGTGGTGACGCCGAGCGCGCGGACCTGCTCTGCGGACCACGCCCGCGCCGCGGCCATCACCGACCTCCGCGAGCGCTGCTGCGGCTGCTCGCGGCGAGGACAAGCACGTCCTCGTGCTGCACGAGCCATTGCGGGTCGCCGTCGGCGATGGCGTTGCGGACGTTTTTCTGTTGGAAGAACGACGCTCGGGGATGATCACGCCGTCGCGGACGGCGCAGATGAGCGCGATACATTCCTCGACCAGTTCCATGCCGGCGGTGACGCCGGCCGCGACGACCATGCCGGGGATATCGATCAGCTCGCCGTGCCGCCGGTACGGCCGGGCGGTGATCACCACGTGCCCGCCCGGCCGGAGCAGGGGAGGCAGCCGGCGAGGATCTCGGCGAACCCGTCGGCCAGTTCGGCGTGGCTGCGGTAGGCGAGATTGTCGGCCCGGCCGTACTTGTGGTTGATCTTGCGGACCTTCCCGCGTCTGGGGCCGGGGTGCGGGCGTGGCCGTGGGTGGACGGCCCGTATGGCGGTGAGGTGACGATGAGCGCGACTTTGCCGTGCATGTTGGATGGCAGCAGGTTTGGCAGGGTGCGGGAGTCGCCGGTGTAGATGTGGCTGGTGCCGGTCGCGCCGTCGGCTTGGGCGAGTCGGATGTTGTCGGCCGCCAGGCTGGCCCAGCGGGGTTCGTATTCCACGCCGATGCCGCGCCGGCCCAGCCGCATGGCTTCCACGATGGTGGTGCCGATGCCGGCCATCGGGTCCAGCACCAGCTCGCCGGGGGCGGTGTAGGTGCGGATGGCGCGGCGGGCGATGGTGGGCAGCATCTTGCCCGGATGCTGCATCGACTCCGGGGTGTACCGGCCGCGTCGCAGGTCCCGCGAGATGGTCTGCCCGGTCAGCCACACCGAGCCGGGCGTGCCTTCGGCGACCAGCGCCGCCAGCTCGATGCCGGCTTCGATGCCGGCGGCCTCGCCTGCGCCGATGAGATCGCTACCGTCCGGGTCGGTCGCGGATGGGTTGCGCACGGTTGGCGTGTCAGCCACGGGTGGCCTCCTCGGTGGTGCTGGTGGTGCCGGCGAACGCGAGCAGGTCGCGGAAGGCCGGCCGGTGCCGGCCGTGGTGCGGCCGGTCGGGCTCGTTGGCCGGGTTCGGGTCGGTGCGTGGGTCGTGCTCGGGTAGCGGGATGAGCAGGACCGGGATGTGCTGGTGGTAGACCAGCCCGGCGGCCCGCGCGGCGGCGATGACCGTGGAGCGGTGACCGACCGTCCCGGGCTCAGGACCGGGCTCAGGGACTCGGGCGGTCAGCGCCGCGATCAGGTGACCGCCGGGGCGCAGCAGCCGCCGCCACCCGGTCACGGCGCGAGTAAGGCCGTGCAGGTCGAGGCTGTCCACTCCGACCCGGGGCAGCGTGACCATGATCAGGTCGGCGCCCGGCCCGGGGCGGGAGGCCACCCGACGCGGCCGGTCCACGCGAGCCGGCGGGGCTACCACCTGGAGCCGGGTGGTCCGGCCGCGGGTGACGAGTGTGGCTGGGGCGCGGCGTAGGTAGCGGGCCGCCGCGGCGACGGTGGGGTGCTCATCGAGGTCGAGTACGACGGCGCCGGCGCGGGTGTAGCGGCGGATCAGGTAGGCCAGGTCCGCCGGCGACAGGCCGTGCCAGTCCGGCAGTCCCGGCCGGGCGAACCCGGCGGGGCGCGGGCCGGACCTGGCGGCCAGGAACAGGCCGACTGGCACCGGCTCCAGTTGGGTGACGGGCCGGGCGGCGCGGTTGGTGGAGGGGTTGTTCGGCATGGGCGTGTGGGCCACGTCCGCCGACAAGCGCTGACACTAAGGGATTACAAATTCGGCCCCCGAATTGGAAACCGGCCCGCCCCCGCCACCCCGGCCGCCTCACCGGCGACCCCTTGAACAAGATCAAGTCGGGGTTGAACACGCAGGTCAGGACGCATCGCGTCGGACGGCCGACTCGTGCGGCAGGCTGTCAAACCCGCTCGCCCACCACGGGCCGCCTTGAACAAGATCCACACCGGGTTGAACAAGACCACGGTCCAGGTTGGACAAGATCGCTGGCACGTTAAACAAGATCTACGAGCCTTGAACAAGATCGATATCAGCCGCCGTGAGGTTGAACAAGATCGCGCCGGGTGGGCCGCAAGTCCGGTGAAGCGGCGTTCCGGCGCGGCGTGTGTTCAAGGTGCCGAAGTCCTCGTGCTCGATGCCCGGGAGTGGCCGGCGGCGGTCCCCTTGAACACCCTGCTTGACGGCGGTGCGGCCGGTGACCTCGGCCGCCTCGCCGGCCGGGCCTGCGCATCGACGCTGATGGGTGGCGTTCGGGGTCGAATGCGTGGTGTCGAGGCTTGAACAAGATCACGGTGTTCAAGTTCTGTTCAAGGCACCTGGTGGCGTGGTGGCACACCGCCGAACCGGCGCTTCGCCGGACGGCAGATGCCATCACGAGGGGAATCGTCATGGACCACCACACCGACCTCCACATGCCCGCCGCCACCGGACCTGCTGGTGGGGCCGCTGCGGCGGGCAGGGAGACGCTGCTGGGCGACATCGAGTACCGGTTCCGGCTGGCCGGGCAGGGGCCGAAGCCGCTGTCGGTCAACGGCCGCGCCCTCGGTCACGGCCTGCCCCGCCGCCGTATCCCGTTGCCGGAGTTGTCGGCGATCCTGATGCACCCGGCCTACGGCTACGAGGCCCGCGACACGGTGTGGCGGTTGCTGGTCGAGCGTGCCCGCACCGGTGATCCGGCGTGGCGGGCCGGTGCGGTCGGGGTCGCCATGCCGGGGCTGCGGTTCAAGGCGTACCTGCTAGCCAAGCTGTTCCCGACCGCCGATGTGCAGGCGTCCATCGTGGAGCATTTTCTGCGCGCGTTGAACCGGGTCGAGTTGGCCAGGCCGGGCGTGGTCGGCAACCTGCTTTCGGCGGCGTTCTCCAAGGCGCGCAGCGAGCTGCGTGAGCAGGAACCGGCCAGCTGCGGTACGCCGAACTTCACCCCTGGCTCGGTGCTGCCCCCGGCGCCGTACGGCCACCCGGACCTGGTTCTGGCCCGCGCCGTCACGGCCGGGATCCTGACCGCCGAGGACGCGGAGCTGATCGCCGTGACGTACCTGGAGGAGGTTTCCCTGACCGCGTACGCCGAATGGCTGGCCAGGCCGCGGTGGAACCTGTACAAGCGCCGCACCGCCGCTGTGGCGCGGCTGAAGGCGGCGATCGAGGCCGGTGAGTTGTCCGATCCGTACGCCGACGTGATCAACGAGGCGACCATGACGCTCGTGCTGGACGTGCCCACCGCCCGCAAACGCCCGTGAACACCCCGGGCCGGTGAGCTGCGGGTTTCCAATTCGGCCCGCACATTTGTAATCCCTTAGTGCGGGACAACTCCCGCGCTGGTGACCACCGACCGGACCCGCTGACGGCGCTGACATCCCGCACGGTCCCGGCCCACCGCCCCCTTTTTTGGTGAGGAGGACGGGCTGCGCCGGTCGGCACCAGGTCACCACGAGCACACACGTCCCGGTCCTGCCTTCGCCACACCACACGCGCACCCAGCACCGGCCCTGCCCTGCGTAGGGCGGCCGTGGTGCGCACCGGAGGTGCTCCTTCCCATGACCCGCAAAGTTTTCTCGCGCCACTTCCGGCGCGAATCGACGCGGGGACAGCCCCACCGGCTGCCCCTGCGTTCAGGATTGCTGGATCGGGCCACCCGCCTGACTCCGGTCCTGCTCCTGGCCGCCGCCGTTCCCGCCCTCGTGGCGTGGCCGGGCACCGCGTACGCCGCACCGGATCCGTCGTCCCCGCCGGCTCCGCCGACCGAGCCGACGGTGACCTCGCTCGATGCGGTCATTAACAACATTCGGCTGTGGCTGCTAAGCATCCTTGCCGCCTACGCCACTTTTTGCCTGGTCGTCGCGTTCTTCCGGTACACCAGCGGTGAGGCCGACGAGGTGGCCAAGGCCAAGGTCGGGTTCCGGTCGGCCGCGATCGGCTATGCCGGCGCGATCCTGGCGCCGCTCATCGTGACGATCATCGGCGGGTGGCTGTGATGGGCCGCCCCCGCGCCTTGTCCAGCCGGACCGTTCGGCGCCTTACGCTCGCCCTGCTGGGTGTCGTCCTCGCCGCTACCGTAGCCCGTCCGGCGCTGGCCGAGCCCTCGCCGTCCCCGCCACCCGGGGCGGGTGTGCCGGACCCAGGGGTGCGGCCGTCCCCGAACCCCGCCCCGCCGGGCGGCTCGTCGCCCGCCCCGTCCCCGAATCCGACGCCGTCCCCGATCGGGCCGCCTCCCACCGATCAGCCGTCCCCGGCACCGCCTGGGACGCCGTCCCCGGCACCCGGCCCAACGCCGCCGAGCTGGAGTCCGCCGTCCAACGAGGACTACGGCGACACAGGCCTGTTCGACATCCCCGGCCAGGTGCGCAAGGCCATCGGCGAGTTCTTCGCCTGGGCGGTCGAAAGCGCGCTGAACCCGGTGCTGTCCGCGCTCGGCGAGACCGTGCTCAGCACGCCGGACCTGACCGGCGACGAGCGGGTCCGCACGATGTGGACCACCAGCCTCGTCGTGGCCAACGCGCTGCTGGTGCTGTTCGTGCTGGCCGGGGCATTCCTGGTCACCAGCCGGGAAACCCTGCAAACCCGGTACGGGCTCAAAGAGGTCCTGCCCCGGCTGGCCCTGGCCGGCGTGCTGGTCAACACCAACCTCATCGTGCTGGACAAGGCGATCGAGGCGACCAACGCGGTCACCACCGCGATCGCCGGCCAAGGCGTCGACGGCACCGCGGCCGCCGCCGCCCTCGGCCAAGCCTTGGGTGAAGCCCGCGGAGGGAACACTTTCCTGCTCACCCTGCTGATTCTGGGCGTGCTGGTCATGGCCATCGTCGTCGTGTTCATGTTCGTGTTCCGGGTCGCCGCCTTCGCGATCCTGATCGGCCTGGCCCCCTTCGCGTTGCTTTGCCACGCCTCCCCGTTGACCGAGCAGATCGCCTTCACCTGGTGGCGGGCCGTCGGCGCCTGCGTGGGCATCCAGATCGCACAGGCCGTCGTACTGCTGGGCACACTGCGCATGTTCCTCACCCCGGCCGGGGACACCATCACCGGTCCCGGCTCCCTGATCGGGATCCCGACGCCGAGCCGGCTGATCAGCATCCTCGTGGTCGCTGCCATGCTGTGGCTGCTGATCAAGATTCCCGGCTGGAGCCGGCAGTTCGTCCTCGGCCCCCTCGGGCAGGGCGGAGGCCGGGGCCTGATCCGGACGCTCATCCACGCCTACCTGATGGTCAAGACCCTCGGCGCGGCGGCCGGCGTCGCGCGTGCGGGGACGGCCGCCCGAGCCGCCGGGTCGGCTGCGGGACGGCCGGGCGCGACGCCCCGTCCCGGTGGTCGCCCGTCCCCGACCGGCGGTCCCCGTCCCCGCCCGGGTCCGTCCCGGCCGTCCCCGGCGGGGCCGGCAGGGTTCAGCCACGCCCCGGTCACCCACACGCCGCTGTCGTTCCCGGCTGGGACGAACGCCGCTCCGGCATTGAGCCATGCGCCGTCCCCGTCCCCGGCGGGACCGTCCCCGTCTGGTGGTGTCCCGGCGGCGCAGTTCTCCCACCCGTCCCCGGCCCAGACGCCTCGCCCGGCGCCGGCTACACCGGCGGCGCGGGTGGCGTTCAGTGACGCCGCACCGGCCACGCCCAGACGCGCCGCCGCTGGCCCGGCGCCGGGGGTGACGTTCTCGGCCGCACCGGCGCCGCACAGCGCGCCGCGACGGCCACCAGCCCCGGTCACACCGGTGTTCTCGGCCGCGCCCGCCACACCGGCTGGTGGGCCGCGTCGTGGCGCGTCTGCGGCAAGCCGGCCCACGGCCGCCCGAAGGGCCACCCCTGCGGCCGGCACGAGCAGCGCCACCGGGTCACGCACGCCGAGCGCCGGAGCCCCTTTGGCGACCCCACCTGCCCGGCAGGCGGCGGCGCCGTCCCCGCCGTCCCCGCCGGGACGGGCACCGGCCGTCCCGTCCCCACGGCCGTCCCCGGCGGCGGGACGGGCGGCCTCGTCGTCTCCGCGTCCCGTCCCGGGTTCGTCCCCGACACCGGGTCCGTCCCCGGCGGTCCGAGCGGCTCGTCCCGCGTCGTCCCAGCCACCCGTCCCGCCGTCCCCTACCGGCGCGGCGCCGTCCCCAAGATCGAGGTGAGCGCCAATGAACCGCCCAGCCGACGAGGCCCCGCTGCGGGCGCGGGTGCCCGGAGACATCGAAAGAGCCGACAAACTAGCCTTCGGTCTGACCGGGCGGCAGCTGGTCATCTTGACCGTGACCGGGCTGCTGCTGTACACGGCGTGGACGGCCGTGGCGACGATCGTGCATCCCTTGGTGTTCCTCGCCGGTGCGATGCCGGTCGCGGCAGCGGCGTTCGGGCTCGCGGTCGGCCGCCGGGACGGGATCAGCCTTGACGCCTGGGTCCTGGCAGCATTGCGGCACCGGCGCAGCCCGGCCCGGCTCGTCCCGGCGGACGGGCCAATCACCTCGCCCCCGGCGTGGGTTGCCACGACGGCGGGGCCGGGTGACCGGCTCCCGCTGCCCGCGCCGTTGCACCTGCCCGCGAAGGGCATCACCCCGGAGGGCCTCGTTGATCTCGGCGCAGACGGCAGCGTCGGGTTGGTTGCCGCCTCGACGGTGGCGTTCGGCCTGCGCACGGCGGCCGAGCAGAACGGCCTGGTCGCCGGGTTCGCCCGCTGGCTTCACTCGTTGGACGGGCCGGCGCAGATCGTGGTCCGGGCACAACGGGTCGACCTGACCCACCTCGCCGACCGGTACCTGGCCGCCGCGCCAGGACTGCCGCACCCAGCCCTGGAGCAGGCCGCCCGCGCCCACGCCACATTCCTGGACGACCTCGCCGCGCGGCGGGAGCTGGTGCACCGGCAGGTCACCGTCGCCGTGCGCAGCCGGCGCGGCCCGCACCACACCGCCCAGCAAGCGGCCGAGGCGGTACGAGCCCTCAGCGCGTGTGAGGTCCCGGCCGGGGTGCTCGACGGCCCGGACGCCGCGACACGGCTGGCGGCCAGCCTCGACCCCACCGCCCCCGCGATGGCGGCACCCTACGCCGACTCGGATGGCGATGACCCGTGGTGAATCTGCTGTCCGCTCTGCCTCGCCGCCGCCGGACCGAACCGGACGCAATGACGGTCCTGCCCGGTTCGCCGGACGCGGTCGAGGTCGCCGGCCGTTACCTGCGCGTCGGCGACACCTACACCACCACCCTCGCCGTGACCGGCTACCCGGCCGAGGTGGGCGCCGGGTGGGCCGAGCCGATCCTGGCCTACCCCGGCCTGGTCGACATCTGCTTCCATATCGAACCCATCGCGCCGGCGGTGGCCGCGCAGCGGCTGCGCAAGCAGCGCGGCCGGTTCGAGTCCTCCCGCCGCCAGGACGCGGCCAAAGGCCGCCTTGATGACCCGGAGCTGGACATCGCCGCAGCTGATGCCGCCGAGCTGGCCGCCCGGCTGGCCCGCGGCGAGGCTCGCCTGTTCCGCGTCGGCACCTATCTGACCGTGCGCGCCGCCACCGAGGCTGAGCTCGCGGACCGGGTGGCCGAGGTGCGGTCCCTGGCCGCGTCGCTGCTACTGGACACCGCGCCGATGACGTGGCGGCAGCTGCAGGCATGGGTCACCAGCCTGCCCCTGGCCTATGACGCGGTCGGGTTGAAGCGGGTCTTCGACACCGACGCCCTCGCCGCAGCTTTTCCGTTCACCAGCCCCGACCTGCCCGACACCGCCGCCGACAGCGGCATGGGTGTGCTGTTCGGCCTGAACTTGTACTCGCCGGGCGTGGTGGTGTGGGACCGGTGGGCGCAGTCCAACTTCAACGCCGTCATCCTGGCCCGCTCCGGGGAAGGCAAGTCCTATCTGGCCAAGCTGGACCTGCTACGCAACCTCTGTTTGGGGGTGGAGGCGTTCGTCATCGACCCCGAAGACGAGTACCTGCGCCTGGCCGAGGCGGTCGACGCCACCGTGATTCGCCCTGGCGCGGCCGGGGTGCGGATCAACCCCCTCGACCTGCCGCCCGGCGACAACGACGCGTTGGGTGACCGGGCACGGTTCATGCAGACCCTCCTCGCGGTGATGGGCAGCGGCGACACCGCCGTCAGCGCACCGCTGCCCGGCGACAAGGCCCGCTCCCTGGACATCGCCGTGTTGGCCGCCTATCGGGCCAAAGGCATCACCACCGACCCGCGCACCTGGCGCCGCCCGGCGCCGCTGCTGGCCGATGTGGTGGCCGAGCTGGACAACCTCGACGACGCCGGTCGGCGGGTCGCCGCCCGGCTGCACCCCTACGTGGCCGGCAGCACGCGCGGCTTGTTCGACGGCCCCACCACCACCGTTCCGCACGGGCACCTGGTGGTGTATGCGCTCAAGGACCTGCCCGAGCAGCTGCACCCGGTCGGCACGCTGCTCACCTTGGACACGATCTGGCGGACCGTGCGCGGCGCCACCGCCTCCGGCAACCGCCCGGGCACCTTGCGGATGGTGTTGGTGGACGAGGCGTGGAAGCTGCTGTCCGGCGGCCGAGGTGGGGTGTTCTTGGAAACCCTGGCCAAGTCGGCCCGCAAGTACGGCGTCGGCCTGACCGTGGTGACCCAGGACGCCGCCGATGTCCTCGCGACCAAGACCGGCCGCGCTGTGGTCAGTAACGCGGCCACGCAGGTTCTGCTGCGGCAGGCGCCCCAGGCCATCGATGCGGTAGCCGAGGCGTTCGGGCTCACCGACGGCGAACGGAGCTTTCTGCTGTCCTGCCAACGCGGCGACGCCCTCCTGAGCGCGGGGTCGGCGCGGGTGGCCTTTCACGCCCAGGCGTCGGACTTCGACCACGAACTGATCACCACCGGCCCAGAGTTCGGCGCGGGCCGGCGCCGCTGACACGACCGAACCTTCTCGACTGGACTGTCCCGACTGGAGTTGTCGATGTTTCGTGCGTTGTTGCCTGCCTTCATACTGGCCGTGCCGCAGCCATCGGCGAGCCCGACTCCGCCCGCACCGCCGCCGGACCCGACCACCGGTGGGTGTACGCCGGGCCAGGGCGGGGTGCCGGACTCGATCGTGGGCGAGGTGCTATGCGGCACCTGGGCCGGTGACGTCACCGGCGCGGCGTGGCAGCTGGTGCGGGATCGGTGGCCGCTGCTACTCGGTGCCGTCGCGGCGCTGATCGTGCTGCGGGTCGGCTGGTCGCGGTGGCGACGCGTGGTCTGGCGTACCCACGCCGCGCAAGGCCGGTGGCTGGCGATTACCCCGCCGGTCACCGCCACCCCGGCCGCCACCGTTGGCCTGTGGCGGCTGCTGGCCACGGCACTGCCCGCGCCGCGCTGGTGGTCGCTGCGCCCGGCCCGCCTTGTCTGGGAGGTCGCCGCCGACCCGGGCGGGCTACGCGCCGGGCTGTGGCTGCCACCTGGGGTGAACCCGACCGCCGTGCTGCGGCTGCTGCAACGTGGCTGGCCCGGCGTCCGCGCCGAGCAAACTAGGCCGCCGCGTGTGCCGACCACCGGTGCGGTCGCCGCGCTCGCGGTGTGGCCCACCCAGCCGGAATGGCTGCCCCTCGTAGACGCCGCCGCCCCACCACCGGTGCGGCGAGGCGTGGATGCCGGCGCCCCGCAGGACGACCGGTTGCGGGCGGTGTACGACGGACTGGCCTCGGCCGGCCGGACCGGCGGCGGGCTGCTACAGGTCCACATCAGCCGGGCACCAGCCCACCGGCTACGGGTGCTGCGCCAAGCGATGACCAACCCCGACCGCGCCCGCCACCGTCCCGAGGCGCCGCAGCCCGCGCCGCCGGCCTACTCGCGCAGGCACTGCGCGTCGGGACTCTGACCGTTCTGGATCTCATCACGCCCGGTCCGGCCACACGCAAGTCCCCGTCCGGAACGACGACCGACCCGTACACCGCCGAGTTGGCCCGGCAGGCGCGGGCAAAGTTCGCCGACGCGCCGCACCTACTCGTCGCCATCCAGGCCATCGCCACCGGCCCGACGAAAGCCGCCGCACGGGCGGCAGCCGCCGACGTCACCTCCGGGTTCGGGCTGCTGTCAGCACACTTCACCCGCCGCCGCATGCGCCGCGGCGCGGTCACGGCAGCCGAACGGTGGGTACCCGCGAAACGGATGAGTCTCGCCTCCGTCAGCGAAGCCGCCGCCCTGGCCGGGCTACCCGCCGAACCGGCCGCCTACGGCCTACCCGGGCAGCATCTCGCCGCCGCGTTCCCACCCGTGACACCTTCCGCGCCTCCGGCGGGCAGGTCGACAGCCGCCGTCGAACGTCAGCTCCGTCCGAAGTGGACGGCCACATAAGGCGTGGTGGGGCACCGATCGCGCGGAGCACCCCATGAACGACATCAACCACAGGGCTGCTCGGGCCGGCTCCCGCCCGGCGGGCAGGTTGAATCTGGTGCCGCTCGATGAGCGGTATGGCCTGGGCGGCAAGGTGATCGGCGTCGCCAACGCCGGCCCGCAGGTTCGGGTCGGGATCTCCCTCGCGGACTGCCGCTACCACCTGCACGTCCTCGGCCCGACCGGCACCGGCAAGACCACCCTGCTGATGCGGATGGTCCTCGACGATGTCGACGCCGGCCGGGGAGTGGCCGCGTTCGACCCCGCCAAGGGTGACCTGATCCGCGATCTGCTCGCCCGGCTGCCGAAGTCGTGTGGCGACCGGCTGGTGCTCATCGATCCGGACGAGCGCAAGGCGCCGCCGGCGATCAACCTGCTCGACCCGGCCGTGCACGGCGGCAGCGCCCACGACGTGGCCGCCAACCTCACCGCGGTGATGGCGAAGGTGTGGCACCGCTGGTGGGGCACCGCACCGCCGACATCTGCTACCACGGCCTGCTCACCCTCGCCCACCTCGAAGGCGCCACCCTCGCCCAACTACCCCGGCTGCTGTCCGACGCGGCATGGCGGACCGCCCGCGTCGACGCCGTCACCAGCGCGCTGAACGCGTGGGAAGGCAACACCCTCGGCGAGTTCTGGGAAGGGTTCAACGACCTGCCCGCCGCACAACGCTCCGGGCTGGTCGCACCGCTGCTGTCCAGGCTGCGGCTGGTCTTGGCCCATCCGATGGCCAACAGCCTGTTCGGGGTGCCGGCGACCACGTTCTCCTTCGCCGACATCCTCGACGGCGGCGTCCTACTCGCGCGCCTGCCCAAGGGCGTCATCGGCGAAGACGGCACCCGCCTGGTCGGGTCGCTGCTGCTGGCCGGGCTGTGGCAAGCCACCACCGCTCGCGCCCGCATCCCGAAGACGACCGCCCCGATGCATCCGTCATTCTCGATGAATGTCATAACTTCCTGCACCTGCCGATCGGGATTGATGACGCCCTCGCCGAAGCCCGCGGCCTGCACACCAGCTTCGTGCTTGCGCACCAGTACCTCGGGCAGCTGTCCGGGGAGATGGCCGAGGCGATCGACGCCAACGCCCGCAACAAGGTCTACTTCGCCCTCGCCCCGCGCGACGCCACAGCACAGGCCCGGCAACTGCGCCCGTATCTCGATGACGGGGACTTGATCCGGCTCGGTGGCTACGAGGTCGTCCTGCGCCCGGTCGCGGGCGGGCGGATCGTGCCGCCGGTGACCGCCGACACCGAACCGCCGCCCCGCCGATCAAAGGCCGTGCCGGCGAGCTGCGGCGGGCGGCCCGGGAGCACACCGGCCTGCCGCTGGCCGAGCGGCGGCGGCTGCTCGGCGAATCCGCCACCGGCGTGGTCACCGACGACGAGGCCTTGTCCGGCGACGAGCTGACGCAGCCCGCGGTCGAGCCGCACAACTTCCCACCCAAGGGTGCTCAACCCGAGCGTTCACCAGTGACCCCTCAAGTGACCACTCACGAGGCGGCTCGCGAGGTGGCTCAGGGCCACGAACACGCCGGTGAGAACGCCCCCATGAACACGGCGTACGCGCACGTCGACGACGACGAGGAGGACTGGTGGACCGGAACCGACTGATAAGAGATATCACTCCTACCGGTAGTCAACCTGCTGGCACAACCAGCCCCGCCTGACGGCGTCCGTCGTAGCCGGCGAACTCGCCCGGCTCACCCCCGCGACCGGCTCCTGCTCGAGCTACTCGACCAGCACCAGACCTTCACCACCGACCAGCTCCACACCCTGGCCTTCTCCTCCCTGGGCCGTGCCCGCAACCGGCTGTCCACCCTGTACTACCGGGACATCCTCGACCGGTTCCGGCACTACCAGCGCCCCGGATCGCAAGCCTGGCGGTGGACCCTCGGCCCGGTCGGCGCGGCCCTCGTCGCGGCCGGACGCGGTGAGGCCATGCCGCGCCCGGCGGCCGTGCGGGACGCCACGATGCGCCTGGCCATGTCCGCCACACTGGCGCATTTGCTCACGGTGAACGGGTTCTTCGTCGCGCTGACCGGGCACGCCCGCACCACGCCCGGCGCCCGGCTGGCGCGGTGGTGGAACGAAGCCCGATGCCGCGACGCGTGCGGCAAACTCGTCCGCCCGGACGGACACGGCGTGTGGTCCGACGCCGGGTGTGCGGTGCCGTTCTGGGTCGAGGTCGACCTCGGCACCGAACCGCTACGGCGGGTCGCGGGCAAACTCGGCGGCTACGCCGCACTACCGCCCCGCCGCGCCTACCCGGTGCTGTTCTGGCTCACCAGCACCACCCGGGAGGCGAACCTGCACGCGCACCTGTCCCGGGACGGGGTGCCGGACGGGCTGAGCGTGGCGACCGCCGCCGCCGACCACGCCACGGATGCGGGCGGTCCGGCCGGTGCCGTGTGGCGCCTCGTCGGCCGGCCGGAGCGGGTCAGCCTGGCCGACCTCGGCGCACCGGTCACCGATGGTGGCGGGCCGTGGGACGGGTAGCGCTCTGGGTCGCGGTCGGCGCGGCCGTGGCGCTGGTGCTGCTCGCCGGTGCCGCCGCCGGGGTCGTCTCGTCGGTGTTCGGCGGTGGTGGTGGTGCCGGTTGTCTCGGTGTCGTGACCGTGCCGGGTGCCAACCCGGCCGGGTTGTCCGGCGAGCAGGCCGGTAACGCCTCGGTGATCGTGGCCACCGGTGAGCGGATGCGGGTACCGGTGCGCGGGTGGGTGATCGCGGTCGCGACCGCGCTTCAGGAATCCGGGTTGATCAACATTCGTGGTGGGGACCGTGACTCGTTGGGGCTGTTCCAACAGCGGCCGTCGCAAGGGTGGGGCACCCCGGGACAGACTATGAATCCGGACTACGCCGCCAGAAAGTTCTACGAGCGCCTCCTCGCGGTGCCTGGGTGGGAACGGCTACCGCTCACGGAAGCGGCACAAGCGGTGCAACGGTCGGCGTACCCGGACGCCTACCAGAAGCACGAGGCGCGGGCTACCGCCATCGTCGCCGCGTTCACCGGCGGCGCCCTGCCCGGGTGTGACGGTGCGGCGATCAGCGCGTCTGGGTGGACCCGACCGGTGCCGGGCACCGTGAGCTCCGGGTTCCGCACCCCGGATCGGCCCGACCACGACGGGGTCGACATCAAGGCCCCAAGGGAACCCTGATCCGGGCCGCGTCCGGCGGGCTCGTGGTGCGGGTGCGGTGCAACATCGGTGGCAACTCGTGGGAACCGACCGGTGGGCCGATGCCGTGTGACACCGATGGCTATCCGGGGCTCGGCGGGTGTGGCTGGTACGTGGACATCCGGCACGCCGGGCACGTCACGTCCCGGTACTGCCACATGGTCCGCGAACCGGCCGTGAGAATCGGTCAGACCGTAATAGCCGGACAGCCAATAGGCCACGTGGGCTCCTCGGGGAATTCGACCGGCCCACATTTGCACTACGAGATCCATGAAGGCCATCCGGCCACCGGTAACAATGCGGTAAATCCGGTTCCGTTCATGGCTGGTAAAGGCGTCCAACTGTCATAGGGTGAAGTGATTTTTCGCACAATCATGGACTTGACTTGGTGGTCGGATCGAGCGTCCATGGACATGTAACCAGTTCACCGGCGGAAAGGAAAGAACATGGCCAGCACGACCGGCCCGCAATTTCGGATCGAGTCCGTATGCGACGCCGTGAAGTCGGTAGCCGCTGATGGTGACGCCCCGACCCTGGTGACGCTGACCGCTACCGGCGCGACTGTCACCGGACGGGCGGACGTCTGGCCCGGTGGCGCACCCGCCGCCGATGCTATCGGCGCGACGCTGGCGGGCATGGCGAGACTGATTGCCCGGCACCCGGCCATGTTCGACCCCACCGTGGCCGGGTACGGGGTGATCCTGCCCGCCGAACGGGTCGCGTTCGCTGCTGACCGCACCGGCACCACACACCACATTCAGCTCCCCGGAGTGCCGACCGAGCCGCTACGGCCCGACCGGTGGAGCGCCATCTGTGACGGGCTCACCGCAATGATCAACGCTGCCCGGTAGTGGTCCGTCGGACCCCGTGTACCCCCGCGCGCCCGGCCAATCGGCCGGGCGCGCCGGTGTATCCGAGACAACTAGCGCAACCGGCCCGCAATTTCGCCCGTACGCCCACCAAACGTCGAGCGGCTAAGGAAATTACCAGAGACATACGTTCGGCCCGCACCGGCGAATACAGGGCCGTCAAATAGCGTTCGCGCGCACGCTTTCGTCGTAAGAATGGAGACGAAACCGGGCTGCGTGGCAATGACGGAAAGAGTCTTGCGCATCGGGGTTGACAACCACCCGGCATCGAGCGTCCATGGACGTGGGCAACAAAAACCGCCCCGGCGAAACCGCAAACAAATAGCGCACCCGCGCACCCGGAATCGCCATTGCCGACCCCTATTAGTGCGGAGGCTTACTCGCCATGTCCAACAACGACACCACCACCGCGACCACCGCCGCCGAAACCATCGCGCGGACCTTAGCCAACCACCCCGACGGGATCACCGTCCGCGACCTCGCCACCGAGGCCGGCGTGGGCCAGTCCACCGCCGCCAAGACCCTCGCCGCGATGCAAACCGCTGGTACCGCAACCCGCACCCCCGGCCCCGCCAGCGGCAACCGCAAGAGCGCCGACATCTGGCACCCCGTGGCGGACGACACCACCGCGACCCCGGACGAGGCGCCGGTGGCGGACGACGGCACCGGCATGCCGGACGAGGCGCCCGTGGCGCACGACGGCACCACGACCCCGGACGAGGCGCCGGTCGCGGACGACGCCACCGCGACCGCAGAGGAGGCGCCGGTGCCGGCCGCGCCGCGTCAGCCGGACCTGAAGGTTCTGATCATGGCCGGTGTGTTGGGTGACTACCCGGACGGGGTGGAGGCCACCGTGGCTATCGCGGAGAGCGGTCTGGCCCCGGCGACCGGTGACACGATCCTGGCCGCGATGGAGGTTGCTGGCGCGGCGAAGCGGCTTCCGGTGACCGACGAGGGGGTCGAGTTGTGGGTGCGTGGCGACGGTGATCTGTCCACGGTGGATCTCGCGAACGCTCCGACGCACACGACGTGCCCGACGTGCGGGCACACCCGCCGCATCCGCCGCCCCTCGGCCACCGTCCGCCGGGCGGGCGGGACCGGACGGGTCACCGATGAGATCAACACCGACGGGTCGGTGAAGCTGGCCAAGGGTGAACTGGAGCGGCTGGTCGAGGCGTTCATCCGCGACATCGGCCCCGGGCACGAACTGACCCCGGTCACGGTCGGGCGTGAGTTGGGCGGGCGTAGCTCGGGCGCGTGCGGCAACGCGATGGACAAGCTGACCGGACGCGGGGTGCTCGTGCTGACCAGCGAGGCACCGCGCAAATTCACCCTCACCGACAACGCCCCGCCGCCGTCGCCCGAGGTGCTGGCGCACATGACCAGCCACCGCCCCGCGACCACCGACGACGAGGCCATTGCCGACGCCACCGACGAGGCCACCGCTGACGAGGCGCCCGCCGCGTAACGCCACCCCGGGATCGGTCCGGCCCGCGCGGGTCGGACCGATCCGGTGCCTGCCCTCGCTTGCGGACCTCGATGAACGGAGACGAATCGTGAAGATCGTTGCTTTCCGGCGGACGGTGCTGGCGCGGTGCGTGTGCCCGGTGTGCCACGAACCGGCCCGCCCCTACCCGCCATACCGATGGGTACCGGCGAACGGGCCCCGCCCGGGATGGTCGCATGTGGACGGTGAACCGCTGTGCCCCGTCGTCGGGGCGAGCGGCTACCGGCCCGCGCGGCGCGGGTGCGTGCTGACGGCGCTACGCCCCGCCCGCCCGTCCCGGTCGGCCTGCCACCGCTCGCGGTTCGCCCGTGCCCGCCGCGCCGTGGCCCGTCGCACCGTCCGACGCCCGGTCGGTGGACCGCCGCCCGACAACGGCGAGGTGTACCTCGTGGCCGGTGGTGACACCGTGGCCGTGTTCGACAACCCGGACGCGGCCGGCATGATGGCCGTCACGATGACCGGGGCGAACCTCGAACCGGTCACGCTGCGGGTGACCTCGGCGCAATGGGAACAGGCGCGCGCCGTGTTGCGCACCGAGCAACCGCACATCACCGTTACGGATGCCCGGTCCGGCCGTGCGGGCGGTGAACCGTGACCGCCCTCGGCCCGGAACCGCTGGACCTTCCGCCGATGCTGGCCGCGCGTCCCCGCGACGCGCGGCGCGGCCTGCCGATCCCGCCGGTCAACGTCCATCCCGACCCGTCCGGCGGCGGGTCGCATGTGGACTTCACCACGATCAACACCACCGTTGCCACCCAACTCGCACTCGATCGACGGTGCTCACTGTGCGGTGAGCCGATGGACTATTGGGTCGCCTTCGTCGGCACGCCCCGTACGGTCGAGTTGCTGCGGTTCACCGACCCGCCGGGGCACCCCGAGTGCATGACCGCCGCCGCACTCACACTGTGTCCGCACCTGGCGATCGAGCGGCACCGCCGCGCCCACAGCGACCGGCCCGGCGCGGGCGTCATGCCGGCCGGTTCGCACGGCGACAAACCGGCCGGCTGGACGCTCGGGATCACCCGCACCTACCGGACGCTGTTCATTCCGGAACAGGGTTTCACCGTGTACCTACCGGCCCCGTTCAGAACGGTGCGCGCGTACGTGTACGGCCCGGACGGGCGCCTACAACCCGGACCCGGCATCCGGTAGGGCGCGCCCGGCGGCGGGCGTCAGATTCGCCGCTGAAACCTTCATCGACTCAACACAGTCGGCTTGATGGACCAATCGAGGTAGGAAACATTGTTGGTGACGGCGCGGCCGGGGGCGCAAGCCATCCGGCCCGCCGCTCACCAGATCACCCGATCACCGCGACGATCCGAAAGGAACGGCACCGTGGCACACGAACTGGAAACCTTCGCCAACGGCCAGACCGCCTTCGCCTCCGCCCGCCTGTCGGCGTGGCACCAACTCGGCACCGTCACCGACTCGTGCATGACCGCGCAGGAGGTCATGGCGAAGGCGTGGCTCGGCGGCTGGGAGGTCCGCAAGATCGCCATCCAGGGCATCGAGATCACCGACAAGGGTGTGACGAAGGTCGACTGCCCCGACAAGTACATGACCGTCCGCACCAACCCGGCCACCGGCGCCACCGAGTACCTCGGCGTGGTCGGCGAGGACTACAGCGTCGTGCAGAACGAGCAGGTCGCCGAAACCCTCAACCTCCTCGTGGACGAGTCCGGCGCGCATTTCGAGACCGCGGGCTCGATGCGCAAAGGCCGCTCGGTGTTCGTGACGATGAAGCTGCCCACCGCGATGCAGATTGCCGGCATCGACGACATGGACCTGTATTTGGCCGCGAACACGAGCCACGACGGGACCGCATCGCTGCGCCTGGACGCGACCCCGGTGCGGATCGTCTGCCGGAACACGCAGCGGACGGCCTACCAGCAATCGCGCGGCTCGTACACGTTCCGGCACACCTCCAACGTCAGCTCGAAGATCGCGGAGGCGCGGCAGGCGCTCGGGCTGATGTGGCGCGCGTTCGAGGCGTTCGAGACCGAAGCCGAGAAGATGATCAACGAGGCGTTGACCATGGGCGAGTTCGAGAAGATCGTCGCCGAGCTGTGGCCGCTCGCCGACGACGCCTCCGACGTGGCGAAAAACAACGCCAAGCAGCGCACCGCCACGTTGCGGTACCTGATCCGGGACGCGGACACCCAGGCGGCGATCAAGGGCACCCGGTGGGCCGGCTACCAGGCCGTCACCGAGTACCTCGACCACTTCGCCCCGGCCAAGACCGACGTAGCGCGGGCGACGCGGGCGCTGACCGGTGCCGGCGCCGAGTTGAAGGCCCGCGCGTTCGAGCTGCTGGCCGTCTGAGATGGCCCGGCACGAGGGCCGGCGCGGGGACACCCCGCCCGGCCCCGGCGCGGGGGAACACCCCGCCGCCGGGACCGCACCCGTACCGACCCCGTCCGCCGTCGCGCCCACCGTGACGGCCACGCACCCGCCAGCGATCACGGTCGAGGCGATGATCGCCCTGGCCAACGAGGTGTGCGGCCTGTACGCGCGGGCCGAGGTCGCCCGCGCGATGGCCGCACATGCGGCCAGCGAGGCCGAACAAGTCACCTTGACCGCCCACGCCGGGGAATGGGACGACCTGGTCAACGACCGGTGGACGGCGCTGGTCGCCGCGATCCAGACCGCACTGCCGGACACGGCCCGCATCGAGCCGTTCATGCCGGTCCGGCCGCTCAGTAACGGCCACGTCGAGCTGCACGCCCACGACACCTCGGCCCGCCGCCTGGTCGTGCTGCTCACTGGTGTGCAAGCGCTCGCCGTGGGCGCGCACTTGACCGCCTACGGGGCGGTCAGCCTCGACCGCACCGGCCAGAAACTCGACCGCGGCCTGCCGTCCGCGAGACCGGCATCGCCGTTCACCACGGCCGCGTCGATCGATTCCGCTGAACCGACGGCTGCCCGGCCATGACCGCCGCCGCGTCGGCCGTGCCGCCCGGGACTTCTTTCCCGGTCGTACGGCCCTCGGCAACCCCTTCTCCAAGACACGCTTTGGAGCACCAGGATGACTCCTGATCCACTGTTCGACCTCGCCGCCGAGTTCGCGCAGGCCACCGGCAACGCCGAACGCCATACCGCCTACGCGGCCTGCGCCACCGGCGACGAACACATATCGCAGACCGAGAAGGCCGCTACCTGGACCGCCCTCGCGGCCCGCCGACGTGAGGAACTGCGCGCCGCTTTGCGCGAGACGCTGCACGGCACAGTGCGCGCCGTTCCCGACCAGGCGCTACCCGTCGCCACCTGGCAACGCGGCCGGGTCGAGGTCCGCGCCGTCACCACCGACGGCGCCCGCACGGTGCGGGTGCGATACACCCCGGGGCAGGCCCTGGAAACCGGAGCCGCGCTGATCGCCTGCGCGGCCGCCACGGACGAACGGATCGGCGGCACGCTCACCCGCACTCTCGCCGCGCTCCCATCCCACCTCGACACCGAGCCCACCCCAACCGCGCCCGTCGGCGAGGAGCCGACCGCCGACAGGCCCACCGGCGCGGGGAGGGAGGTCAGGGATGCGTAGCCTTCCGCGAGGCTGGCGCGGGCCGAGACCGTACCCCCGCCTCGACCTGACCGGCGTCCGCCTCCCCGACCTCGTTCTGGTCGGTACCGAGGGCCGCGCGGCCATGGTGAAGATCGCGCGGGAGCACGGTTACCTGCATCGCACCGTGACTCCGGCGTTGACCCGTTTCGGCCGGGTGTACGTCATCCAGTTCGGCGGTAACCCGCAGGCCGGCACCGTCGTGCTCGCCACCAAAGATGGCCGCGACGTGGTCGTGAAGCTGCCGGTCGACGTGCGGTTCCGCATCGTGCCCGTCACCCGCACCGAGGCCATGCTCGCCGGCATCGCGGCCGAGTACCCGTCCGGCACCCCGACCGCAGCGCTGGCCGAGGCGTTGTCGGCCGTGCTGCACGTGTGCGACCGGCAGTACGCCACCGGCCAAACCACGCTTCCGGTCCAGGTGGTGACCGAGGCCCTCGCCACGCCACTGAACGCCTTGTTGCGCCCGTGGGACGACGAGGCGGACGCCGCCGCGGCCGAGTCCGTCACCTCGTGAAGGAGACCTGCTGATGCTTGCTTACCCGCCGCACCCCGACGAGCCGATCACGGCCGTCTGCGCGGCCACCTACTACGCCGACCTGATCCCAGCCTTCGCCTTCATCTTCCGCGTAGAGAACACCGGAACCCGGTTCACCGTCTACGCCACTGAGCAACACCGCTGGCTGATCAACAGCACCTACACGCTGACCATCGCCGAACACAACTCCGAACCCGGCCGCGTGCCGCTGCGGCTGTCCACCGACGAGGCCGGCTTCCTGCACCACTGCCTCGGCCTGCTCGCGCAGCGCTGGCAGGACGCGATCACCGAAGCCGAGGCCGGCGCGCAACACCCGGCGACTGACGAGCCAGCGAGCCCGGGGCACCTGAACATCGAGCCCACCCCGGCCGGCTACCAAGCGATCGCCGGAAGGTTCCGCGACGAGCTACACCGGGTCCAGGACCTGTTGCGCCGCCTCGACCAACTCCAGCCCACCACACCGGACACCGGGACGCAGACGGCGACCGACGCGGATGCAGGTGCCTCATGACCACCGTCGACCCGGCACGCATGCTTACCCGCCAGGTCCGGGAGTTGGCGGTCAGACGAGCACGGCTGCGGCGCCGTCGCGCCGAGGTCACCGGCAATCCAGCCCACCTCGACTGTCTGGACGCGGCGATCAGCCGGCTCGGCGACGAGATCGACCACCGGCGGGACCACCGGGCCATCGTCGCCTCCACCGGCAGCTACCAGCCGTGGACACAGCACCACTTCCAACTCGGGGACTTCGCCCGGATCGGCGGCGCCTGGTACCCGGTACTGCACGCCGGCTGGGCGGCGCTGACCGTGCCGCCCCTGGACCTGCTCGGCGAACGCCGCCACCACCCCAACCCGGAACACGGGATCGACACGCAAAGCGTCGCCTATGCCCGGGTATACGGGCGCCGCCGCGCCGGCCGGGTACTGCACACCCCGCCGCCGCCCGAGGACGCGGCCTGTACCTGCCGCGTCACCATCCCGACCTTCAACCCGGAGTTCGTGCCTGAGCAGGACGCCGGCCCGTGCACCCGGCCGCCGGTGGCGCGGCTGACCATCCGCCACGACGGCACCGCATGCGGCTGCCACGGCCTGTGCCTGCTCGCCGACGCCGATGCCGGGTCGCGTCCGCCCTGGGTCGAGGTCGTCCTGCTCTGCGACGCCCACGAGCAAACCGCGGTGAGCGCCGCGACCGCAACGGCCGCGATCACCTTTCGAGGACCTGACGTGACCCCTGACCCGATGCACCGAGAACCGGCCACCCCACCTGCTGACCGAACGGAGTCCACAATGGATCTGAACGACACCGCGCGGGTGCGCCGGCCGCGCGACGCCGTGGAGTACCGCCTCGGCACCGTCACCGATATCACCTACGCGCCGCACTCCACCGACATCCGGCGGCTGCGCCTGCGGTTCCCGACCGGCGACGAGCGCACCTACACCGCTGACGAGATCACCCCGTCCACGCGTGACGACGACCGGGCCGCCCTGGAAACGGCGTTCATCGACGCGTGCGCGGTACTGCGGTACGCCTGCCGCATCGCGCACGACTACGACGAGGCGCTCAGTACCGACCTCATCGGGCTCCTTCTGGCCCTCTACGAGGCGGCCCGGACCCGGATCGGTTTGACCCTCGACCCCGTACGCGTGCCCGAGTACGGCAACCACGCGCCGGCTGTCACCCCGCCGCAGGGGCAGCCATGACCACCAGCCCAAACCCCGCCGAGATCCCACCGGTCGAGGTGATGTACTGCCGGCGCTGCCGCCGCGCGGTCAACACCCACACCGGGCCGAGCGGCGTCACGTATGTGCACGCGGTCGAGGTACGCGGCGAAACCGTCGATCACCGCCCCGACCCGGCACCGGTCACCGAGATCGCCGATCCGCTGATCGAGTGTGACTTCTGCTCCGCACCGGACGCGGCGTGGATCTATCGGTGCGCCGACCAACGCACCGACGTGCGTAGAGTCACCGCCCGAGTGGTCGACGCCGCCGACTACCAGGACCGGCACCACGCTGCGCGGACCCGCCGCACCGAGACCGAACACGGCATCACACAGGCATGGGGCGAACGCTGGTCAGCCTGCCAGGGATGTGCGGAGCGGATCGAGGCGCGGGACCTGTACGGGCTGATCCGCCGGGTGGTCGAGGCGATGCCAGCCAAGCTCACCCGAGGCAACCGCCTCGTCCGGGTCCGCGGTCACCTGCACGCCACCTACACCGCCGTGTTCGACACCCTCGCCCCCGGCCGAGGCCGCATCGAGCCCGGCCACCCGCTCGGCGTGTGGCCAGTCCCTCCGGACATGCAGCCGGACGGTACGCCATGACCGCGCGGAGGCATCCCGCGTACATGCATGCGAAGGCAGTCCACCATGCCGGCCCGGTGTGTGGAGCCGACGACGGCCCGCTCACCCGTGTGACCGAGGACCCGCACCTCGTCACGTGTCCCGACTGTCCCGACCTGGCGTGGATCGAGGCCCTGCCGGACGACGCGACCGCCGGTGACCCTCGGGTGATCGAGTTGCTGCGCGAGGCGAAGCGGGGCGCGTTCCGCAAGATCGACGGGGTGGTCGTGGACGCCACCACCGCCGCCGCGATCCTAACCGTGTACGACGCGTTGAAACCGGCCGCCCGGACCAAGTTCGCCGCGCTGCGGATCGACCGGATGGCCCAGGTGGCGTGGCGGCTGCTGCGCCCGTACCTGTAACCGGAGCAGTGTGAAGCAGGGGTCGGGGCGGTGGCCGGCGGGCACACCCGAGGGGGTGCGCGCAAGCCCCGCTGGCCACCTCGCCCGCTTTCCGGGTCAACCCGCGGACCGCAACGAAGCCGCACGTCCCGGAGCCGGGCGTGTCGCCGATCCTACGGCCAGACAGGTTTTCTGCGCGCCGCTACGCGGCCGAGGGCCGGACAACGGGCGGGGCGGCACGTCGGCCGCGCAGCGGCGCGGACCTTCGGAGAGGATGTCTGCGTGGCCAGACGCTCCATCGACGGACGGACGGCGCTGGACCGGTCCGGTGTGGCCGCTCACCTGCGCGTCGCGTACACGACGGTCAACAACTGGCACCGCCACCGCACCCGATTCGGCTTCCCCGACGGGTTCACCCACGACGGTGCGGAGTGGTTCTGGCTCGATGACATCGACCGCTTCCACACCGCACACCTGAAGGCGAAACGCGCGGTGCTCACCAAGGTCGACCGGCGCGGGCGGCCCGACGACCTGGTCGGCTCCGGGACAGCGGCGACGATCCTGGGCTACCGCTCGTACCGCAACCTGCCCGACACCCTCTACGACCAGCCCGACCGCATCCAACAGCTAACCGACGGGCGGGTCCGCCGCCTATGGTTTCGGCGCACCGTGTGGGCGGTCGCGGACGCCCGCACCGGCCGGCAGTCCACCGGCCGCACCCCCGGCACCACCGGCGCCCGCAAACCCCACCCCTACGCCGACGACCCCCGCCTCCAAGCCGCCCTCGCACTCCTGACCGAGGTAGGCACCAACGGCCAGAACCCGCGCGGCCTCGGCGTCGAACTCGCCCGGCGGCTCGGACTCGGCGAACGCACCGCGCAACGCCTCCTGACACAAGCCCGCCTCATCGCCAACCGGCCGCCAGACAGCCCGCCACAGGCCACTATCCCGCCAACCGGCACCACCCATCCCACACCCGCCGCCCGTACGGCTACAGCACGGTCCCGCCGGATGTCCGAACAACCCGGCGGCTGACCGTAGGCGCTGGCAGCAGGGCCGCATTTTCGTCGCAGAAACCTTGACCGAATCGTCCGGATCGGCTTGATCCGACCGTCGAGGTAGGCATCAATGTTTACGACGGCAGCACCCCTGGAATCGGCTGCCTCCCGCTTGCCGGAACCGGTGCACCACCAACAGATCGGCGGAAGGAGTGTCCACAGTGGCACATCTGCTCGAACCTCTCACCGTCAGGATCGGGCGTCGGCGTGTCGAGGCGTCGCCGTGACCGCCGGAGGGGACGCCGTGGGCCTACACCGGTTCGGATTGATCCTCGACCGCCCGCCGGACCGCTCACAGGCCGCCTCGGTGGTGGACACCCATCCGGATCTCGACGTGCGTCCCTCCCGGCAGATGGTGACCGCGCGGCGCCGCAGCCCCAGCATGGCCGCCGCCGTCGTGTCGGCCATCGTTGACCTGGAAGCGTTCGACCTGCACCCGGCCCGGGTGTGCGCCGATGACTGGGTCACCCTCGCTGACATCGGCGAGCGGATCGGCCGGTCTCGGGAGATGGTCCGCCAGTGGTCGACCGGCCAGCAGGGACCGGGAGGCTTCCCGCCACCGGTCAATCCGGGCCGGGACACCAAGTTCTACTCCTGGACCGAGGTCGCACTCTGGCTTCGCGCCCACCGCGATTTCTACCTGCCCCGCCCAGATGGCCTGCTGGTGGTGGCGAACCTGCTCCTACAAGCCAAGCGACTCGCGCCGCTCGTCCGTGACAAGCAAACCCTGACCGGCCTGCTCAGCCCCTACCAGCCAGGTCACGGCGTCCAGCCGCCACGCGCAAGGGAAGGACTGACCACGCGATGAAGGCAGAGGTGTACCACAACGTTGCGGTCGACGACGGCGGGCGTCATCTCGGACTCCTCGATGGCTACCTGCCGGGGCATCCGGTGACGCTCGTCTTCTCCACCGAGATCCCGGAGTGTAACGACCTGGACGCGTGTGAGCAGCTCTACCGGCTACTCAACGTCGGTCACGACCCGGACTTCGGCGAGCCCGACCCCCGCGCCACGCAGTACCGGGCACGCGGCAACCGGTCGCTGTCCATGGGCGATGTCGCCTGCATCGACGGACGCTGCTACGCCTGCGCCCGCTTCGGCTGGCAACGACTGGACCACGAGCCGTCGATCGTGCACGTGACCGGCATAGCCGGCACGACCCCGATCGCCGAAGAGGTTTAACCCGTGCACGGCGAACAGCCGCTGCCATCATCCACAGTGGAGTGTGTCTCAATATCGGCGCGCCAACGTTCAAGAGGGAGTAGAAGATGGCCGTGCAGACGCTGGCGGAGTTCATCGCCACGTACGGCAACCCGGACAAGCCGCTGCCGGTGATCGAGGCCGGTCCCGAGGCGGCGCAGTGGCCCACGATTCTGGTCAAGGCTGGCGACAAAGCCGCCATCCTGCAGTTCATGAACGTCGGTGCCGACAGCGACGGCCAGCACCTGTGCATCGACGTGCACGCCTTCGTCGCCGGACGGACAGCGCGGGCCAGCGTGTTCGGCATGGAGTCCGGGCGGCGCCTGGAAGGCTTCGCCGACACCGACGCCGCCGGGACCTCGCACGGCGTGCCGGCGGCCCGCCTCGTCGCCGTGCTCATCGGCGCGCAAGCCGAGACGGGCAGGCAATGACATGGCCGACCTGACTCGCCTGCACGAGCAGATCACCACCGTTGAGCGCCAACTCGCCGCCATGAGAAGTCAATCGGCCGAGGGCACCAGCACGCGGCGCATGGCCGCCCGGCGGGCCGAGGTCGCCAAGCAGCAGCGCTACCTCGACGGGCTCCGCGAAGCGCTCACACTCCTCACCACCGACGGCCCGAACCAGGCGGTCATCGAGATATCCGCGCACCCGTCGACCTGGGCTACCGTGCTCCGGCTGGCCATCACCGGCAAGACGGCCGATCAGACCACCATCGAGCGCGGCGTGAACAGCGGCACCATCCGGCTCAGCGAGGCCGCAGCATGGAGCGCCGACAACAACCGCGCCATCGAGCCGATCATCCAGGCCGTGCAGGCGGCCTGCCAGGCCAAACCCCACTGGCGACGATTGTTCCCGGACGCGCTGTTCAACAACCTCGCGGACGCGGACGAGTGTGCGGCCGACAGTTGACAACACCGGTGCGACCACCGCCACCGCGCCCCGAGCCGAAAGGGCGGACGCCGGCACCGCGGAGTGCGGTGCAGTAGGCGCGCACGAAGGCGCCGCCGGTCACGCTTGACCGGCGGCGCCGCACCCCCTTGTGGAATCAGTCGTCGTCTTCGTCGCGGTCCTGCGGCGCGGCTGCGACGGCCGGGACTTCGAGCAGGTAGAGCAGGGCGCCGTTGATGTCAGTGTCTCGGCTGGCGGCGGTGCGGGCTAGCACGTCGTACGCCTCGTCACTGATCTCGATCTGCCGGGTCGCGGGTGTGGGGTTGGTCATCGCGTTTCCTCCATGGCCGGTTCGGGTCCTGCCCGGGGAATTCCGGGCACCCGCGCCTATCCACGTCCACCTCCGCGCGCCGATCAAGCCGGCCCGGCCGGCACATCGCCGGGCGGGGTCGAGGCGCGCGGCGGTTCTGTCCCACGGGGAGTGATCGTGGTAGGTGCCCTGTCGGTGGTGTCGGAGGCCCCGCAGAAGTGCGGCGGCGAAGGCGCGGGCCTGGTCCGGGCTGAGGCTCAGCTGGAGCGGGAGGTCGGTGGGACAGTGACCTCCACGTATGGGCCTTCCAGGTCGGCTGGGTCGGTGCCGATCCAGCCTGGTGCCTTGGCCCAGAACGCGGTCCGCACCAGGGCGGGCAGCGCGCGGGGTGCGGCGCCCGCGCCGCACCCGGCGGCAGCGGCAACTTGTGCACGGGCGGCCTCTTCAAAGGTGTGAGCCGGATGAGGGCTGCGACGCAACGTTAGGCCGGTGTGGTGGGACGGGAAGCGTCGGCTGAGGGCGCCTCCTGGCGTAGCGCGGCCAGCAGCTCGGACACGCGGTTGTTGCGGATGGAGTGGCCGTTGCGGCGCAGCCTGTGGGCGAGAGCGTCCCGGCTGACCGTGTGGCCTTCCTGGACAAGCTCGTCACGGGCGGCGCGCGCAGCCGGTAGCAATGGCACGAGGTCCGCGGCCAGTTCCGCGCCTTGGTCCCGCTCGTGTCTCACGTCGTCGTACTCGTCGTCAGGGGTGGTGTCGTCGTAGTCGGCGTCTACATCGTTCCTGTCGAGTGCGGTGCCGAGAACGTCCCGGTCGGCAACCGTTTCCGGGTCCGCCACATGGCGGCCGTCGTGAGCAGTGGCCATCTGGGGCTCGGGCGACCCGGCCGGTGAGGCATTACCGTCGGGGACCGGCGTCAGCTCGGTCGGCTCGCCGGGTGCTGGTTGGCCTGATGGTGGCGTGGTCGGTGCGGGCGCCGGGGCGGTGATGGCCGGGGCCAGCCGGTCGGCCCACGCGCCGTAGTTCACCCGGGCCGCGAGTTCGGCGGCGAGCCGGTCCAGGTCGAGGGTGCGGACAGCGATCTCGGCCATCCGCGGGTCACGCTGGTCGGCGCGGATCACCTGTTCGACGGCGTGGGCGATGGCGGGGCGTCGTTTCTCGGCGCGGGTCGCCAGTTCGGCGGCGCGCAACGACTCGAACAACCCCAATGGCCGCCACCGGCCGCTGTCGACGTCAACGCGGCCTTCGCGGGCCAGTTCCGCGGCTCGGGCGGTCCAGATCGGATGACGCATCCGCCGCCACAGCCCGTAGTCCGGTGCGGGGTCGGCGAGTTTCCCCGCCGCGCGCAGGGCGTCTCGGCGGCGGGCGGCCGAGTGCAGCAGCCACAGCGCGTATGCCGAGCCGGACAGCACCCCGAACCCGGCCGACCAGTACAGGTGCGGCCAGTGCCCGGCTACCAGGATGCCGACCGCCATCATGGCGACGAGGGCGGAGAAGGTCCGGAACCCGTAGGCCCGTTCGCCGAGCCGCATCCGCTGGTCGGCCATCGCGGAGAGGGTCATGGCCAGCAGCTCCAGACACAGAGCGAAGGGCAATACCGCCGCAACTCTCCCTATCGCCGGCACGCCCGGTGGCCAGGGCGCGTGGGTGACCGCGACCCACGTTTGGCCGATCACCGCACCGGTCGCGGCCACGGAGTAGAACCAGTACGCCAACCGTGCCGGCGACCAACTCGGCCGCGCCTCGGCGGACGGCATCGGCACGGCGGCAGCTTCCCGATCGTGCGGCTTGATCGCCGTCTGGGACACAGCCGTCATCCCCTCTCGGCGCCCTGGTCAGTGCCGCCGGCGAGCCGCAGCAGGTCTTCGCCGCGCAGCTGGGCCGGGTTCATGGCCGTGCTCGGCTGGTCGGGGCGGCAGGCCGTAGTTGGCGTTCGGCGACGCGGCGGGTGGCCTGCGACGGTTCGGCATCGCCGAGGTCGGCCAGCCGCTCCTCCAAGCGGCGCAGGGTGCGCCGGACGGCGTCGGGCCGGTGCTGCCGGCCGTGGATGCGCATGATCCGCTGGTAAAGCTCCTCATTGACCGGGTCCAGCTCGACCGCGGTCTCCAGGGCCGCGACGGCCTGGTCTGGGTGGTCGGGCTCGAGGACTTCGGCGATGCGCGCGTACACGGTGAGGGTCTGGTGCCGGTAGGCGGTGGCGTAGTCGACAACCCAGGTGCGGTCGTGGCCGTCGGCGAAGTCGCCGCCGTACAAGTCGGCGGCTTGCCGCAGCGCGGCGAGCGCCGCCGTGTCGTCGTCGGCGGTGTTCGCCGTGTCGATGGCGGTGAGCATCTGCCACAGGTCCACGGCCACGGTTTCGGGGTCGAGGCGGTACCGGCCGGTGGTTTGGTCGTAGACGATGAACATTGGCTCGTCGTGGCCGGTTGCGGCGCGTAGCACTCGCCGTGTGGTGGTGATGTCGGTGCGGACCCGTTTCACGGCGATGTCTTTGTCGGTGTCGGGGTGCAGGGCGGCGGCGAGCTGGTCGAGGGTGCGCCCGGCCGGGTGCGCGGCCAGCAGCGCGAGGGCGGTGTATGAGCCGCTGCGCATCCCGGTGGCGATCGGCCCGGTGTCGCTGGTGACGGTGACCGGGCCGAGGACCCGCAGCTGGACCAGGGCGGAGCCGTCGCGCGGCTGGACGGGTACCGGCTCGCCCGGCTCTGTAGATGCCAGTGCCGGCTCGGCGGGCGGGTCGTCGATGTCGGTGCCGGCTTCCGGGCGGGCCAGCGCGTCGGTGAGCATGCCGAGGACTCCGGCGAGGTCGGCTGCGCCGATGGTGGACAGCTGCCGGACCGGGTTCGGCTCCTGGCTCGTGACGGCGCCGTCGGAGTCGACTTCGACGGTGGGCAAGCCGTTCAGGGCGCCGATGATGACCGGGTGCAGGTCCAGGGCGGCGCGGTGCGTGGCGACCGCGCGGAGCCGGCCGGCGTGCCGGTCGGTGGCCTCGATCAGTAGCACGTACGGCGGCTGCGTCTCGGCGTGGTCGGTGCGGGCGTTGAGATCGGCAATGGTGTCGGCGGCCAAGGTGTTTAGTAGCCGCCGTCGGCTGATCATCTCCTCCTCGGCATGTGTTACGGCGGCGGCGGTGTCGGCCAGGACGATGAGTCGTTCTCCGTCGTAGGTGGTGCCGCCGGGGTCCAATCCGATGGCCGGAGCGCCTTCGGGCAGCAGCCGGGCCAGCAGGTCGCCGGTGGTCGCCACGACGGGGCGGGCGTCGACCGTGTCGGCTGCGCCGGTGGCCAGGGTGGCGGCGAGCACAGCGCGGGCGGCTGGGACGGCTCCCGCACCGTGTAGGGCGAGGCCGGCACCGGGAAGGTCGAACAGGCTGATCTCGGCGCCGCCGGCGCCGTGGCCGATCGGGGCCGGCACGGCCGGTCCGGAGGGCTGGTAGTCGGCGCCAGTGCGGTTGAGGTGGCGGCGGCCGATCCCCTCCACGCGGGCCAGGGATGGCGGCACTGGGGCTGGCTGCGGCGTGGTGCTCGCGGGCGTAGGGAAGGTCAGCTGGGCGCGGCGGCGCCGCTGCAGGCGCAGGATGGCTGCGACGGTCGCGATAGCGGCGGCCAAGCCGAGGCTGACCCACCCCTGGACCGGCAACGTGATCCCAGCCTCGTTGCGGCCGTCGCGCTGCGGCTGGGTGTCGGCGTCACCGGTCGCGGCACTGCGTGACGGGGTGTCTGCCGGCGACGGGGTCGATGCTGAAGCGGGGGCCCTGGAGTGTTCGACGCGGAGGTGTGAGGGGCTGGCGTGGGGTGACCGATGCCGTCCGAGTTTCGCGGCCCGGCCGGGTCCGGTGGGGGAGCGGCCGGTCGGGGAGGCTGGGCGGGCACGGCAGCGGCTGGTGGTGTGGCGTCGGCGGGAAGGCGCAGGTCCCAGCCGGGGTAGATGAGGTCGCAGTCGCGTAGCGTGCCGCCCACGGTCGGGAAGTGACGGTGGCGGTTCAGGCGGCAGATTTCCGGCCACCGGTCCGGGCTGCCCAGCCATTGACGGGCGATGGAGGAGAGGGTGTCTTTCGGTTTGACGACGTACCGGTAGCTGGTGGCGCCAACGTGGACGGTCATCGGCGCCTGCCGCACCGCCGTGGTGTCACGGACGCTGGTCGCGGTGAGCAGGTTGTCGGTCAGGGTGACGGCCGGGCTACCGGTGTCCGCCACTGCGGTGTCGGTGGAGCTGACCGCGGCGGCGCCCATGAGGGTGGCGGTGAGTACTTGCGCCGGTTGCGGTACCTGCAGTCGGGGCAGCCGGCGACGTCGGATAACCCAGCGGCAGGCTTCGACGGCCGCGATGGCGACCAGGATTAGCCAGGTTAGCCAGATCAGCGCCACGACCGTGGCGGTGATCGAGCGGTCGGCGAGCGGCTCGGCCACCCATGCGGCGAGGTCAGTACGGGACGGCATCCGGTGCGGCCAAGGCCAGCCGACCAGGCGGACCAGCACGACCGGGATGCCGACCAGCAGCAGGACGGTCCAACCGTCGATGGGTGCTGACCGACGCATCCCAACCTCCCCGCCCAAATAGCCATTGTGGGATGGCTTCGACGGTAGGGCCGAACCCTGCCAGCAGGACAAGAGGTTGCGGCCTCACACGACCTGACACAAACCTCACACGACCTCACAACTGCTGGTCAGAGACCTGTCATGGGTTGGGTGGCGGCGAGGTGTTGGGCGTGCTCGACGACAAGCGCGGCGGCCGTGTCGTGGTGGCCGGCGCCGGTCAACGCGTGGACGGCTCGCTGATGCACATGCTCGTTGACCGGATCCACTACCTGCGCGGCGGTGTGCCACAGCGTTGCTGCCTCGTGGGGATGGTCGGTGGCCAGCCGGGCATAGGTGTTGATCACCAGGCGGCGCAGCCGTTCGCGGAGCGGGGTCAGCCACGGCCACGGTTGCCCTGCGGCAAGCTCACCCCGGTACAAGCCGACGACCTCCCGCAACGCGGCCTCCGGCAGCGCCTGGCGCGGGAGCCGTGGTCGTCCGTCGTGCTGCGGCCAGAAGCCGGGCAAAGTCGGTGTCGGTGATGGTGTGGTCCAGCTGGTACCGGTCGCCGCCATGGGTGATGGCCTCACGGCCGCCGGTAGCGGTGTGCAGGGTTTGGCGCAGGTGGCTGACGGCGGTGTAGAAACTGCCGGCGGCGGCGTGCGGGCGCCGATGCGGCCAGATCGCCTTGCACAGCTCGTCGGTGGTGGCACCGGCCGGATGCACGGCCAGGTACACCAGAATCTGCATGGCCGCTGTCCGGCGGAAGGTCACCGGCCGCTGGGCGGCGATGACGGTGACCGGGCCGAGCAGAGACAGCCGAATCAGCGCCCCCTCGCAGCGGCCTGCCGACTCGGGGAGGGCGGTGGCGGTGCAGGCGCGGCCGGATCCTCCCGGATTTGCAGGGCGGCAAGGGTGAGCAGGTCGTTGGTGGCGGTGCTGGTGAGCGTGGCCAGCCGGCCCGGCCGGGTGTCGATGCTGCCGTCGGTGTCGATGTGCCAGGTGGTGCCGTGTGGCCAAGGGCCCAGGATCAGCCCGGTCAGGTTGTGCGCGGCGCCGAGGGTGAGCAGCGCCGCCAGCCGCCGCACCAGACCGGGATCATCGGG